>CAZJQN010000005.1:0-53134 GCA_964548125.1 uncultured Bacteroidales bacterium | reverse complement strand
AAGCGGCCTGAAAGGCGATTCATGCATGTCCAATGCATGAATCGGGTGAATCAAGGAAAGAAATGAAGTGGTGTTTAATAGGCAAAAGTTTACGTTAAACCGAAGGACCATGAATTAACAAATTCAACCGTGCTAACCCCGATGGAACAAAGTGAAATCGGCCTAACAGGCACAATACGCATAGCATAACGCGTATTGTGGGTTAAAATCTACATGATTAGAACAAAATTATTTTTTGAGGAGATCAGTCAAAAGAAACACAATAAATATTAAATCGATCGAGGTAACCCCGATTAATCAAAATCTTTCAATTTGTTAGTCGATTCGTTAATTGATTTTTTCAATTGACGAATTGGGGTTTAATCAACAAGCTCCTGCCGCATGTTGATTACCAGTGTGGCAATTTCACGGATGGTGTTCTCATCCACATCAATTTTGTACTCTTCAGAGAGAATAACCTTGTTGATAGTATCCAGGTCAACCTTCCCCTGCGGATAAAGAATATTCACCTTATCAAATGATTTTTTCAGAATCTTGAGCATGAGCAGGTATTGGGACACTTCCGGTTCTCCGGCATAATTGGAAAGCAGGCTGATAAGACTATTGAGTGTGTATTTCTGGGAGGCAATCCTTCTGGTAAGCAATTCGGTCTGGTTTTGTTTTAACCACGACTGGCAGGTAATATAAAGCGATTCTATCCAGCCTCCCATTACAATAAGAGAAGCCGCCTCAGGTCTACCGGCTTTTTTAAGGAATTCATCGGAACTTTTATAAATATCATTAATAAATCGGGCCAGAGAATCCCTGTTTCCGATGTTTTTCTCAAAACGTTCCCTGGAAACAGCAAGATATTCTTCAGGAATACCCAGTTGCAGTCCAAGTTTGTGAATAGCGTTGAAATATTTAATGGTAGCCTGGGCATCACCAAATAGTTTAATATAACCAAGATCAATTCCGTAAATACCCAGATTGATAGCCGCCAAGCCTGATTGGGAGTAATCATCTGCCTTACTGACCGGATTTAACAAGTCTTTGTTGTAGCGAATACCTGCTTTCTCAAAAATTTGAATCATATCAACCGGCAGGGCAATCTGATACAAAATCGGCGAAGCATGCAGGGTGTCCTCTTCCGGAATCAGATTCTCCTGAACAGTACCTTCCTGTGAAGATTTGCTTCCGCATGAAAAAAGAAGAAAAGACAGAAGGATAATACCAAAAGCAGGATAGTTTTTCATGTCCGAAAAATATTGTATGCGAATGTAATGAAATTGAATGATAAAATAATAGCCATATGGTTCTTAAAATTTTAACTTCTTTATTCTGTTTTGTCCTTCCCAAAACTTAATCTAAATTTGATTTTTTAACGGAATATTCATTTATGACCAGCCAACCTGATTTACCTGATGCGCAATTACCTGGTAGTAGGAATGATTTCAGGAAGTTATTCAACAGGCATTATATTCCTTTATGCATGTATGCTTTTTCAAAAGTAAAAAACCAGGAGGCTGCACGGGAAATTGTTCAGGAATTATTCGTCCATTTATGGGAAAAAAGAAACGAAATAACAATTCATACTTCGCTATCAGCATATCTTTACCGGGCTGTATTACATGCCAGTCTCAATTATCTGAAGCATACCAGTATTGTTGAACGCACTCACCTGAAGATTTCTGAGGCGGATACTGAGCAGCCTGTCCGGCCGGATGCGCTTGCCGAAGAG
Source organism: uncultured Bacteroidales bacterium (assembly GCA_964548125.1). GTDB lineage: Bacteria > Bacteroidota > Bacteroidia > Bacteroidales > JAAYUG01 > JAAYUG01. The sequence continues at coordinate 51,414 of CAZJQN010000005.1, read as the reverse complement.
GGAGAACTCTACGAAACGCTCGTGTCGGCTCTTGAAAGACTTCCCGAACGTACCCGGGTTATTTTTGAGAAAATACGGTTTGACGGGAAAAAATATCGTGAAGTGGCAGATGAGCTCAAGATTTCAGTGAAAACAGTGGAGGCACACATGTCAGAAGCACTTCGCTTTCTTCGCATCGCATTACGCAATTTCCTTCTGGTTTTGCTGGTTTTTATTCTTCAGTAACATAAAGGCTTTTATAACATAATAGGGTATAAGCAAATTGAATTGTCATTTAGAAAGGTGAAAAAGATTGAAATGAAACCGAATTTCGAGTGTGATGATCTGATAATCAGGCATTTGGTTAAAGAAACAACTCCTGATGAAGAAGTGAAATTGCAGCAATGGCTCAATGAATCAAATGATCATCGAGAATATTTTGAACAGACCAAACGTTTGTGGGAACTGACGGGGGTTTATCATCCGGTATTCGTAAACAGTCGGGAACGTGACCTGCAACTGACCGAGGATAGACTTACTGATTACCCTGGACCAGGCATTTTCCGGATCAGAAGGTTGTACAGGATGGCTGCTGCTGTAGCTGCTGTTCTGGTTGTTGCCATCGGTGCATTTTACCTGATCAAGTCTCCTCCGGCATCCTCATCCGAAAAGATTTCCCTAATTTCAACCGACAACATAGTTCATCAGATGTTGCCCGATGGTTCGGAAATATGGCTTAATCGTAACAGTTCATTAACATTCCAGTACGGAAAAGAGAAAAACAGGACATGCATCCTGAGCGGTGAAGCTTTTTTTCAGGTTCAGCACGACAGCTTGCATCCTTTTGAAATAATGACCCGGTCAGCCATTGTCAGGGTTCTGGGAACTTCTTTCAATGTAAAAACACATACTCTAAGCAACGAAACGGAAGTACTGGTTTCAGAAGGGAAAGTCAGCCTGATCCCTGTTAACAACGATGGGAAGACTGTTATTTTGCCATCCGGTGCGTATGCAAAAGCAAACTCTGCTTCAGTTATTGACAGGAGGGAGAAATTTACCCAGACGAACTATCTTTCATGGAAAACACGGATCCTTGTTTTCAGGGACACTCCTCTCGATTCGGCTCTGGCTGATATCGAACAGTGCTATGGAATAACATTTGACTATGCTGGTACTGATATCTCTGGCTACAAGCTTACTGCCCGTTATATTGATGAACAACTTCCTGATGTAATTGCCGTCCTTCAAGCTACTCTGGGACTTTCCATCAAATTTTCAGGAGGGAACACATACCGGCTTTCTTCCACAGAACCATAATTAATGGCTTGCTAATAAGAAGTTATGATAAACCGGTGTCTGATCTGCTGTTTTCTTCTGCTGTTTTCTGTACCGGCTAATAAAATGATTGCCCAGTCAGTTTTTGATGACACGTTGTCTTTTTTTTCTGAATCCATAATAATTTCTGATCTGCTGGACTCGATTCATTCTCGAACCGGTATCAATTTCTCCTATGACCCTACCAGAGTTCCTGTTTCAGAGAAAATAGCAGTAAATTTCAGAGGACAGACAGTTAATAAGGTACTTCGCCAGATATTTAATGATGTATCGGTGGGCTTTGTTGCCCGAAGAAGGCAGATAGCCATTTTTCGCAGAAATGCATCTGTAAATGAGAAAGTCGAAAACCTGATGTACCTGGAGATAGGAGGGAAGGTAGTGGACAAAAAAACCAAACGACCTATTCCTTTTGCTTCTGCCGTTTTGTCCGGAACCAATTCCGGTACCATTACCAATGAAGAAGGTGTTTTTACCCTGAAAATACCTGCCGATTGTATAGACTCCATTCTTACTATCTCATGCATAGGTTACGAAAGTATTTCCTTTTCTTCAGGTCGTCTGGCGTCCGGGGATAACGAGGTAATGTTGAATCCCGTACGATTTTCCATACGGGAAGTTGTTGTGAGACCAACTGATCCCACAAACTTGATTACCCTTGCCGTAAAAAAAGTTCCTGAACGTTTTTTAAACATGCCTGTATATCTCACAGGATACTTCAGGGAGATAACCTGGAAGGATGAGAAATGCATTGCCCTTTCCGAATCAGTCACCAGGATTTACAAGTCATCATATTCCAATATCTGGGATAACGATCAAATTAAATTGTTGAAGGGAAGAAAGCAGGAAAATTCATACGAAACCGAACGCATCAGTTATCGGGTGGAAGGTGGCCTTTTCAATTCACTTATGCTCGATATTGCGAAAAATACCTCCTCTTTTCTTCAGGAAGATTATTTTCCCTATTACACATATGCATTTGAAGGATATGCACGTTCAGGAGACCGTGATCTGTATGTCATTTCATTTGATCAGAAGCCTGGAGTGCAGGATGCCCTATATTCGGGTAAAATATTCATTGATGTTGCCACTCTTGCCATTGAAGAAGCCCGTTTCGGTTTGTCAGAAACCGGTATTAAATACGCCCGGAGCCTTCTGGTAAAGAAATCTCCGGCGGGATACAACGTGCGACCTGTACGGGCTTTCTATATAGTGCGTTACAAAGATGTGCAGGGGGGAAGAGTGCTTGCCTCAGTACATACCGAACTTGATGTGAGAGCAAGAGCGAGAAGAGCCTTTTTTAATTCCCTCTACCGCACTACCTCTGATCTTGTTATAACAGGTATGGATACCTCGGGAGTGAAACGTTTTAAAGGGAATGAAGTTAGTAAGGTTTCCGATATCCATATTAACCAGATTAAGGATTATGATCCGGATTTCTGGGAAGATTTCAACACCATTGAACCGGAAACCAAACTTGATGAAGCTGTTGTCAGACTTCAGCAAAAAATCCGGAATCAGGTTCTTTTAAGTCCACAATAGTTTATCATTGAACTTTAATAATTAGCAATATGAAAATTAAAATTTTGGGTATTCTGATGTTTCTGGTTTTGCAGTTTGATACGATATTAGGCCAATCTGACCAGGTAAGCCGGATCAGCAGTTCACTTCATCAGTATTATACCAGGTATCCCCGGGAAAGTGTATGGTTTGTTCCTGCAATGAACGTTACCACTCCTGGTTCAAAACTGCCTTTTGTTGCTGTTGTCAGCAGGGACCCGTTAAATTCTGCCTTACGCCTCAGCCAGAGCCTTTTTCTTCAGCTATGCAATGAAAAGGGGCAGCCTGTTTATCTTGTGCAGGAAAAACTTCAGGAAGACGTCTATGCAGGAGAAATAAGGATTCCTGATGATATTCCTCCCGGGCAATATTTCCTTTTTACCTATACCAGCTGGATGAAAAACGGAGACCCGGAACATATGGAGGCTTTTCCGCTGTATATTACCAACGAACCAGAACCTGATTACGAAATTCTGCTAAATGTTTCATCTCCGGTGGTTTCTTCTGAGATTCCTCTACAGGCCATGGTAAGTCTGGTTTCGTCGAAAGGAGAGAAGCCTGTCGATATACAGTTTTCCTGTGAGTTGAGGGTTGGGAAAAAGAAAATTCATAGCAGCAAAGCACCAGCCGACTTAAATAATAATGCATCGGTTACGATTCCTGTACCTTCGGGTTTCAGGGGAGAGGGAGAATTACTTGTCAGCACTTCGGTAAAAGGAAAAAAACTTGTAGCCAGACTGCCTGTCCAGATTTCGGAAAATCAGATAATGGCATCATTTCATCCTGAGAGCGGGTCCCTGGTTCAGGGAGTCCCCAATAAGATCAGAGCTACCTTCACCCTTGATTCACTGCCTGTGGGCGAAATCAAAGGAGAAATTACTGACAACACCGGAACATTTATGGGATCATTACAGACATTAGGGCCGGGAACTGCTATGTTTAGTCTTACACCGAGGGAGGGCAAAAATTATTTCCTTACTTTAAAGATGCCTGGCGGGGGGAAAAAGACTTTTCCGCTTCCAGATTCTCAAAAAGGAATCCTGCTTCAGTTGCTGGAGAACACTCCGCAAAAGGCACGTTTTGCTTTGCTTAAATCTCCGGGATTTGAATGTGGTAAATTATTGTTCCTCCTCGAATCGAACGGTTTTATATATAGTTTTACTCAGACTGAACCCGATCAGATAATTAATATACCAATTGAAGACATTCCATCAGGTTTGTCCCGTGCATTGATTTTTAACGAGAACGGACTGATTGTTGCAGAACGGTGGTTTTATATCAGGGCAGACGGACTTAGGATCGAAGCCAGTACAGATCTTTCTTCCGACAGAAAATCCCTCGAGACAAGTTTTAGAACAGTGGAATCAGGTAATAAGAAAGCAGTTCCAGCTTCTGTGATTTTGTCTGTTACAACAAAATCTGCCTGGGCAGGCCAGTATGATGTTACACAGTATCATCAATCGCCTGTCCCTGTTCCCGGACTTTCCGGCATTCTGGTAGATGCTGATTCAAATTTAATGAGTAAGTTTGATCTCTGGATGTGCGGATATACCCACCCTTATCTTGCATGGAAATCCATTGAATCGTCCCTTAAAGAAAAACTTTCATACGAGAGCCAGGATTTTATTGCCGGCTTTCTTTATGATAGCAAAGGAAATGCTCTAGCAGGGACAAAAATTCAGTTAAAAAGCTCCGGAGGCAGGATAACAGAAGGAGTTACCGATGATAAGGGATATTTTCGGTTTGAACCTTTTGTACCTGAATCAGGAGAGAAAATTTCTGTTTATGCTCCCGATCTGGCCGGCAAAAAACCCTATCAGATTCAATGGGATGCACCGTTTAGTGAAAAATTGAGTCAGGTGGCCAGGGAGGCTTTCCGTAGAAATACCTTTTCCTCCAGCCGGTTTTATTCTTCCGTACGAAAAGAATCCCGGCACACCAATCAAACTGATGTTCCAGCCAATGTATCAGCTGTCTTTCCCAAATACCCTCCGGGAATTTCTGTTCTGGAAATCATTAAACAAAAGAAAAATTACCAGATAATCAATAATCAAATAGTATTTATCGGTTACACCAATTCGTATTATGCCCAGCAGGGAGCATTGATTGTTATTGACGGAGTTCCATTCGGGACCGATATTTCCATCCTTCAGCAGCTTCCTACTGAAGATGTGGAGAATATTAATGTCTCAACAAATGTAAATGATATCCATAAATATACGGGACTGAACAGTATCGGGGTTATTGAAATTACAACCAGGAAAGGGGGAACTTCTGCGCGCGACATTAAATCGGAATCAAAACCATCCGTTTTCTACTACTGGGAACCATTGATTCCAGTATCTGAGGAAATGATCGTAAAACGCATTGGCATTCCCGAAAGTTGCGGCCATTGTGTTCTCATCATTAAAGCTTTTGATACTATTGGAAGAAAAACTGTTGCTGTAAAAAAACTATAGTGGTAGATTTGAAGGGGAAGCAATTTTGAAAAATTTTGGAACCTTTTTGATAACAAGTTAATTAGAGAAAAATAGTACTTCTAAGTTTTAAATTTCATGCAATAAGCATCAGGGCTTCAAATTTTCTTATATTTGCTGTTCCAAACCCTGGTAAGGAATGCCCAAGAGTCGCAAACTGAGGAAAATTGCTGACGAGGTCTGGAAGGAGATCCCTTATGCAGATCGCAGGTATGAAATCAGTAACTACGGTCGTGTAAAAAGTTATTGTTTCGATAAAGAAAAAGGAAAGATTCTTAGACCAGGCACAATCCGTGGGTTTAAAATAGTGAGTATCCGTACAGGCGGGAAACCGCGTACTTTTCTTGTCCATAAACTAACTGCCGAAGCATTTGTCCCGAAAGAATCGGAGAACCAGACGGTTGTGATTCATCTTGACGGCAACAAAGGGAACAACTACTTTAAGAATCTAAAGTGGGTTACGCGGGATGAATCATACAGAATAATTTTTGAAAGATATCTTGAAGAATATAAAAGAACTAAAAAGTATATCCGCAGAAATGCCAAATTAAGTCCGGAAGATGTCAAACTGCTCAAATCAATGCTGCAAAGAGGAATAAAACAAAAAGTTATTGCAAAGCTTTTTGCTATTTCAGAAATGCAGGTTACCCGCATCAAACGAAACGAAAACTGGGCAGCTATTGAGCCGGAAGAGAAAGATATATATCAGGGCTGAGCGGGTTTAACCCGGATTATGCATCAGAATTGAAAGCAAATTGTTGCTCAGAGAATTAGTCTGTGGGATAAACATATGTACACATCTTGCTGAAATGAAGTGAACCCAAATCCGTCAATTGATTTTTTCAATTGACGAATTTGGGTTTATTGGGTTTAAATCCAGGAATATCCTGAATTCAATTTTCGGTATCATATAAAAAAAGAAAAGGTTGCTTCACATGCAACCTTTGTTGTTTTTAGCTAAATGTAATTTTGCAACTAACTCTTTTTAAAATCTCGGGAATTCATGAGACGGGACATTGAACATGAATCGGGTGATTACGTATCCTCTGTTCATGCCCGTTCAATGTATTCGCCGGTTCGGGTATCGACCTTGATTTTGTCGCCAACGTTGACAAACAGTGGCACTTTTACTTCTGCTCCGTTTTCAAGGGTTGCAGGTTTCAGGGTCCGGGTTGCCGTATCTCCACGCAGCCCGGGTTCGGTGTACGTCACCTCCAGTTCAACTGTAACAGGGAGCTCGGCATAGATAGGCTCATCACCATCAAAGTATATAGAGACATTCATCCCTTCCTTCAGGAACTTGAAGCCCTCACCAATAGCTTCCTTGCCAAGAGTAATCTGTTCAAAGGTTTCGTTGTCCATGAAAACGGCATTGTCTCCGTCGAGGTACAGAAACTGATGTTCCTTGAAATGAACCCTGACAATCTCGATTTCATCATCGGGTCTGAAACGCTGCTCAATAAGCCTGCCGCTTTTAATATTGCGCATTTTTACCTGATAAAAAGCCCGCAGGTTACCGGGTGTCCTGTGTTCATATTCAAGTACTACGGCAAGTTCCCCGTTGTAACGTACAAAACTCCCTCTTGAAATATCAGATACTTTATCCATAAATTAATTTTTGCGCAAAACTAAAAGATTTTTTTTCAAATTGATGCAAATTCTATAAGATTGGCTTTATTCTGCATCAGCAGGACACAATGCATAACTCTGTTTGCATTATCATCAGATTAAAATCTACTGTCCATCAGGTAAAATAAGGACGCGATTGCTGCACTTCCAAGCTGTAATTCTCTTATGTTGACGTGTTCCGGCGTATCATAGGCAGAATGGTGGTAATCGAAGTACCTCTGACTATCAGTAAGCAATCCAGCCAGAATACGGGAAGAAGAACGAAGTGGAGCTACATCAGTACCTGAACCGCCCTTGATAAAAGTATCTGTACGATACGGGACAAAATAGGATTTTAGTTTTTGCAATGTTTCCAGATCTTTTTCCTTACAGTCGAATGTGAACCCAATCGGCAGAAGGCCACCACGATCTGATTCAATGGCTATCAGATGTTTTTCTTTTTCCATAGCAACTGTCTGCGAATATTTTCTTCCTCCGGTCTGTGAAATTTCTTCATCCATAAACAAAACGGCCCGTATAGTATGCAAGGGTTTGATACCAAGAGCATGAAATAACCGGATCACTTCAATGGACTGAATGCATCCTGCTCCGTCATCATGCGCCCCAGGACTATTATACCATGCGTCGAGATGACCTCCGGTAAGCATAATGCCTTCAGCCGGATTTTTTCCTCTGATTTCCCCGATCACATTGTACCCAACTGTATCTCCCGCCGGCCGACAGGTGGTTTTAATAAAAACCCTTATATCCGGATTTTGCCTCAGCCATCGGCTCAGACTGTCTGCATCACGTGTTGCGATGGCCACTGCCGGAATTCTGGTTGTTCCTTCCTGATAGCGCAGCTGTCCGGTATGAGGGAAAGTATCGTTAGCCAGAGTGAGCGAGCGTACCAATACCGCTACCGCTCCCATTGCTGCTGCTTTGTAAGCACCTGCAACACGCTGATCGGCTGCTCCTCCGTAAGCGGCAAATGTATTGATCAGGGTTGGATCCATCGGCCTGTTATAGAAAACAATCCTGCCGGTAACACTTTCTTTGCCTAATGAGTTGAGTTCATCAAATGAATGTACCTCAATCACGGAAGCAGAAATCCCTTCTTCCGGTGTTGGAACTGAATTGCCTAAGGCAAGTGCATGCAGGGAAATTTGCTGGCTTCCGGTTGTGGCAATCGCTTTCGTTTGCCCTGGTTTCCAGTTTGGTATCAGTACCGGCTGAAGATACACTGTGTCGGCTCCTGCCTCCTTCAAAAATTTGCTTGTCAGTTGAATCGCCGTATAAAGCTCTTTTGAACCGCTTAGCCGGCCAGGGGCCTCTCGGCACAAAAGAAGCAGGTTATTGTATGCCGTGCGGTTTGTCAATGCTTCCGAATATATGCGACGAACCATGATGGAATCCCTGTCGGTGGCAGTTACATCATACGAACTGGTTATACTGATAAAAAAAATAAACGAAACCAGGAAATGCAAGGAATTATTTAGGTAAACCATTTTCTGCAGATATGAAATTTTTACTGAACTGTACAAATATATTTTCTTTCTGCGAAAATCAAGATTTTATGTATTTCTTTTAAGATCGAAGTCCTAACCGTATGAGTCTTTTAAAATTTTTGATGAGGTTTATTCCTGAAGAGGTCTCGAAAGGGCTGGTCGATATTATTTATCAAATAGTTGGTTCTTGTTCTGTAACAACTGATTGTTTTATGAGATATTTATAAGGGAGGACTAAAAACAAAATTATAAAGCATCACAGAGAATAATAACCTCTGCAATTCATTAACAGCGAATGAAAGGTGTGGAATATGTTGCATGATATTTAAATTCAAATTTTTCTAATGCAAAGAACAGGCTAAGATTTATCTTTGCAGCATAAAAATACATTACGATATGAATATTGAAATGGTTAATCATCCTGACAGATTGAAAGAGTTTCTTATTTTTCTTGCTATTGTTGCCGGAGGTGCCCTGATTGGATGGCTTATCGAACGGATTGTCTTGACAAAACTTTTGCACCTCACTTCCCGTACAAAATGGAAAGGAGATGATTTGATTATTCAGAGCCTGAAAGGTATCTTACTTCCCCTGTTTGTCTTGCTGGCCATTCATATAGGTTTTAATTATGTAACTCTTAAGCCCGGTCTGCTAGACGTGTTGCATAAAACGGTAAAGGTCGGAGCTATTCTTGTGTTTACTATCTATCTCTCCCGCATTGTAACACGCTGGATAGCAGGCGAAACAAAAGACGACAAATCGGTTCCTTCCAGCATTGTTCTGAATAGCACCCGGATTACAATCATAGCAGTAGGATTTTTAATAGCTTTGCAGTCTATTGGCATTTCAATAACCCCTTTACTCACCGCTCTGGGCGTTGGTGGTCTGGCTGTTGCCCTCGCCCTCCAACCTACTTTGTCAAACTTCTTTTCCGGTTTGCATATTCTTGCTACAAAAAAGGTAAGAGTAGGAGATTTTATTCGCCTTGATACCGGAGTTGAAGGGTATGTAACTGATATTTCCTGGAGAAACACCCTGGTACGTCAACTGGCAAACAATATGGTTATTATCCCCAATGCTAAACTCGCAGAAGCCATCGTAATTAATACCCATCTTCCTGATAAGGAGATACCTGTTATGATAGACGTTGGTGTGGCATATAATAGTGACCTTGACCTAGTTGAAAGGGTTGCTGTTGAAACAGCACGGGAAATATTAAAGTCAGTTGAAGGTGGCGTTAGTTCCTTTGAACCTGTAGTACGGTTCCATACTTTCGGCGAAAGCAGTATCAATTTTACTGTTATTTTAAGGGTACAGGAACATTCTCAGCAATTCCTGGTTAAACATGCTTTTGTAAAATTATTGCATAAACGTTTCAGAGAAACTGGTATTGAGATTCCATTTCCGATTAGAACAATTATTTCGAAAAATCCAGAAAAATAATTACCTTTATTTCTTACCAATTAAAATTACCGATTATGGGAAGACATGCTGTTGAAATTCTGGATCTGGATGTCAAAAAACTTCTGGAGATGCTCAACGCCGCTCTTTGTGAGGAATGGCTTGCTTACTACCAATACTGGATTGGTGCAAAGCTGATGGAAGGCCCTATGCGAAGTGAGATTGAACCTGAGCTCCTTTTGCATGCCACCCAGGAACTAAATCACGCTGTGCTGGTTGTTGACCGCATCATCCAGTTGGGCGGGACTCCGGTGCTGAATCCTTCTGATTGGCCCAAATTTGCCCGATGCGACTATGATGCTCCCGTCGACCCTTACGTTGAAGTTATTCTCCAGCAAAACCTGAAAGGTGAACGTTGCGCCATACAACGGTATAAGGAAATTGCTGATTTTACCAGCGGGAAAGACCATACCACCCACCAGATGGCGACAACTATTCTGAACGAAGAATTGGAACATGAGCAGGACATTGAGGACTGGCTCACCGATCTGGAGAGGATGAAAGAGGATATAAAAAAGTTCAGATTGTAAGCTTCCCCATACAGCAGTTTTTAAATTTTTTCCCACTACCGCAGGGACATGGATCATTGCGGCCCACCATCATCTGTTTCTTTTGGATTGCCAGGTGATTTTGTTCATTTTGTTTTATCCAGTTCATCACATTGGCCGGAGCCTGTTTCTTTGCCAGCTGATCGGCCATATATTGCATGTATGGGTGAACATGGCCGAAGAACATCTTATAGGCTTTGCAGAGGTAGTTCAGACCTTCTTCGCCATCCGGGGTTTTATCCCACCGGTGTTTAGGACATTCTCCATGACAGGCAAAACGATACTCACATTCCATACAAAACTGAGGTAATTTGGTGAGTTTTTCCTGGCCAAACTGTATTTGCCTCTGCGAGAAAGCCATTTCTGCTAAAGGGATATTGTGCACATTGCCAAGAAAATATTCGGGATAAACAAAGTGATCACATGAATATACATCACCATTGTGTTCCATTACCAGGGCATCGCCGCATGTTTCGGAAAAAACGCATAGCCCCGGCATCTGACCAACCCAATTGGCAAGGGTGACATCGAAAAGCTGAACAAAATACCGGCCAACGTCATTTCTCACCCACTCATCGAAAATGGTTATAAGAAATTTACCGTATTGCTCAGGCATTACCGACCATTCGGTAACTTCTTTTTTCCCTTTATGGGCCGGAGTAATCAGGTGTAAACCATTATTCGCTTCATTATCTGATGAAATAATTTCAGCTACAGGTAGAAACTGGATGAATCCACTTCCTATTTCTTTGAGAAACCGATATATGGCAAGGGGATGATCACCGCTTATACGGTTAACCGTGGTAAGGGTGTTAAATTCAACGTGATGTTTATGAAGAAGCCGGATTCCATTCATGACTATTTTCCAGGAGTCTTTTCCTGAAGCATCCATTCTAAAAGCATTATGAAGATTTTCCGGCCCATCGATTGAAATGCCAACAAGAAAATTGTTTTCTTTAAAGAACTCGCACCAGGCATCATCTATCAACATTCCATTTGTCTGAAAAGCATTTTCTATGTGTTTCCCGTTAGCATATTTTTTCTGTAACTGAATCACAGTTTTGTAAAAATCAAGTCCGGCTAAAGAAGGCTCGCCGCCTTGCCATACGAAGGTTACCGCAGGGACTTTTTGTGCTTCTATATACTGTTTAATAAACTTTTCAAGGGTTTCATGCGACATACGGGAAAGGGCTCCGGGGTAAAGATGTTTTTTTTCAAGGTAATAACAATACGTACACCTCAGGTTGCAAACCGATCCTACAGGTTTTGTCATTACATTAAATGCTAACCCGCGCGTTGGTATAAGATAATCCATAAATCTGAACGTAAACCTTAATTTTTTCTTCTCGACAATACTAACTTAATTTTTTAAAATTATACAAAAAATAGAAAGAGGAAATCTATCTGGTCTTCTTTAAAGAATAAAACAAATCGCTGATTGTAAATTTTACCCAAACCAAAGGGTATACTTTGCTTTAAAATGAATTTTAATATGTTCCCGTTTTGCTTTAACTAAAGATCAGCACTCTGAATCTTCAGACCATTTCTTACAAATTCCTATCCTGGATGATTGTGGTTACTGAGAAATGAATATGTTTTTGTGTTACATGGGATACAGGTTTGCTTCTATGCCCGCTTCTCTGCATAGATCTTCGATATCATTTTTCAGATCAGGGTCATCCTGAGGATAAGCCCATTCCACCTGAACATTTACTCCTTGTTCCTTAAATCCGGCGAGCATTTTCAGGAGTTGTAACAAAATCCGTGAGGTGCTTGTGTTAAAATAAATCAATCGTATAACAAGCCTTACCTCTTGTTTTGTTTCTGCTGTCTTACGTATCCATTCGGTTACAGGTGCATAAAATTTCCTCGCGTCTTCCATATATGATTCGCCCGATATTCTGCATTCAGCCGTATCATAATCACACCTTATTTCGGGGAAGTAAGGAGTTTCCTGAAAGGACTGTATCAGAAGATCATTCATATTCCTGATTATTTTATTCTGTTATTTGAATTTTGGCGGTAACAGTGAACCGGGAGAATTGTTCGTTTATTTTTTCCACTGAAAAATCCAATGGTTGCTCTGATATGATTCCCACATGTATAAGTCCAATATGGGCAGCAGACGTTTTTACTTCCTTGTGGTTACGGTTGGCGGCTTTTAATATCTGCAGCTGATCTATGCTCATACTATTTATCTGATTGCAGTAGCCTGTAAGAATGGGTCCGTGTACTGGGAGGATTGGATTGGAAGTTTGAATATAGACAAATTTCTGGTCGGTTATTATTTCAAACCTTCCCACTCCGCAGGTTAACGGGGGTTCTGTTCCCATTTCAACCCGTTGGGCAGAGTAGTGGGAAACATTCTGGGTAAGTTCGATAAATGCCTTATGCACCTTCAATCGCACCCTGAGATCATAAGACAGGTTACTTCTTATCCAGTTTGCTGCCGCAGCAAGCAGATCCATAAAGAATGGTCCCTGATACATCATAATGGACTGAAATGGGGAAATTTGTTCCATAGAGTTTTATCTAAGTTTAACAATCCATACGGTTATGTCATCGCGCTGGGGTTCGCATGAAAATTCCTGCAATTCCTTTTCCAGAAGATCTGCTTTTTCAGCAGGCGTTCGATCCTGGTAATTGGAAAGAAATTGCTGAAATCGCTGTACTCCATATCTTTTTCTGTTCTTATCAGGTTGATCAATCATACCATCCGAAAAAAGAATAATTTCATCTTGTGCCTGAAGAACGAAGGAATGCAGGGAGAAATCTTTCTTCACCTTTACCGTTCCCATGCCTCCGATAGAATGTTTGCTTCCCTCAATAAGGGAATAAACTCCATTTCTGGAATAAATGACGGGACGTCTGGCTCCTGCAAACCGTACGTTCCATTTGTAGTCTTCTGATTGATAAGCCTGAACTATAGCAATATCCATCCCGTCATTGTTTTCTGAGGCTTCTTGCCGAAGGGCAATGCGTAGTTTTTGATCCAGTTCCTCCAGAATGACAGCTGGTTCTTCAATTCCCTGCTCATTTACAATTTCATTCAGGAGCATAGTGCCGATCATGGACATGAATGCTCCGGGTACCCCATGTCCTGTGCAATCTGCCATCGCAAGTATTATCCGATTATTTTTTCGGGAGAACCAGTAAAAATCTCCGGAAACTATATCTTTCGGAAGAAACAAGATAGCTGAATCAGCTACCTGGTTAATTTCCTGTTCCGGAGGTAAAATGGCTTTCTGAATTGTGGTGGCGTAATGAATGCTGTCCTTTATATTACGGTTTTGCAGATCAAGCAGTTCATTCTGTTTTTGAATCTGCAGGTTCTGTTCCTGAATTTTTTTCTTTTGTTCACGAAGTATACGGTTATCGCGCACTTTTAAAACCAACATAACACTGACAATCAGAAGAAATAAGAAAATTCCTGCCGTGCCTGCGTATATGGTCTTTCGGATATATCTTTCATATTTTAACTGAGCTTCTTTTTCCCGAAGTTGAGAAGTGCGCAGTTCTATCTCCATTTTCTGCAACTCTGCAATACGTGCCACCACTGCAAGTGAATCGGAAGTCTCTCTGAGAAGTCCTGCTGTCCTGGAAAGTTCCTGCTCTGCAACGGCTACTTTAGCATCTGCTTCCTTACGAATTGACTGGTATTCCTGTGCCTTAATCTGTCGGTCAAGTGCTGAAAATTGTTCGAAATACTGAAATGCCTGATCAGATTTACCAAGTTTTTCATAACAGGAGGCCAGCAGACCGGCGGCTTTTCGCATTAATCTGAGGTCCTGTTCTTCCTGGGCAATCTGCATTGCTTCTTCGGCAGCTCTTTTCGCCAGTTCATAGTCTTTAAGTTCTTCATATGCTGAAGCTATATTCATGAGTGCTTCTGCCTGTTCCCGCTGAGTGCGCAATTGATGTATAAGCTCATATGCTTTCTGAAAATATTTGAGAGCATTCTGATAGTCTTCCTTACCGGTATAAAGGAGGGCCAGATTGTTATTGAGGGTTATTAGCGCATTCCTGTTGTTCAGTTCAGCAGCATACCTAATTGCTTCGCTGAAAACCTGAATTGCTTTTTCCAGGTTTCCACCCGACCAGTAGGTATAACCTGCCTTGCTATATAAATCCAGTGCAAGAGCCTTGTTTCCGTTTTCTGATTCCTTCAGGGCTTGTTTTTCCAGCTCTGATTCAGCCACCTGTGCTACTGCTGAAACAGAAACAAAAAGACAGCTACAGAAAACAACCCAAAAACAGATTTTTTTCTTTTTCATATTACCCAACCAAAGCAAATTCTGAAACGGAGCATAATCCACTAGTCTATAGAAATAATAAATTCGGTCCCTTTTCCTTTTTCTGACCGAAACGTAATTCCGTAACCATGGGCATCCAGAATCATCTTACAAATGCGAAGACCAACCCCTGATCCTTTCTCTCCTCTTGTACCACGGGTAGATTTATGGAATTCCTCCTTAAAAAACACTTCGGGGTCTGACTGTTCCATCCCAACTCCTGTATCTTTTACGGAGATGTAATGTTTACCATTCTCCTCCAGGGCTTGAACTGTTATTGTTCCTCCATCAGGAGTAAACTTGATGGCATTACCCACCAGATTATTCAAAACCTGGCTCATAAATGTAATATCGGCTGATAGTAGAAACTCATTTTTAATATCCACCTGAATAGTTAGACGCTTTTCTTCTGCTTTTTTCCTGAACATCAGGGCTGTTGTGTTTAGCAGACGTGAAACAGGAATTTCCTCACGGGAAAGTACAATTCCTCGCGAACCCAGATTGGCCCAGCTAAGTAGTTTATTAAAGTACTCACTTATATTGTTCGTTGTTTCAACAATAATTTGCAGGTAATTTTTAATTTCTTCACTTTGTGGTTCATTTCCTGAAAAAGTCATCAGAATCATTTCAGCAAACCCTGAGATTGTTGCCAGAGGAGTCCTTAAATCATGTGCAACAATCCGGATAAACTCCTCTTTCGACCGCAACATGTTTCGTAATGTGTCTGCCTGGTTCTTGATCCGAAGGGCTGTCTTGAGCCTTGCCAGAAGTTCTGTTTCATTAACAGGTTTCTTTATGTAGTCCTGAGCTCCTTTTTTTAAAGCTTCTTCCACATCTTCCGGTCCGGTTTTTGCAGTAACCATCAGGACAGGAATTTCGCGCGTTTCTTCTTTTTGCTGAAGCGCTTCCAGTACATCTATTCCGCTCATTCCCGGCATCATTACGTCTAACAGAATGGCATCCGGCAGCTGCTTCTCCAACCACTGAAGAGCCTCCGGGCCGTTCATGGCTGTTTGTACCTGATAACCGAGTTCGCTCAGTAATCCTTCCAACAGGAATATATTCGCAGGTTCATCATCAACAACCAGAATAGTTCCTTTATTTTCCATATAGTCTTAAATTTTGTTCAATAATTTGAAGCAGAGTGCTATCGCTGACTGGTTTTTTCAGAATATCAAAATGAATCCGTTCAACGGAAGATGTATTGATAGCATTAGTTTCATTGCTTACAAAAAACAGGACAGGACTGGTGTCATTCTTTGGTCGTTTTTCCATTATTTCTGCAATCAAAGTATTGGTTCCCTGACCAAAAGAATCATAGTCTATAATCGTCAGATCAGGAAATATAGTGAAAGCTTTTTCAACAGTATCCTCATATCCTGACGCGATAACATCATATTTTTTCCCGAGCAAGGTCAGCAAGGTGTGCTTAAAGATATCGTCAGTGCAAGCCAGAAGAAGTCTCGGTCTGCAAACTTCCTCCATCATTTTTCGTAATTGGGCGAATGGCTTGTCTTTTGAGAACGTGGATCTTACCTGCCCGGTAAGCCATTCTTCAGGACATTCTCCAAGAATAACAACCGGTATTCTGCTCAACTTTCCGTCAAGAACCAGCTTTCTCAAAAAATCCCCACAGGAAATCCCATCAATATCATTACCTATCAGCAATATATCTGGCAGAATCTGAACCGTTTTTTTCAGTCCCTGAAATCCATTTTCGGCGGTTTCAGCATCAAATCCGCTCTGAACCAGATATTCAATCAGGGAACTTCTGAATCCTGATTCCTTATCAATTATCAATATTCTTTTTTTTGTGAGTTCAATAGTTCGTTCTGGATTTCTGCTTAGTTCTCGAATTTTTTCTTCAGATAGTACAGGAAGCCAGAAACGCATTGTTGTTCCTACACCAGGCTCACTTTCTACACTTATTTCACCTCCCAGAATGGATATAAGTTTTCTGGTAATGCTCAAGCCGAGTCCTGTACCCTGGTGTTTTCTTGTAGCTGAACCATCTACCTGTCTGAATTCATCAAAGATAATTTTCTGGTCTTCTTTTTTGATTCCGATCCCTGTATCACTGACAGCAAAATTGATACGTTCATTTTCAAAAGAAATAGTAAGAGATATTAACCCTTTTTCAGTAAATTTTACTGAATTTCCCAGCAAATTTATTAGAATCTGATGCAGTTTTTTTCTGTCAGTTATCAGCGTTTTGGGTACATTCTCGGCAATATTCATGTCAAATCTGACGGGTTTTCCTTTTAGCAAACCTTTGATAATATCTTTTATTTCAGTCAGAATGGAACTCAGATATACTGTCTCATAGGATACAACCATTTTGCCGGCTTCAATTCTTGACAGATCCAGAATGTCATTGATAAGTTCAAGCAGATGCGTCCCGCTTTTGTGGATCATCTGTAATGCCTCGGTCTGCTTTGATGTAAGATTGTCATTCTGGTATTTTACCAACATCCCCGAAATCCCGATAATGGCATTCATCGGAGTTCGTAATTCATGGCTAATGGTTGCCAGAAACTGACTCTTGGTCTTGCTGGCACTTTCTGCTGCTTCCTTGGCTTTTTGCAGCTCCTTTTCGGCTTCTTTCAGAAGGCTGATTTCAACAAAACCATATATGGTATAATGGATATTCTGCAAATGAATATCTGACCTTCTGAATAGAACGGGCAAAATCGTCCCGTTCTGTTTCCGGAATTTTCCTTCCTGAATTTCTTGAGAGGTCCTGTTTTCATTATCAACCGGGATAAGATAATCATCAATTTTCTTTCCTGCAATTATATGTCTTTTCCCTTCGAACATCCGGAGTGCTTCAAAATTCAGATCCCGTATAAGACCTGTACCCTGTTCGGCAATTATTAACCCCACGGGAGCTACCTGATAAATCGCATTGATAAACTTCTGCTGTTCAATAAGTTCAATTTCTGTATTTCGTTGATCTGTAATATCCTGAAATACCATGCCGAGAATGTCGGAATTGATCCTGAATGCCATGGCGTCATATACACGGGCATTGTCCCCATCCGAAAAACTGAAGGCTCTGTTGCGCCAGAAACTATTCTTCATCAGAACCTGTAACAGATTGCTTTCCATTTTCAATGAGGCCAGCTGGGGAAACAAATCATTAAACGGTTCAGGTGATTCCTCCGGATCTTTAATCTGTAAAATGCTACAGGCTGGTTCATTGGCACGGATCAGCATGAAATGCCCGTTTTCATATCGGAATAAAAGCATCGGATGAGGAAGAATTCTCACAATTTCCTCAAGTTCATTACTGATCTTAAGATGATTCATCTCCCGATGATATGATGGTGATTATAAATCTTTTCGACCGTCGAGGCAGAATTAAGACGTTTATCGGAAAAACAGGAATTGCAGGATGAAAGTAAGCCATGCCAGTGCTGCAATAATTATGAACAGAAACATCAGCTTTTTTGAACGCTTTGTTTCCTTCCCCAGCTTCTCTAAAGTTAAAACCTGATTGATTTTATTAAGCAGATTCTCTTTTGCATATGGATCCTTGACAATATAATCATATGCCCCAAGTTTCAGGGTTTCAACAGCAATATTAATACTGGTCTGACCCGAAAGAAAAATAAATTTCGTTCCAGGGCTGATCTTTTTTACCTCAAGCATTGTTTCTAATCCGTTTATACCAGGAAGTTCAAAGTCCTGGACGACAATATCGGGCTTGCAGGTTTTGAGTTTTTCAAGGCATTCTTCACCCGACAGACAGGAATGGATTTCACCCATTTCCTTAAGAGTTAAAAAGGCCGTGTATAATTTGTTCAGGCCGGGATCATCCTCCACTACGAATATGACTGGTTTCTTTTTCATTTTTCTCTGATTTTGGATGCATTTGTTCAATATTATGCGCAATAGCCACTATTTCATCATATCGTACAGGTTTGTAAAGTATTTTATCTATCCCCATTTCAAATAATCGCTGTCTTGTATGCAATGAACTGTCAGCTGTCACCACAATTACGGGGATTTCCTTTCCCCGCTTTCTCATCTCTTCAATAAATTGGATGCCATCCATTACTGGCATCATGATATCAAGAAATATAACTGACGGATTCTCGGTTTCCAGTAAATCAAGCGCCTCAATTCCGCTGCCAGCCTCTATTACGTCAATGCCTTCAAAGGAAAGTGCATCTGAAATGAATTTCCGGTTGAGAAATGAATCATCAACAACAAGTACCATTGGTTTATTCATAAGGAAAGTAGTAATGTTTCATTATGCAATTATTTGTCATATGCTAATTTATGAAATCTTTATACACCAGTATATAAATCTATGATGATTTAAATCACCATATGACGGAGATATTGGCAAATTGAATATTTTATTACTTTGTAACTTTACCTGTACCGATGCCTGTTTACCCATTCAAACTGATTATTATTATTGTTTGCACATTTTTGTATTATGCAGTTTGTTATTGCGTACCAACGGATTCTGTATCGAACTGGTCTCATAAGAAAAAAATGGAATTAGGACCATATACTGCTCCGATGGTATTATTTACTGCTTCTCTCCTTACAATACCGGATAATTCTCCAATAAATAAGGTGCTGATTCGTAATGCTGTGCATTCAGCCTTTCCTGAATTCAGAACTCACATTGATGACGGGCTCTGGGCACTTCCTCTGGCCGGTACATATGCACTACATCTTGCAGGACGAAAAGGCAAAAATGATTTGTTAAATACAACCCTGCTTATGATCAAATCGCAATTGATTGTTGAAGCTATCGTACAGCCTCTGAAGTACACAACAAATGTGCTCCGGCCTGACAGTAGTACCCGCAATTCCTTTCCTTCTGGCCATACCGCAAGGGCTTTTGCTGTTGCTACCTGCTTTCACAGGGAGTATGGCGACAATAGTATATGGTACAGTATCGGTGGATATACCTTGGCCTCAGTTACCGGAATATTGCGAATTATGAATAACCGGCATTGGGTTACCGATGTGTTGGGAGGTGCTGCAATAGGTATTGTTTCAGCTCAGCTAGCCTATGGTACCCACAGGTACAGGTGGGGAAAGCGTCCTGTGCAACTTACCTGTATACCGGTTTGGTTTGCTGATTCAGGAAAACAGCTTATGTTTGTTATAAACTGGTAAATTCATTTTGTATGACTAAAACAGCTTTTCTTTTTGTCTTTCTGCCGTTAATGTTGGGGTGTTTCGCCTGTCACCATCAATCTATTTCTGATGATCCCCGTATAAAGGCCATTGATTCCCTCCGGCAGGCAGGTTTTGAAGTCATCGATCTTCATGCCCATCTTAAAGGAGGCCTGACAATGGAGCAACTGCTTGATCACAGTAAGAAAACAGGTATCCAATATGGAGTCGCTATAAACTGTGGTATTGGTTTTCCGGTTCATAATGACTCTTCCCTCAGAGCATATTACAATCAGGTAAAAGAATATCCTGTATTTCATGCAATTCAGGGCGAAGGAAGAGAATGGACCTCTCTGGTTTCAAAGGAAACCATGGCACTTTTTGATTATGCCTTTACCGATGCTATGACATATACCGACGCCAAAGGACGCAGGATGAGGCTATGGATTCCCGATGAAGTGTTTATTGATGACCCTCAGGAATTTATGGAATATCTTGTGGGAAAAATAGAAGAGATTCTCTCTTCTGAGCCAATCCGTATTTACGTCAATCCAACCTACCTTCCGGAGGTGATTCGCGACCGGTATGATGAACTGTGGACTCCGGAACGGATGGACCGTGTTATCAATGCTCTTGTAAAAAACCACATAGCACTCGAAATAAACTGTGCCAACAAGATCCCTTCAGCAACCTTTATTAAGTGGGCAAAAACTGCCGGAGTACAATTCACTCTTGGTACGAACAACAGCGGGGCTGACCTGGGATATCTGGAATATGGCGTGAAAATGATACGTGAATGTGGTCTTACTCCTTCTGATTTCTGGGTGCCTGAGCGAACCGTTCGCTGAAAATGCCGTTTCGTTGTGTTCCTTTCATCTGCAGAGCAATTCGAAAAATCAGTTCTTCCCTCCCAATCGGCTTTGTGAGGTAATCATCGCAGCCAGCCCCCAGACATTTGGTCCGGTCTTCTTCCGACGCATATGCCGTTTGCGCTATGATCCGCAAATCCTTTCTGCTTTTTTTGATTCTGATTGCCAGATCAAGCCCGTTTCCGTCAGGCAGGAAAATGTCCAGTAGAACAATTTTAATTGAAGGTTCTGAGAGCAGAACTTTCCATGCATCTTTCATTGTCGCAGCTTCGTAGATTATCATTCCTCTGGCCTCGAGTACTTCCCGGTAATACAGGCGGCTTTCTTCATTATCATCTACAATCAACAAAGGAATCCTTTGCAAATCAAAGTCAAGCATCAGACTGCGATGTTTCCTGATCTCAGAGTTTTTTTGCAGGCCACACCTGGGGAGGGTAAACCAGAAAGTTGTACCTTCAGAAGGCCTGGAAGAAAACCAGATCTTACCTCCTGCCTGGGAAATCAGCCTGCTGCAGATGGCCAGCCCAAGACCTGGTCCTGTTTCTTGTCTACTTCCCGTTTCTTCCGCATGAAACGGTTCAAAAATTGAATTCTGTTTTTCCAATGGTATACCTGAACCGGTATCTGACACAAAGAAAGTAATCCAATCATCTTTAACCGCCTTCACCCCAAAATCTATACTGCCTGTTTCAGTATGTCGGATGGCATTAGACAGTAAATTGGTAAAGATCTGTTGAAGCCTTTTAGGATCAAAATAAAACTCATCAGAAAATGATTCAGACCAAAGATGAACTTTAAGATTAACAAATCTTTTTTTACTGAAATCCTTGGAAATTAATAGATCGTCATGGAGCTTGCGTAATAACTGATTAAGACTGATTTTTTCAGGAAAAAACAGAATTTGGTGAGTTTCCAATAAACTTATATCGATCAGCGAATTGATAAGGTTCAGCAAGTTTTCTGAATTTTCGCGGATTATGTCCAGGTAATTCTGTGCCACCGCCTGAGGAAGTTCCTTTTCTTTCATAAGCGTTGCGAATCCGTACACAGCGTTCATGGGAGTACGTAAGTAATGTGAAAGATTTCTCAGAAAAGCAGTCTTCAGGCTGTTGGCCTTTTCCGCCTCCAGTTTGGCTCTTGTGAGTTCGTCATCGAGTTTCCGGCGCAAGGTAATGTCTTTAACAATACCTAAAAAAATCCAATTCTGGTCTGGCGACTTTTGGTACAGAATGTTTTGTGTATGCATCCAATGCCACGAACCATCCTTATGTTTCATCCTTAATTCATGTTCATAAATATTTCCATTTGATGAGTCACCAAAAGATAGAAGTCTTGTGTTGAAATCCAGCAAGTCATGAGGATGACATACTTCGGAGAAAAAACTTTTTTCAAACCGTTCCCAATCTTCCTTAGTATAGCCCAGTTGCCCGGCAAGAATAAAATTAGAGTATTCAACGGTTTGGGCAACAGGGTCATACAGATAAATTCCTGCCGGGATTTTCCGGAGTATTCTCTGTAGTAGCTGAAATTCTCCCTTTTCTGCTTTTATCTTGTCGTCGATCTCTTTTTTTCTCTGATCTATTCCCATGAGATCATTCAAAGCATATTTCAGTCTCCCCGGGCTTTCCCATACAATCAAATCATTGATACCTGGATCACGAAGAAAATTCCTCTCATTTTCAGCAGGGGTTTCGCCGAGAATGATCATTGGAATTTCAGGCGCAATACCTTTACGGAGACGAAGAGCCGTAATTCCGTCAAATCCTGTGACAGGGAAGGCTGTAATGATCAGATCCGGCCATGCATTTTCAAGGTTCTCAATATAGTCGTTACGTGTACCAACTTTTCTTACAGAACAACCCGGAATTAAGTTTTTAATTTCATCAGCAACCTCTGAAGACGACGTCGTAGCATCCTCAACAAAAAGTATATGCTTTAGTTGCATAAATCTTTATAATTAAATTTTTATCCAATCTCAAAAATAAATTAAGTACTTAAAATGCCAAAAAAACTTTTGAATAAATATACAATTTTCATAACGATAATCTGTCTGATTTTTTTCTTAAAAAAGTTTTAAAAATTGCGCATAGGGTCTGTATAAAACAGAAAAAAGGATGAAACCGTGAGGTTTGATCCTTTTAAGGTGCCCAGAACAGGACTCGAACCTGCACATCATTGCTGATACTAGTCCCTGAAACTAGCGCGTCTACCAATTCCGCCATCTGGGCGATGGCCTGCCTGCAGCAGGTACGTCTGTGCCCAGGACAAGACTCGAACTTGCACGCTTTTGACGGCGCCAGCCCCTCAAGCTGGTGTGTCTACCAATTCCACCACCTGGGCATTTGGGATTGCAAAAATAATATTATTCATGAAAAAGTAAAAATGTGATGCAATATTTTTATAAATGAATGCCGGATCAACCTTTAGCTGACCCGGCATTCTTGCCTAACCCTAACTAACTAACCAAAACTAACCTTTACTAACCCTGATGTTATTTCACAAAAAATATGCCAAAATTATTTTAACTGATCAAGTTTTCGTCCCGAAGGATTGCTTCCCGGATTTCGAATTGCTCCGCTCTTTCTGTTGCCGCCTGTATAATCAACCCAGGCGGTAAATGTATTAACCGCATTGGGAACGAGAGACAGGGTGCGGATAAATGCCACATCTTCCTCGGCAAGGGTATAATTGTTATGATACTCTTCCCATACATCTATATAATACACGGCAGGTGCAAGATGAGAGAAAACTACCCGGCCGTCAATATCGGTAAGTCCCTCAGCCACGGCGTTGGTCTGATTAATCCAGTCAGTAAGGGAAGGATAGAGAATGACACTCGCATTGGGAACTACATATTTATTATAATATTCTTTTACTGTGATTTCCAGTGTAGTTGGATATAATACGGTAATGTCCATCATACTTTCATCTGAAAGATGGTCGGAGGAAAAAACTTTCAGGACGACGCGGAAAGTGCCGGGACGGGCAAATACATGAACCGGATCATATTCATTGCTGATATAGCCATCGCCAAAGTCCCATTCTACAAAATCAGCATGAACCGAAAGATTGGTAAATGCAACAGCCTCTCCGGCTTCGATTACCTGTGCAGAAGCCGTAAACCGGGCCCGGGGCACCTCGCGGGTGCAGGATGCTGCCAGCAGCAACAGTACCGGAAAAAGAATCAGTTTTTTCATGGGGCAGGTCTTTTCTTATTGGAAAGCATCCAAAAAGTATGCCAGATGATTATAAATTAAATGGATAGCTTTTTTATACATCAGCCGTTTGAAATTTGGTTCCAAACGGCTGAAGTATTGATTACAAATCAAATAACTATACCTTACAAACCTTCTATTGTATCAGAGGTTTCTTTTTATGAAATCATATATTTTGGTATAAAGGTGCAGGCGTGTGTTTCCTCCGTAAATACCATGGTTCCTGTTGGTATAAAGTTGCATGTCAAATTGTTTACCGGCCTGAACGAGAGCCTCTGCAAATTCCAGCGTATTCTGCAGGTGCACATTATCATCGGCTGTTCCATGGATCAGCAGG
The DNA here is from genome assembly GCA_964548125.1 of uncultured Bacteroidales bacterium. GTDB lineage: Bacteria > Bacteroidota > Bacteroidia > Bacteroidales > JAAYUG01 > JAAYUG01. The sequence goes on along the minus strand of CAZJQN010000005.1, from coordinate 27,086 downwards.
AGTTTACCTTTCAGATTTTCGGCATGGCTGATGGGAGAATTCTGATCATATCCGTCGGGGTTCTCCTGTGGCTTTCGCATAAAACGCTCTGTATAAATATTGTCGTAATATCTCCAGTTGGTAACAGGAGCTACAGCGATGCCAGCTTTGAACTCTCCATTGCCCCTGGTAAGACACGAGCACACCATGAAACCGCCATAGCTCCAGCCAAAGATTCCGATCCTGTTTTTATCAACAAAAGGAAGGCTTCCCAGGTATCTGACTGTTTCAATCTGATCCAATGTTTCGTATTTCCCTAACTGGAGATAGGTCATTTTCCGGAATTCTTGGCCCCGATAGCCCGTGCCCCGGCCATCTACACATACTACAATATATCCGTTCTGGGCCAGAAAATTTTCCCATCCAAACGACCAGGCATCTGAAACCGACTGTGATGCAGGTCCGCTGTATTGTGTCATGTACACGGGGTATTTCTTCTTTTTTGTAAAATCAGACGGTTTTATCATATACCCGTTCAGGGTTACTCCTTCACTGGTAGTAAAGCTGAAGAACTCTTTACGGGTTGGTTTAAATTCAGCCAGCACCGATTTTAACCGTTTGTTGTCTTCCAGTACTCTGACCAATTCTCCATTCGAGCGATTAACGGTTACAAGGTAGGGTGTATTGGCATCGGACCATGTGTTGACAAAATAAGTGAAATCGGCGCTGAATTCAGCATCATTTGTTCCAACCTTTGCCGAAAGCTTTTTTCGGCCGGTGCCATCAAGGCCTATGACGCATACATCACGACGAAGAGGAGAGGATTCAGCCGACTGAAAATAAACCAGACGGTTGGTTTCATCAATTCCTGAAATAGCGGCATCATCATATTGGCCCGAAGTGACCTGGTGCAGATTCCCTGATGAAAGATCCAGCAGATAAATATGCTGCCAGCCATCCCGTTCACTCATAAAAGCCATCTCCTTGCCATTTTTCAAAAATGTAAAGGAATCGAATAGTTTTTCATCAAGGTAATATTTGTTTTCTTCAGTATAGAACACTTCTGATTTGCCTGTTTTGTAATCGGTTCGAAGCAACTCCAGTTTGTTCTGTAGCCTGTTGAGCCGGAAAATACATAAATACTCCGGGTCAGCCATCCACCGGATTCTTGGAATATACTGATCGGTTTCTTCGCCCACATCCTGTTTAACCGTTTGTCGGGTTTCCAGATCGTAAACATGCACGGTAACAATTGAATTGTCTTCTCCTGCTTTCGGATATTTCCATTCCCGTACACCCGGATAGGTTGCATATTCCTTGAGTTCCGGTCGCAGGCCTTTAAACATGCTCATAGCAAACGTGCGAACATTGCTTTCGTCAAAACGGCACCAGGCAATCTTCCTGCTGTCGGGAGACCATTCAAAGGCCCTGCTGTATTCAAATTCTTCTTCGTAAACCCAGTCGGGAATACCATTGATAATCTGGTTGATCTTCCCATCATGTGTGACCTGAATTTCTTCATTTCTGAGCAGGTCCTTTATATAGAGGTTATTCTGGCGTACAAAAGCTACCTTATTTCCATCGGGTGAAAAGGTGGCAACCTGCTGGGGCCCGTTTTCCGATAATGGAGCAATCGAACCTGAGATTGTATTATACACCATGTATTGTGCAGTGAAGGAATGACGGTAAATGGGCTGGCGGTTGGTAACCAGCAGAATACGTGATCCGTCGGGGCTAAACGTAAACCCCTGGTAGCCTTTTATACCGGCTTCCTTTAAAACATTTCCGTCCAGAAGTTTTTTCCGTGAAAGACCGGTCTCATAATCATACGCTATCAGATCAAAGTTTTCCTCCTGAATGCAGTAAGTTTTTCCGTCAGGCAGGGGAATCATTGCCTGAGGAAGATCCGGGAAGAAGGTGTAGTTAACAAACAGGTCTTCCAGTGTTATCAATCGTTTTCCAGTCTGGGAATTTCCCGGGAATGAAAAAAGCCCGGTAAAAACAATAATAAGAAACAGCTTGGTGGTTACTTTATTCTTCATACAAATTGCTTTTTGAGGATATTTGGCGAAAAATAATGATTTATTGCTGAAATCATTATTTTTGCATGATTTTTTTAGACAAGGAATGATCAAAATAACTTTTCCGGATAACAGCGTACATGAGTTTGCTGAGGGGATTACACCTGCTGAGATTGCCAGGAATATCAGTCCTGCTCTTGCAAAGGAAGTATTTGCCGCTTCGGTAAATGGTGAAGTATGGGATCTTACACGGCCTATTACCAGCAATGCATCGATAAAACTGCACAAATGGGATGATCCTGAAGCCCGGCACGCTTTCTGGCATTCTTCAGCCCATTTGATGGCTGAAGCACTTGAAAAACTTTACCCTGGAATTAAACTGGGCATTGGTCCGGCAATTGAGAATGGTTTTTACTATGATGTTGATCCGGGAGAAGGAAGAACGATCTCGGAAGAAGACTTGCCCCTGATCGAAAAAACCATGCAGGAGCTTGCAGCAAGGAAAGTTCCTTATATAAGGGAGACAGTAACAAAGGCTCAGGCTCTGGACCATTATCGCAAGCTGGGTAATGAATACAAAGTGGAACTGATCAATGAGCTGGAGGACGGTCAGATTACTTTTTACCACCAGGGCGATTTCACTGACCTCTGCCGGGGACCGCATCTGCCCGATACAGGTTATATAAAGGCGATAAAACTTCTAAGTGTTGCCGGTGCCTATTGGAGAGGCAATGAGAAGAACCGCCAGCTTACTCGCGTATATGGCATTTCGTTTCCTAAGCAAAGTATGCTGGATGAATATCTGGCTATGCTGGAGCAGGCAAAACAACGTGATCACCGTAAGATCGGAAGGGAGCTGGAACTGTTTTCTTTTTCACCCAAAGTCGGACAGGGGCTTCCCTTATGGCTCCCAAGAGGTACTCAGCTGAGGGAACGTCTTGAACAATTTCTTCGTAAGGTGCAAATCCAGTATGGCTACCAGCCGGTTATTACACCCCATATCGGACAAAAAGAACTTTATGTTACTTCAGGACACTATGAGAAATACGGAAAAGACTCTTTCCAGCCAATCCACACACCCGAGGAAGGAGAGGAGTTCCTTCTGAAACCCATGAATTGTCCTCATCATTGCGAAATATATAAATTCAAACCACGTTCGTACCGCGATCTGCCTCTTCGTCTGGCTGAGTTCGGAACCGTGTACCGTTACGAAATGAGCGGTGAACTCCATGGGCTAACACGTGTGCGGGGATTTACCCAGGATGATGCCCATATTTTTTGTCGCCCTGACCAGTTAAAGGATGAATTCAAGAAGGTAATTGACATCATTTTCATTATTTTCAGGGCACTTGATTTTCACGACTATACTGCTCAGATTTCATTACGTGATCCGGATAACAAGGAAAAATACATCGGGTCTGATGAAAACTGGGAAAAGGCAGAGCGTGCTATCATTGAAGCAGCTGAGGAAAAAGGTCTAAAGACAGTTGTTGTTCCGGGAGAAGCTGCCTTTTATGGCCCGAAGCTTGATTTTATGGTTCGTGATGCTATTGGCAGGAAATGGCAACTGGGTACAATTCAGGTTGACTACAACCTTCCCGAGCGTTTTGAACTTGAATACATTGGAGCTGATGATCAGCGGCATCGTCCTGTTATGATTCACCGCGCACCTTTTGGTTCTATGGAACGATTTGTCGCCCTTTTAATTGAGCATACGGCCGGGAAATTTCCGCTCTGGCTGGCTCCTGACCAGGCTGTAGTGCTCCCCATCAGTGAAAAATTCGAAGATTATGCACAAAGTGTTTTGAAATTCCTAAATAATTCCGATATTCGCACGCTGATTGATAACCGCAACGAGAAGATTGGCAGAAAGATACGCGACAATGAACTGAAGCGTATTCCTTACCTGCTGATTGTAGGAGAGAAGGAACAATCTCAGGGTACGGTATCAGTCCGAAAGCAAGGCCAGGGAGATATGGGATCTATGACACCGGAGGCATTTGTAGCTATGGTGAAGGATGAGATCGACCGGGCACTTGCCTTTATTAAGTAAATAAATGTTTAACTAATCAGGAGGACCAGGAAATAGCCTTGCAAAATTCCAGAGGGGGGTTCAGAAGACCGCAGATAGCTCAGCAAACCCCGCACCGGATTAATGATCAGATCAGAGCCAGAATGGTTCGGCTCGTTGGTGATAACATAGATAACCCCAGGGTTGTTCCCATTGAGGAAGCTTTAAAATTAGCTGACGAAATGGAACTTGATCTGGTGGAAATCTCACCAAATGCCGATCCACCGGTTTGCAAGATCATCGATTACCAGAAATTCCTTTATCAACTGAAACAAAAGCAGAAAGAAGCTAAAGCAAAAACTGCAAAGGTGGTTGTAAAGGAAATCAGGTTTGGCCCAAATACCGATGATCATGATTTTAATTTTAAAGTTAAGCACGCCCAAAAGTTTCTGGAAGAAGGAAATAAAGTGAGGGCATTTGTGTTCTTCAAAGGCCGTTCAATTGTATATAAAGAACAGGGCGAACTGATTTTGCTCCGCTTTGCAACTGCCCTTGAGGAATATGGTAAGGTGGAACAGATGCCCAAACTGGAAGGCAAACGAATGAATATGCTAATCGTTCCAAAACCAAAGAAAAAATAACAGAACCAAATAATAAGAGAGATATGCCAAAGAGAAAGACAAAATCAGGTGCCCGTAAACGGTTTTCACTTACCGGTACCGGTAAAATCAAACGGAAACATGCATACAAAAGCCATATCCTCACCAAAAAATCAAAGAAGAGGAAAAGGAATTTGACGTATGCTGGTCTTGTTGATAAAGCCGACCGCCGGAATGTGCTCAGTGCCCTTGGACTGAAATAATAATACGGGTTTGTTTAAATGTATGATTGTTTAACCGGATGTTTGAGCGGAAAAGAGTCCCGGTGAAGGGGAACGCAAAACGTCCATAAAATGATGTAGTTATGCCACGTTCAGTAAATTCAGTAGCATCACGTGCGAGGAGGAAAAAAATTCTCAAACGGACAAAAGGCAACTTCCTTTCCAGAAAAAATGTCTGGACAGTTGCTAAGAACACGTATGAAAAAGGGTTGACTTACGCGTACGCCCACAGGAAAGACAAGAAAGGCAACTTCAGAAGCCTCTGGATTCAGCGAATCAACGCTGGTGTGAGAGCTTACGGTATGTCGTATTCCGAATTCATTGGCAAGCTTGGAAAAGCCGGCATTGAACTGAACAGAAAAGTTCTTGCCGATATGGCTATGAATGATCCCGAAGCTTTTAAAAAGGTCGTTGAGCAGGTTAAAGCTGTTTGACGTAACGAAACGATTGATAATCCGAAGAATGCCTGCATTTCTTTTGAAGCGCAGGCATTTTTTTTAAAATCGTATTTTTGAAACAAAAAACATATGAAAATTGCATTAATCGGATACGGAAAAATGGGCCGGGAAATTGAAACGGTTGCCCGCGAAAGAAATCATACCATTGTCATGGTGATTGATGTCAATAATCAGGATGATTTAAAGCCTGAAAACTTAAGAAAAGCTGACGTTGCTGTTGAATTTACCACTCCTGCCTCTGCTCCTGATAACCTCAGACGTTGTTTTGAAGCTAGTATTCCTGTGGTTTGCGGAACTACCGGATGGATGCATGCATGGAATCCAGTGACAGATGCCTGCAAGCGAACAGATGGCGGATTATTTTATGCATCCAATTATAGCCTTGGAGTCAATATTCTTTTTTATCTCAACAAACAGCTTGCACGCATTATGAACCGTTTTTCCCAGTATGATGTGCATATTGAGGAAATACACCATACCGCAAAAATTGATAAACCCAGCGGTACGGCCATTACACTGGCCAATGACATTATAAATGAATTCTCGGTAAAAAAACGCTGGGAACTGGATGGTGCCTCTGCTCCCGATTCAATTATGATACGGGCGATACGAAAAGAAAATATACCGGGAATCCATTCCATTACCTGGGATTCGGAAAACGATACCTTGCAACTTTACCATTCTGCAAAAAGCAGAAGAGGTTTTGCCCTTGGTGCGGTCCTTGCCGCTGAATTTATGCAGGGTAAAAGAGGAATTTATGGCATGAATGACCTTCTGCAGTTCTGATAACCTTTCGCTTCTTCCCATTGCCAGGTCAGACTTCCATTTTACTGTAGGCCGTGCATAAAGCGTGCATCCGTTAGGGAATTTGTTCAATACCATTCCCAAACGAAATAAATATTTCTTGAATCCTGATAATTACTTTCTGGTCACGGCACAACTGATATCCCGGGTAAAATAAAGACACATGCCTGGAATTGTTTTTAAATCCGCCGAAATTCATTTACTTCGCATTGTAAAAGATGTGTGTTATGAAAAAATTCTTTTCCAATAAATATGTAAAGTTTGGAATTGCTGCTGCTTTGTATCTTGCATGGGTTGTCTGGCTCAATAACTACTGGTTTCTTCTTGGGCTAATTATAATTTTTGATATCTATATCACTGAAAAAGTTAACTGGTCCTTCTGGAAAAAGCGGGGTGTTAAAAACCCGGCCTGGGTTGAATGGCTTGATGCACTGATATTTGCGGTAATTGCCGTTACATTCATTAATATTTTCTTTTTTCAGAATTATAAGATTCCAACAGGCTCTATGGAAAAAACACTGATGATTGGAGATCATCTTTTCGTCAGCAAGGTAGCCTACGGTCCTAAAATTCCCAATACCCCCCTTTCTTTTCCTTTTACGCAGAATATGCTGCCCATATTGAAAACAAAAAGCTATGTGGAATGGATCAAGTTGCCTTACCGACGATTGGCCGGTTTCAGGAAAGTGAAGAACGACGACATTGTGGTATTCAATTTTCCTGCCGGCGATACGGTAGTACTTGAAAACCCTGCCAGCAGCTATTATACCAATCTTCTTCTTCTGGCAGATTCACTTCGTTTCAGAGAAATCAGGATGGGAAATACCATGCGAACGCCGGAAGAATATTTGAAACTGGCCGAAAAATACCTGTGGACAACCAAACACGTTGTAGTACGTCCTGTTGACCGACGCGATAATTATATTAAACGGTGTGTTGCCATTCCTGGGGATACTCTTGAAATCCGAATGGGTGATTTGTTTATTAACGGAAAACCCCAGAAGCACCATAAGTATATGCAGTTTCTTTATCGCGTGAAAACAGGAAATAACCGACTTTCTAACCGGGCATTCGATGAACTGGGTATAAGCCGTGAGGACAGGAGGAATAGTTATATGCAAGACGGTTACTTGCTACCTCTGACCGAAGAAATGGTAGAAAAGCTTAAGAGAAACAAAGCGGTTCAGTCCATCGAACGATATCTTCAACAACCGGGAGATTATGATCGCTATCTCTTTCCCTATTCTCCCAAATATCCATGGAATGTTGATAATTATGGTCCTATTGTCATGCCGCGAAAAGGACAAACCATTGAACTTACCCTCGATAACCTGCCTCTTTACCGCCGGATCATAGCCGCTTATGAAGGGCACATTCTCGCTGTAAAAGACAGTGTAATTTTTATTGATGGTAAACCGGCCAATGCTTACACCTTTGCCATGGACTATTATTTTATGATCGGCGATAACCGCCATAATTCAGCCGACTCACGTTACTGGGGGTTTGTACCGGAAGATCATATCGTCGGAAGACCGGTATTTATCTGGCTGTCGATCGACAAAGACAAGAAGTTTCTTGGAAAAATCAGGTGGAACAGATTACTGCACTCTGCCAACAAGTATTGAACTGATTGACCTGTTTGCTTATCGCCATTCGTGTTAAGGCAACAAGAATAATGATCAGGAATATCCTGATATCAGGAATATTTTGTCCATCATCAGCATGAAAGGTAAACCGGAGTGCATCAGCCAGGGAACCTGCATATAGTATTGCTATCCGGTTATCGTTTTAGAAAGGGAATTCCTCCGGAGCCTTTTCCTTTACTTTTTCTTCTTCAGGTTTTTCCGCTATCTGATGAACGGTATTGCCATCAACATATATGGCTCTGTAGGGCCTTGCGGGACATGCATGTTCGCATGCACCACATCCGATACAGATGGATGTATCTACCAGAGGTATATTCAGATCATCTTTGTAAGGAACCATTTTGACTGCCTGGGTGGGGCAATGCTCATTGCATGCGGCACAGGCTGTATTATCGGTGTAAACAATGCAATTTTCCCGTATAAAGTGCACTTTACCAATCTGGGTGACCTTTTTCTGTTCAACGGTTAGCGGCTGAATCGCTTTGGTAGGGCAGACTTCCGTGCAAACAGTACACTCATAATTGCAGTAGCTGGCATGGTAATCCATGTGGGGTTGCATAAATCCCAGAATACCGTATTCGGTAACTGAAGGTTTCAGTACATGCGAAGGACATGCACTTACACATAACTGACACGCTGTGCAATGTTCCGTAAAGTGTTTAATGCTTAATGAGCCTGGAGGAGACACAGGGTGGGTTTTTATTTCTGCAAGTACCGAGGGTTTTCTTGTTCTGGTAACTCTTTCCTGAGCAGAGGCAATTTTTGAAAGGCCAGTTATTCCGGCAATGAATGCAACTGATTTTACAATGAATTCCCGCTTTGAAGGATCGGTTTTCACCAGTTCAACATCATCTTTTTCTTTTTCTCCGGGAAACCAGCTGTTTCGATATTGAATGCTGAGGCTGGGACAGGCTGTAAGGCAGTTGAAGCACCCAACACACCGGCTGAAATCGACCTCTTTTTCTTTAATATTGATGCATTGCGACTTGCATGCAGAAGAACATTTTCCGCATCGGTCGCAGGTCACCTTGTCAATCCGTATTTTGAACAGAGAATATCGTGAAAGAAAACCCAGAAAGGTACCCACAGGACATATGGTATTGCAGTACAGACGGCCATGGAAAAATGACATCCAGGTGACTAGAATCAGAATGGCAGAGGGATAGATCAGGCTGAACGGATTAACAGCCCTCAGCTCAACCGGGTTGAGCCAGTAAATACTCCGTGAAGCCATGGCTTTAGCCAGAAAGTTATTAATTTCTGCTGCTACCGGTTTAACAAGAGATACCATAATGCGTCCAAAATTGCTGTATGGATCCAGGAGGTTCAACAGCAGAACATTTCCGGCAATAAAAACCAGAACAGACAGGATAAGAATGGAGTAGCGCAATATATTATAAGGCTTTCCAAACCGGAAAATTCTCTTTCTGCGGCTGAGTTTTCTTCTCAGCCAGCTTACTAAATCCTGAAAAATACCCAGAGGACATACGGTCGAACAATATACTCTTCCATATGCCAGACTCAGAAGGATGAAAACCAGAAAACCTACTCCGGCAAAAGAAAGAAGGTTTTTAAACGTCAGTAGAGAAGGTATAAACTGGAACCATGTTATGCCTTTCATCAGGCTCCGCGGGAAATGACCCGTAAAATCAACCAGCATCAGAAAGAAAAGCAACAAAAAAACCAGGGAAACGAACACCCTGGAATATTTGAGCCATCGGAAATGCATGTGCATCAAATTTTAATGCGGTTTATATTCAGAGCATCCAGATCCATTCTGCCAACGCCCATTTCGGCAGCATAACGGATATAATTGACCTTTGAAGGGTCTGTTCCGTATAGTTTAGCTGCAGCAGCATCAACTGCTACAATATCGGTTGAAACAAGGAGTGATTTCATCAAAACAGTGTCATTTACCGAAATACCCCTTGGACCGTTTTTCTTCATCACGCGGTATGCATCAACCACATTAAGGGTTGGTTTACGGTAGGTTGCAAAATCAGCAATGCACTGATGGAGATTGTGTGCATGCCAGTATGATCGGTCCCATATTATTCCCATGAGGTTTTTCATGGCAATGGTAAGCTGGGGACCGCTATGATGCTTCAAAACAGGAACATTAATAAATACATCCGATGAGAGAATCAGTTCATGCTCTTTTGCTTCTTTCAGGTTCTTTCCTTTAGGAATTTTTACCGGTTGATAGTACTGCTCTGAGTTAGCAGGGACAATTTCTCCACCTGCTTCTTTAACTGCCGCTTCAATACCGCTGTTGGTATAGCATTTTTTCCATGCATCGCATGTGTAATCAAAAACGTATACCTTCTTTGCTCCCGCGGCAAGACAATGTTTTACAATCTGTTTAACGAGGAGCGGATTGGTGTCAGCAGCCTTTTCCGGGGTACTGTCCCAGCCTATGTTGGGCTTAACTACTACCGTCTGTCCTTTCTTTACAAAGGTTCCCATTCCGCCAAGTGCCTGAATGGCTTTGTCGAACATAACATCAGGTTCGCCGCCCATAACAGCAACAAGATCGTAGGGGAGGTTCATCCGGCTCCCCTCAGACAGAAGTTTTCCGGTGCCAAGCGCTGTAAATGCACCAGCGGCAATGCTCCTTGTAATAAAATCTCTTCGCTTCATAAAAGCATCCTCCCGTTTGATTGTTTCAAACCATAAAAATAAAGCGAAATTTCCTAAAAACCTGAGAAATATTAACAGGAACAGATCAGATGAATTTGGGTTAAATATTTCCTGTATTTCCGGAAAAAATATTTTTTACTTTTGGAGAAATTGATTGCAGAGGTGATACGACATATTGTTATCTGGAAACTAAAGGAGACGGATCCTGATCAAAGGTCACACATTCTGGAGGAATTTCGTTTTCGATTGCTGGCCCTGAAAAATGAAGTCCCTGGTATTGCCGGAATGGAAGTGCATTTCAATGCGGAAAAAGCTTCCTCATTAAATGATGATATTGTTCTGATAACCGATTTTGACAATTGGGATGCACTCAATGCTTATCAGATACATCCTTCTCATCTGAGAGTGGTTTCATGGGTTTCCGGTGTGCGGATGTCTCGTTCTGCAATTGATTACGAAATCTGAATGTATTTTGCATGTTTCCGCTACGAGATAATATTCCCCACAGGCATTTCCCATATATGAACTGGGCAATAATTCTGGCCTGTACTGCTGTGTTTCTTTTTCAGCTTACACTGAATCAACAGGAACAACAGGCATTTTTTTACCTTTTCGGCCTTGTGCCGGCGCGCTATTCGCATCCGGAATGGGCCCGGTTTTTCGGATTATATGCCGACAATTATTTTCCCTTTATTACCAATACATTCATGCATGGTGGCTGGGGACATTTTATATCCAATATGTGGATTTTATTTATTTTCGGTGATAATGTAGAAGATCGTATGGGTCATTTCCGATATCTACTCTTTTACTTGCTGGCAGGACTGATGGCCAGTCTGACACATTTTGTTCTTCATCCGGCTTCTACTATTCCTGCTCTTGGTGCTTCCGGTGCTATTGCCGGTGTAATGGCAGCTTATATGTTTCTCTTCCCTTACAGCAGAATACTGGTTCTTCTTCCTATCCTTATTATTCCTTTCTTTTTTGAAGTTTCGGCCTTCGTTTTTATTGCCATCTGGTTTGTTATCCAGCTTTTCAGCGGAATGACCGATCTGATGTTTCCTGCCTATACATCTGGAATTGCTTTCTGGGCACATATTGGTGGATTTCTTGCCGGTCTTATTACTTATAAAATCTTTTTGGTCAAACGTCGCTGAATGCCATGAAAGTATTTTCAAATACTTTTGTCCGGGTCGATTTTCAGGAACCTTTACATTTGCTGGAAACAGTGTGGATGCCTCGCTCTTCTGAACTGACTGAGGAAGGTGTTTTGAAAGAAATGAACCGTTTTCTTGAATTTGTCCGGCAGTACAATCCTTTGAACATAATTGCTGATACACGGTACTTTGGAGTAGGGGTTACCCCGCACCTGCAGTCATGGATTGTGCTCAATTTTATGGCTAAAATCATGGAAGCAGGAGTGAAAAAGTATGCTATTATTGTTACCGTTGAAAAATATGAACAGTTAAACCAGGAATCTCAGCCGGAAGAAAATGAGGAGGAATTACTCATCCGCTATTTTACCGATTATAATGCCGCATTCAGTTGGGTGTGCCAGGTTTAATTTTATGTGCATCCGCTGAAATCGAGTATTTGCTTGGGTTCATTCAATGGGGTGCTATGTTATTGCGGATGGCACGTATCAGATCTTCTTTGAGGAAAGGTTTAGCCAGATAACAGGAAGCCCCTGCATCAAGGCATTTTTGTTTATCCTGCTCATAAGCATAAGCTGTCTGTGCAATCACAGGAATTTTTGGATGGGCTGAACGAATTCGCTGAATCAGAGAATATCCGTCCAGATCAGGCAGGCGAATATCGACCAATGCCAGGTCAACGTGCCTTTCCTGTCCCAGAATCTTGAGACCTTCTTCTGCTGTTGATGCTTCCAGAATTACCGCATGTGTATCTGTGAGCATCTCCCGCAACAATGCAAGATTGGAAGGTGTGTCTTCAATCAGCAAAATCTTGAGTCCTGCCAGATCAGAGGTTATGTCTTTTTTTGGTGCTTGCATGGTTGGTTCATTTTCCGCTCCACGAAGATAGGGAATGGTGAAGTAAAAGACCGATCCTTTTCCCGGCTCTGATTCGGCCCATATTCTTCCTCCGAATAAATCAACAAGACCCTTGCTGATGGATAATCCCAGCCCGGAGCCTCCGGCCTGAATTGATACCGTCTCGTCTTCCTGCCTGAAACGCTCAAAAATCACATTGATTTTATCAGGATGAATTCCTTTGCCGGTATCCGAAACAAAAAACAGAACCATTTTTTTGTCGTCAGACAATTTGTATCCGAAACGGATTATGCCAGCCTGAGTAAATTTAAGAGCGTTGGAAAGAAGATTAGCCAGAATTTGCTGAAGCCTTATCGGATCGGTTTGTATACCATCATTTCCCTGTGAAAGGCTGCAACTATATTCCAGTGTTATCTCATTTTTCTGCTTCTTGATACGCTCCTGTTCATATTGTTGATAGAGTTGCTGCATTAGTTTATTCAGATTGCAGAATTCATAATGTAGTTTAAGTTGTCTGGCTTCCAGTTTTGACAGGTCAATGATATCATTTATTAAAGTCAGTAACTGCCTGGTACTTGTCTGAATGATGTCGGTATATAATTTTCGTTTGGCGGGTTGAATGTTTTCATCAGCGAGCAAGTAGGAAAATCCTAAAATACTGTTGATAGGAGTTCTGATTTCATGCGACATATTGGCAAGAAATGCACTTTTCAGGCGGTCGGATTCTTCCGCCTTTTCCTTGGCTGCCAATAGTTCTCTGTTGGTTTTGATTCGTTCGGTAACATCATTGAAAATGCAAACTACCGAATCAAAGGAAAGTGGAAATAGAAAAGCCTCCAATGTACCCTGAAAATGTTCGTCATGGTATTCAATCTGTTCGGTGTAAATCGGTTTTTTATCAATAAAAACTGATCGTATAAAGGCAACCTGACTTTCTGAAAATCCGGTGAATATTTCCTGTAATGGTTTACCCAGAACAGATTGATGATTGATATGCAGCATTTTGTCGGCGGCAGGATTGGCTCCCGTCAGAATAATGGATCCGTTCTCTGACATGCTGTAAAAATGCATTCCCAGCGGATTGGCTTCAACAACACTCCGGAACTTCTTTTCTGATATTTGAAGCATTTCTTCCGCCTGTTTTCTTTGAAGAATCCTCCATAAACCGTCCATAACCAGCGTTAGCTGACGGGCATCACGGTCTTCGTATGGTTCTCGTTTGTTGGCAACTCCGGCAACCAGAACAATTCTTCCCTTATCAAATACCGGCACAGTGAGGAAACGTTTCAAAAGGACATGTCCTGTCGGGAAACCTCTCTTCCAGGGATTATAAGCTTCGTAATCGTTTATGATCACCGGCTTTCTTTGTCGTATGGTTTCTGCCCACAAACCGGCCTGTTCAATCGGAAACTTCCAGGTATGGCCCTGGATATTGCATTCTTTCATTACTTCAATCGAAAAGGCTTCCATGTCCATTTCGGTTTCCTCAGGGTTAATATGACCGATGAAACCCAGAGAACTTTCAGTAAGCCATAACACCTTTTCAAGAGCAATATTATACAGTTCGCGGGGCGGAAGATCCATCATCCGGTTCAGTTCAATCATAGTTTCCATGCGGTCTATGTCCTGAACCCTGATCTTTTCGGCATATAGCTGTTCACTCACATCGGTTACGGTGATAACACGGAATTTATCTTTTCCTAATGGGATAGAACGAACGTTGGATTCTGCGGTGAAGCGTGCACCTTTTTTTTTCATAGCCTGATACCGGAGGGTACCTTCAGGTGCCTGTCTAATGAATGCCAGAAACTCCTGTTTATGCTCCGGTACAACAAAGTCCATTATTAGTTTCCCCTGAATTTCAGTATAATTGTAACCAAAGATCCTGGCCAGTGAATTATTGGCTTCGATTATCCGCATCTCCCTGTCCAGCAATGCTACTCCTTCATGAGCTGTGTGGGCAAGAATCCTGAACCGTTCTTCCGATTCCCTTAAGGCTGCTTCCGCTTTTTTTTGCGAAGTGGTTTCAAGGGCAATTTCAATAGCACCTGATAATTGTCCATCAGGGCCAAAAACAGGGAAGCTTCTCACATACCAGGATTGTCCGTCAGGATGCAAAATCTCACATTCCTTTGGTTGTCCTGATGCTATAACTTCCTTAACGGGACATCCCGGACAGATTTTTTTTTGTTTGCTCCAGATTTCAAAGCACTTTTTACCAGTAATACAATCCGCATTGAGGCCAGCGCTTTTACAGGCTGCGGTGTTTGCCCATACCGGCTCCATCTCTTGATTGTAAACTACTACAATCTCATTAAGTGCATTCAAAATAATTCTGGAACCTTTGACAAAAAAACCTTCATTGTCTTCCTCTTTCAAAAGCGATACTGTAGTTCTTTTATCCAGTGTTTTTTTATACCAGTCCTCCGGGTTTGTTTCAAAACACCATATAACAAGTGGCTGTTTCTCGTCTCTGAATGAGCTAAGTTTAATGCGCAGGGTCATAGACTCATACTGGAGAAATTTTTCCACAGGAAGACCCTGAACTTCTGCATCATTTATCCATTCCAGTACATTATCCTTGGTTAATGATGGAATTACACCGGCAACAGACCTGCCTTCGACAACATTAAAGAAAAACGATAATCGGCATCCTTCATGAAGGTATAATTCTCTTATGTTTCCTTGCAGGTCAGTAATTAAAACGCACCCGTTAATGAGTGAAATCAGCGATATGAGCTTTTCATTCCTATCTGAGGCATGATATGAGGTTAGATTGTGAGACATTTCCTGAAATAAGCCAATAAAAGATAAAGATAATATTATAAATTTTTTCAGTACAAATGGAATAGCAACAATTGATCCTTGTTAAGGAAACAGATGATATGAATCATTTTAAAGTTCTCATGTTTTAAAAGTATAATGCTTTGTTAAGCCATATTTATACCAGAAATTTAATTGAACATCTTATGGTGGCAGGTTTCAACCGGCTTAATAGTACATCGGGAAACATAATGCCATCATCTAAAAAGGATTTGCTGATCAGAGACAGCTCCAATCAAAAAAAATTGTTTATTTGTATAGCATGAAGATCTGAGGCGACCGGTTTATTTCTAACCTTTAACCCTATTGTTATGCATCTCAGTTTGATTGATATCCTTATCATTGTTGTTTATCTCATAGCCAGTATCATGGTCGGGTACTGGGTATCGCACAGGGCTTCGGCCAGCATCCGGAATTATTTTCTCGGAGGGAATCAGCTTCCATGGTATCTGCTGGGTGTATCGAATGCCTCCGGAATGTTCGACATTGCCGGAACTATGTTGCTGGTTTACTGGCTCTCGGTCTATGGTATGAAAAGTATGTGGATTCCATGGTTGTGGCCCGTATTTAATCAGATTTTCCTTATGGTATATCTGTCGTCATGGCTTCGGAGATCTAATGTTATGACCGGTGCCGAGTGGATACGAACACGCTTTGGCACCGGAAAAGGAGCAAACCTTTCGCATATCATTGTCGTCATTTTTGCTATTGTGAGCGTAATAGGATTTTTGTCATATGGTTTTAAAGGAATTGGTAAATTTATTACTGCCTTTCTGCCCGCCCTGGTCACTGATCCTGTCACTCTTGCCAGATATCCACAGATTAATGAAAATTTGTATGCTCTCATATTAATGGGTATTACAACCTTTTATGTAGTTAAAGGAGGCATGTTTAGTGTGGTTATCACGGAGGTTATACAATACTGCATTCTTACCATAGCATCCGTTGCCATAGGAATTATTGCCATTATAAAGGTTTCACCGGGAACCATCAATGCTGTTATTCCTGACGGCTGGAAAAGTATGTTTTTTGGAAGAACAGTCGGGTTAGACTGGACCCAGATTTCAGAGCAGGCATCGGCCAAGCTTCATGCATTCAATACCTGGATGCAAAACGACGGATATTATCTGTTTGGAATTTTTTTCGTCATGGTTCTGTTCAAGGGTATTTTGCTGGCAGCTGCCGGTCCGGCTCCCAACTACGACATGCAACGGATTCTGTCAACCCGCAATCCACAGGAAGCATCCAAAATGAGCTCTCTTGTTAATGTGGTGCTGAATCCCTTCAGGTATTTCATGGTGGCCGGACTTACCGTATTGGCTCTGACCAACTTTGATACGCTCTACACAGCCTCCATTACAGAACCTGACTTTGAATCCATTTTGCCCCAGGTGCTGGCAACCTATATTCCTGTCGGATTGCTAGGTTTTCTTATGGCTGGTTTGCTGGCCGCCTTTATGAGCAATTTCGCGGCGACGGTTAACGCAGCACCTGCCTATATTGTAAACGATATCTATAAGAAGTACATTAACCCGCATGCCAGTGAAAAAACCTACGTACGTATGAGTTATCTGGCATCCATTGCTGTGGTTTTGGTTGGGGTAAGCATTGGATTCTTTGTGGAATCAATCAATAAAATAGTTCTCTGGATTGTGGCGGGTCTGTGGGGAGGATATACCGCATCCAACGTACTTAAATGGTACTGGTGGCGTTTTAATGGATATGGATATTTCTGGGGAATGGTAACCGGCATTGCTGCATCTCTCATCCTCCCGGCACTAAGCCACCTGTATCCGGTGTCGGTACTGAACAATTCACCTCTCCCCGCCAATTTCAATATGAATGCCTTCCCCTTAATATTCCTGCTCTCCCTTATCGGATGCCTGTTGGGCACATATCTTACTGATCCGGAAGATGATGAAACATTGAAACATTTTTACAAGAATGTAAGACCATGGGGCTTCTGGAAACCAATCCACCAGAAGGTGGTTGCTGAAGATCCTGCTTTTGTGGGAAATAAAAATTTCTGGATCGACATGTTCAACATCGTCGTGGGTATTGTATGGCAGATCAGTCTGATGGCATTCCCGGTATATCTGGTGTTGCGCGACTGGAAACTGTTCGCCGCCACCTTTGGGATAATGGTTGTTACTTCGCTGATCCTTAAAAAGACATGGTGGGACAGACTTAAGTATGTTGACTGAGCTCCGGTTTTTTCTTTTTCAGATCGTTCCAGGCGGCTTCCATCAGGATATAAAATGCCTGACCTTCAGTTGCTGCACCAGGATGATCAAATTCCGGTGAACCGCATACACCGCGAACCATTCCAAAGGAATCCATTTTTCCCTGCGCTGCAATCCTCATTTTAACAGCAGCTTTCAGGTAGGAGTCCGGTAGCCAGCCTCTTTCTAATCCTCTGAAAATAGTGTAAGCTATCATTTGCGACAGATTGGTCTCGACAAAACTCTCCGGATCGTCAACTATGTTGTGAAATAATCCGTCTTCCCTCATATTTGCAAGGCATCCGTCGATACCCTCCCGAATGTATCCGTACAGTTTTTCTTTGTCTTTCACCCGGTTTTCGGGTAGGGCATGGGCAACCCGTGTCATCCCTGCAAGAGCCCAGCCGTTTCCTACTCCCCAGAAAGCCTTTCGCTCAAATGTTTGCTTCTTTTCGTCCCAGATGTGTGAAAACAACTTTTTCCGGCTATCCCACAAGTACCTTCTTAACCCTTCAACCTGGCTGACAGCTTCATCGTATTCTCCTGCTGCCGCCAGAAAGGGCGGACACATGTACATGCTGTCAATCCATAATTGCGGAGCATATGTAATATGATGAATTACTCCGTCGGTTGTCCGGGGTGCCGTATGAAGAAGGTAGGAAAGCATCTTATCAGCTGCTGTCCTGAATGCATCGTTCATGTACATTTCTGCCATTTTCAGTACAGGTTCCCCGTTGGAGGCTGGGTCAGTCACTGCCTCATCACTGGCCACATTGGCAAGTCGTCCATACTTGTCTTGCCGGAGCACTGCTTCCTCAGCCAGAAGATACACCAGTTCATACTCTCCCAGTTCCAGCAAGGCCTGCGCAGCTACCCCCTGTTCCCAGGATCTTCGTTGTGTGCTGAGCATGGCAAAAATCGCTTTCCTGATTTTTTCAGCTTCTTCAGATGAATTTTCTTTGGCCTTTCCTGAAGTGCAGGAAGTCAGAAATGAAATGCTCCCTGCAAAAGCAGCAGCTGTTGTTACACTGCCCAGAAATTGACGACGTTCCATATTAAATTGTTTTTTTTTTGCAATTTGCAGATATTTTTGAATTGGAACTATACCGCAATTGAAAACCAGGTCAATTTTTTTTAACCTTATTTAGTTTCAAACTATTTTCCAATGAAAACAGCTCATCCAGAATCAGATTGGGCTCCAGAAAAACAGAATTTATTTGTCTGTTGTACGGGCTTTTTCTTTACTATGTTGATTCTGACGCTTTTCTCCGGTTGCGGAAGAAAAGATGCAAAGCAGACTCCAATTACCCAAGCTGAAGTTCGTTCTGCTGCTGTTCTTTCGGATCTGGAATTTAGTGATGCTGAGATTGATTCCATGCTGGACGGGTTGAATGTTTATCGTTCCTCCTATCAGTCCATGCGTAAGATATCTCTGTCAAATGATGTGCCTCCGGCGTTTATTTTCTCACCGGTTCCGGCGGGTTACAAGGCTGAAATGTATTCTGGTTCACCTGAATATGGTTTACCTGCAGAGGTAAATGTTCCTGAAAACAGGGAAGAATTGTGTTTTTATCCCGTATCGGAACTTTCTGTCCTGTTGCGGACAGGAAAAGTCACATCTGAAGAGCTTACTAAATTGTATATCAGTCGCTTAAAAAAATATGATCCGGTGCTGCATTGTGTGGTAACCCTTCTCGAAGATCGTGCTCTGGCTCAAGCAAGAAAAGCCGACGGAGAAATAAAGGCTGGAAAATATCGTGGACCCTTGCATGGGATTCCATACGGGGTGAAAGACCTGCTGGATGTTGAAGGTACACCGAGCACATGGGGATCAAAGTTGTATGAAAAGCAAATAGCAAAGTATACTGCTGCTATTGTTCAGCGTCTCGACTCAGCTGGTGCTGTTCTGGTGGCAAAATTATCACTGGGTGAATTTGCCATGGGGGATGTCTGGTTCAGGGATATGACACGAAACCCGTGGAATCCTGAAACAGGATCCAGCGGTTCTTCGGCCGGTTCTGCTTCGGCAACGGCAGCCGGGCTGGTCGGCTTTGCCATTGGTTCTGAGACCTGGGGATCAATTGTGTCCCCTTCAACTGTTTGCGGGGTTACTGGACTCAGACCTACCTTTGGACGTGTTCCGCGAACCGGAGCTATGGCTTTGTCATGGACCATGGATAAACTGGGGCCTATTGCACGAACTGCCCTCGACTGTGCCATTGTTCTTGCTGTCATCAATGGCAGTCATCCGGGTGACCCGGCATCAGTTAATGTGCCTTTTTCTTTCAATGCATCACAAAGTCTGAAGAATTTACGGGTTGCCTATGACGAGGAAATTTTTACCCGGAATTATCCCTTCAGAGCAAATGACAGTGCTGTTATTGAAGTATTGAGAAGTCTGGGCCTTCAGCCGATACCGGTCAGAGTGCCGAATACCATTCCTACCAACCCTCTTAGTATTATTCTTGAAGCGGAAGCTGCGGCAGCCTTTGACGAAATCACCCGAACCGGAATGGATTCGTTAATGGTACGACAAACCAAAGATGCATGGCCAAATATTTTTCGTCAGGCACGTACCATACCAGCCGTGGAATATATCCAGGCCAGTCGTTTACGGACGCTCCTGATCAAGGAGTTCAGCCGGCTTTTCCTGAAGGCCGATGTCATCGTTTTCCCTTCTTTCGAAGGGGATCAATTGCTGATAACCAATCTTACCGGTCATCCCGCAATATCTGTCCCCAGCGGTTTTGATGCACAAGGCATGCCCACAAGCGTTACATTTGTCAGTAACTGGTTTTGTGAGCAAAACATACTTCTGCTGGCCAGAGCCTATCAGGAGGCAACACAATGGTACAAAAAGACTCCCCCCAATTTCACTCCTTCAAAGTAAAATATTTCAATTATTTCATCTGTAAAACACAATTCACATCCAGAGTGCAATTTCAGATCACGAACCGTTCAACCTATGGAATTTCTGGCCGGAAAAACGCTGCAGGACTTAGTACTTTGGTTCCGGGAAGAAGGTGAGAAAGAGGACTATGCAATTACTCTTCTGACGGGCTTTTACAGAAAAAATCTGCACGATATTATGCAGATTACACAGCTTCCACTTGGCCTTCGCCGGAAAATAAATTCGACGTTTGCCGATGGATACTATAAGCCGTATCATGTTGCGGTATCAGCCGACGGCAGTAAAAAATACCTCTTTTCAGCCGGAGGAAAAGGTTTTGTCGAATCCGTTTATCTTCCTGAAAAGTCAAGGCATACTTTGTGCGTTTCAACACAAGCTGGTTGTCGTATGGGTTGCTCGTTTTGCTGTACCGGCCAAACAGGTTTCAGAGGCAATTTAAGTGAAAGGGAAATTCTGAACCAGATTCTGTCAGTTCCGGAAAGCAGGATGCTCAACCGCATTGTCTTTATGGGTATGGGGGAGCCTTTTGACAACAGCGAGGCTCTTTTTCGTGTTCTTACTATACTTACTTCTTCCTGGGGTCTTGCATTTGGAGCCGAAAAAATTACCGTCTCAACGGTTGGTATACTCCCGTCAGTTACGCGTTTTCTCGACGAAACAAAATGCAACCTGGCTCTCAGCGTTCATTCACCTTTCCCGGATGAAAGAAAAAAATGGATCCCGGCAGAAAACAAATACCCTCTAAAGGAAATTATCATGGAGGTGGGGCGGAAGAGCGTGAACCGGCATCGCCGGATAACAGCCGAATATGTAATGATAGCCGGTATGAATGATTCGTATCATCACCTGCAGGCGCTGATAAATTTATTTCATGGTACTTTGTTCCGCATCAACCTCATTCCTTTCAACCCTTTTGAGGGAAGTATCATGCAACCATCCGAAGCACATGTCATGCAGTATTTCATGAAGGAGCTGAATGAAGCCGGCATTTCTGCCACCATCCGTCGGTCAAGGGGTACCGACATCAGTGCGGCCTGCGGTCAGCTCGGTGGAAGGTCTGGCAATGGTTTTACTGATACAAACCGAATTTCCTCCGGTTCATAGAACAAGGGTCATAATAGACCGTTCAGGCATTTTAGCACGGAATGCCGAACCGTCAATCCATATTACCACATCCCGTGTTGATTCTGTTTCGTTGAGAACAACCACAGTTAAACTGCCATCGCTATTTACAAATGACGCTCCCGGTAAATCATCCTGGGTGGAACTGGTGAGCACTTTTACTGCTCCGGGTCGCACAAACTTGCTGATATGCCCTATGTACCAGTACGAATCCATATAATGAAGACTGCCGTCACGTGTGTCTGCAATTACCGGCGCCAGACAGTAGTTGCCAACATGATTTGGCCCTCCCTTTTCATCCAGAAGAATATTCCAGTCAGTCCATCCGCTGGCACCGTTGTTCAGATCATGGATCATATTCCGGGCATATTCTTCACCCCATTTCCATTCTGTAACAGTCTTCCAGTCAAACGGGTATCCGCATCCTTCGGTAAAAAGCACCTGTTTGTCGGGATAGGCTTCCTTCACCAGTCTTACATTTTCAAAGTGGTTTCCGACATACCAGTGAAAACCAACGCCCCATACATATTTTGCAGCCTCAGGGTCATCGAGCACAGTTTTTGCCCTTTGATACATAAGCCCGCGATTGTGGTCCCATACCATTAGCCGTACATTGGCCAGTCCGGCTTTATGCAATTCGGGGCCCAGGAAATTCTTTACAAAATCCCTTTCCTGTTCGGCAGTATATATGCATGATTCCCATGTCTGCACTGCCATGGGTTCATTTTGTACCGTCAGCCCCCAGATGTTGATTCCCTGTTTTGCATATTCTTCAACAAATTTCACATAATACCTTGCCCATGCGTGCATATACTGCGGCAGAAGAGTTCCCCCGTGCAGCATATCGTTATTGGACTTCATCCAGGCTGGGGGACTCCAGGGCGAAGCAAACAAGGTAAGGGATGGTGCAGCTTTCAATGCTTCTTTTATCAATGGGATCTTGTATTTCAGATCATGGTCGAGTGAAAAGCTTTCCAGCGATGTGTCTCCTTCCGATACGTATGTGTAGCTGTCGCTCGAAAAATCACAACTGTTGATGTTGGTTCTGCCCAGTGAATAACCAATACCTTCAACGGGGTCATAATAGGCTTTGATCAGTTCTTTCTGCCTGTCGGCCGGAAGTTTGTAAAATGTTTCGGCTGCTGCATCCGTAAGAGCTCCGCCAATTCCTACAATGGTTTGTCCTTTAACTTCAGGATCAACAAAGAGCACAGCCATGTTTTCATCAGGTTGCGGCATAAGTTCAGCCTGCAAAGTGCCTTTATCAGCCAGCCTGTCGCCTGTATTTTTGGCAGTGAGAAATACTCGGGCAGTCTGATATTCTTTTTTCCCGGCGGTCTGTGCCGGTTGGTTCTGCCTGGATGTGCAGGCAACCATTGATCCAAGACAGATAAAAAAGAGGATGAATTTTTTCATAGGGGCATGTTGGTTAAAATATTGTCGGGTAAATATATATTTCCTTCCAGATATGTCAAAGCTTTTCCTCTGATAAGAACCCTGTTGCCTGCCACTGTGCAGAAAAGACTGCCACCTCTTTGCGAAACTTGCCTTGCTGACAGCTGTAACTTTCCCAGCTGTGAACTCCAGTAAGGTGCAAGCAGAGTATGGGCCGAACCGGTAACCGGGTCTTCGTTGATGCCAACCTGCGGGCCAAAGAAGCGTGAAACGAAATCATATCGCTTACCGGGAGCGGTTACTATGATCCCCCTTGCATCGGTTCTCTTCAGCGCTTCAAAATCGGGTTCCAGGGATATTATTTCTTCTTCCCTCTTAAAAACGAGCAAATAATCGGAAGTTCCTTTGAAACAGGTTATAGGAATGGCCCCGAGGGCTTCTGAGAGACCTGCGGGGATCGGCACAGCAACAGGGGTGTCGGCAGGAAAATCAAGTTCAATCATCTCTTCCCTTTGGTAAGCTTTTAAAATACCGCTAAGGGTGGAAAAAGTGATTTCTTCGTCCGTATAATGAAGATGATGAAAAAGGACGTGGGCTGAAGCCAGTGTGGCATGTCCGCATAGATTAACCTCAGTCACTGGCGTAAACCATCGAAGATGCCACATTTCTCCTTTCTTCACCAGAAAGGCAGTTTCACTGAGATTGTTTTCCGCTGCAATTTTCTGCAGAACTTCATCAGGGAGCCAGTACGCCAGCGGACAAACAGCGGCGGGATTTCCTTCAAACAAAGCTTCTGCGAATGCATCGACCTGAAAAAGCGGAACTATCATATATTTTGAAGTTTTAGCAATATACAGCCATGTAATCGGCATTGGATTTAATATCCTGTTCTGTGGCCAGGTGCCCGAAACAGTCGTAACTGTTCCATCCCATAGGTGGAGTTTCTGCCAGAGGAATTGCCTGTTTAGTTTTCGAAACACATGCGCTGAGCAGAAACAAAATGATAATAAAACCTGGTATTTTCCATTTCATAATGTCATGGTCTTTAAGTTAGTTTTTGCAATTCAGATTTGCATGTAATCTGTTCAAACTTTTAATGCTATTTGATACTGATTACAACAGCCGATACCAGAATGGTTCCTGCGACAAAGCCTCCTGTTCCCCATAAAAGTTTGCTCATCAAACTATTTCTTCGTTCAGTTTTTAAGTTTTCGCGAGCCTGTTCCAACTGCACCTCCAGGGTTTGCAGGTTGCTGGCAAGGGCCTTGTTCTCCTGCATCAGTTCCTGGATCGTCTGATTATTTTCCTTCTGCAATTTCAGTGTGAAATCCCTGAATGATTCTATGTTCTTATCCATTGCATTCACTCCCTCCTGGAGTTTTACCAGATCCGTTTCCAGATCATCAGTTGTAACGGAAAGCTGTCTGCAGCGCTCCAGTTCGCTGGCACACCGGATAAATTCCCTGACCCCAAATGCATTGATCAGGTAAAGGGTATCAAGTTCTGACAGAATGGTCTTACTCCTGACACCTGAAAGAGTGTCTATATCAGATACCATTGGATCGAACATGGCGGAACGTATATGAATGATATTCTTAGGCTGCTGTGCTGCGAGATGGAAGGAAAAAATGAAAAAAGCCCAGAAGAAAAACCGTATCTTCATATAGTATTATTTGATCTGAGGAACTGTAACCTTATCAAGTGTTTCGCGGATATCCGAAATATGACGGTTTGCCGTCCGGAAACCGATATCTACATTACGCTGAATCACCTTGTTGGCTGAATCCATTTGTCGTATCTGCTCTGAAAGTTTCTGGTTCATTTCCCATAGTTCCCTGATGAGCGAATCCTGACGCTGCACAAGGATGGCAGATTCTTCAACCTTATCAATGGCACTCTTCAGTATTCTTGACGATGTACGCAAATCCAGGCTGGTTTTCAAAAGACCGGCAAAGAAGAGCAGTATCAGCAACCCGAGCAGGGCAAGGGTCAAAAAACGAAAACGGTTTTTATCATTCATAGGCGAACGGATTACTTTTCGGAATGACTTTGCTTTTTGAGAAAGCAGGTTTTTGAAAGAATTCATAGCGGAATATATTTTTCCACCCATTTGTGTATCTGAAAACTCAATGGTACTCAAATGTACAGGAAAAAATTGATCAAAAGAATTTTTTTTCAAAGAAAAAAGTATCTTTGGTGAATAAATGTAATTTATACACTATAATCATTTCCATATGGAATCACTTAAAAAGTATGAAGTCTGGTTTGTTACCGGAAGTCAGCATTTATACGGGGAAGAAACATTGAAGCAGGTTCAGGTTCATGCCAGCGAGATGGCACAGAAGCTTAACGACCTCCCGGAGATTCCTGTCCGCATCATTGCCCGGCCGGTTGTTACCACCCCGTCAGCTATTTATCAGCTTTGCATGGATGCGAACAATACAGATCAGTGTGTCGGACTGATTGCCTGGATGCATACGTTTTCACCGGCAAAAATGTGGATTGCCGGACTGCAGGCATTGATGAAACCCTTTGTTCATCTGCATACGCAATTCAACAGAGATATTCCATGGAACGAAATAGATATGGATTTCATGAATCTGAACCAGTCGGCTCATGGTGACAGGGAATTCGGATTTATGGTATCACGACTGCGTAAAAATCGGAAGGTGATTACGGGGCACTGGCAGGATCCTGATGTGCACCGTCAGCTTGGAATCTGGGCCAGGGCCGCCTGCGGATGGGCTGAAGCTAAGAAAACTAAAATTGCCCGATTTGGGGACAATATGCGTGAAGTAGCTGTGACCGAAGGCGATAAAGTAGAGGCCCAGATGCGCCTGGGCTGGTCGGTGAACGGCTTCGGAATCGGAGAGCTTACGGCCAGAATCAAGGCGGTTGAAGAGAAAGATATAGACCGGCTGGTGGAAGAATATGAAGAATCGTATGTAATGATGCCTGAACTGCGGAAAGGAGGAAGCAAACATGTGTCCCTGCGGGAGGCAGCCCGCATTGAACTGGGATTGCGTGCGTTCCTTAAAGAGGGTGACTTCCAGGGATTTACCGATACCTTTGAAGATCTGCACGGAATGGTTCAGTTGCCGGGAATTGCCGTTCAGCGGCTAATGAAGGATGGATATGGCTTCGGAGCTGAAGGCGACTGGAAAATGGCGGCCATGCTGCATGTTATGAATACAATGGCAATTGGCCTTCCGGGGGGTAACTCCTTCATGGAGGACTATACTTACCACCTTGAACCCGGCAATATGCTGGTGCTGGGTGCACATATGCTGGAAATCTCCCCTTCGCTTACCTCAAAAAAACCTTCCTGCGAAATCCATCCGCTCTCCATTGGCGGAAAAGATGCCCCTGTACGCCTTGTATTTAATGCCGAACCTGGTCCTGCCATCAACGTTTCCATGGTGGATATGGGAAACCGGTTCCGGCTCATTGTGAATAAAGTGGAGGCAGTAGTTCCCCCGCATGATCTGCCAAAACTCCCGGTAGCAAGGGTCCTGTGGAAACCTCTGCCTGACTTGAAAACCGCTGCAACCGCCTGGATTTATGCCGGAGGAGCTCATCATACCTGCTACAGCCAGAATCTGACTGCCGAACATATTGCCGACTTTGCCGATATGTGCGGGATGGAATTGCTCACGATTGATGAAAACACCAGTCTCGACTTGTTCAGGGAAAAAATCCGCTGGAATGAACTCTATTACCTCCTGGCTGGAAGCGTAAAATAAAAATTGAATTCCGTCCGCGGAGTCCGGTAAGGCGGGTGAAAGCTGAGGTAACTTTCTCAAAAGGGGGAACTGAATATTTTTCATTTTCACATGAATGTTTTGTTTATCCCCACACCCTGTCTATCACCCGCTTTATTTTTTCCTCGTTTGTTTTAATAATCTCGCGGCAGCCGTCTATCACCTTTCGCTCGTATTCGATATGGCCAGCAACGTGATGCTATACTTCAAAACAAAGTGATTTTCGAATATACTGTTCATTACTCAAGATTTATGGGCCTGAAGAATTTTTTCCCCACATAAGGTGGAATTTTGCCATCATATTGTAATCGTCCGATAATTATTGCAGGATGTGTGTTAAACTTTCTGGCAAATGCTATTATTTTGTTTTCATCAGTTAATCTTTTTTCATTAAGAATTTC
>CAZJQN010000004.1:0-54978 GCA_964548125.1 uncultured Bacteroidales bacterium | reverse complement strand
TCAAACTATCGTCCATAATGAACCCGGCCTCAGCCCGCACCAATCGTGGACTTCCCCCCACAGGCTTGCTAAGGGTCTAAGCATGAGCAAGAGTTTAATTACGTTTCAAAAAAGAAATTTCTCTTCTGAACGAAAACCCTATGCGCGCCGGGCAAGGCAAAACAGGTAGCCCGGGCGGGTGTGAATGCCGGGTTTATTCTTCCTGATTGTCTTTCGTTATTTTTTTAATCTTGTAAGGGAGCTTATCAGATGAACGGAAATAAATCCGCATAAGAAATTCAGCGAAAATACCGATGGTAATTAGTTGAATGCCTCCGATAACAAGAAGAATTGCAAGAAACAGGAGCGGTTTCCCCCAGATATCGTAGCCCATAATTTTCATTCCAAACAGATAGAGATTAATAAGCACTCCTGCAAGAAGTACAATTACTCCTGCTGTGCCAAAGAGATGCATAGGCCGAAGGAAGTACTTTTTCAAAAAAAGAATGAGCATCAGATCACTAAGTACCCGGAACGTCCTTCCGATACCGTATTTTGAACGTCCTGAAAACCTGGGAAGATGGTTTACAGGCATTTGTGTAATGCGCGCTCCTTCCAATGCTGCCAGCACTGGAATAAAACGGTGAAGTTCTCCGTAAAGCTCTATTTGTTTTGCCAGATTGGCTCGAAAAACCTTAAGGGTGCATCCATAGTCCTTGAAGTTAACGTTTGTCAGAATACGGATGACAAAATTGGCAAGCTTGCTGGGCAAAATTCTTGAAAAAAAGGGATCTTTTCGCTTCTGCCGGTACCCGGCAACCATGTCCCATCCTTCGTCTTTCAGTTTTTTCAACATTACAGGAATATCGGCTGGGTCATTCTGAAGATCGCCGTCTATGGTGACGATATATTCTCCTTTCGCATAATCAATACCGGCAGCCATGGCCAGACTTTGTCCAAAGTTCTTCGTGAATTCAATCAGTGTTATATTTTTCTTTTTAAGTGACTGTATTTTCTCCGCTGTGCTGTCAATCGAACCATCGTCAATAAAAATGATTTCGAAATCATAGCCCTGTAGCGCCGCATTGAGTGCCTCAGTCAGAGGAAAAATATTTTCCTCTTCATTATACACGGGAATGATTATGGAAACCTTGTCCATATCTATTTTTCTTTTTCAAGATCACCTTGAGGACCAGAGCTATTTCCTGGATATACTATTAAAAGACGATATTTTTTAAAGCCTGAACTATCTCCGTGAAGATAGTGATAATAACTTAGCAGAAATGGGAAAAAGGCCGCCTCGGAGTTTTTTTTATACATAATTCCTTTCCAGAGAGTTGATCCTTTATCAGCTATCATGGTATTGTTTTCTTCAGCAAGAAGAAAGTAGGGAACCTGAACGGAAATTTTTTGCAGGCCACCGGAACTGACAGCAGCTACTTTCTGTCCGCTGTAATATGGGAAATTATGAAGAAAGCGATTCTCAAGGAAAACATACCTGTTTTTCTCATCTATTCGGGATCGGATTGCTTCCCCGATTTCTTTATACGGTCTCACTTGTTCCAGGGAAGGAAGGATAGATCCTGCAAACAGCAGAAACAGAGCCAACAGGGCAGTTAGTGGGAAAGTGCTAGTAATACAACGTTTGTCGCTATTCCTGCAATTCAAAATGAGGCTTGAAGCAGGCAGAAGGAGAAGAAACAGATAATAACGGCTGGCATTTAAAAGGAATATAGCAGTAAGAAAAACTGACAGAAGGACAATACCGGGTAAAAGAATCCCCAAACGCCTTATCCAACTTTCAAATCTATCGGAAAAACGCGGTTGACCAAGAAACCAGCCTGTAATAACCGCCATTGCAGGATGAGCCTGGATGAAATAGGTCGGCAGTTTGAAACGAGCAATCGTAAAGACAACAAGTAAAACAGCGACCCAGATGAGTGGAAGAAGCAGATTCCTCCGGTATTCGGTTCTGAAAGCGGATGCTATGGCAACAGGTATAAAGACCAGAGAATACGGCAGAAATCCCCATAAAATGACCAAAGGAAAAAATAAAAGATCACGGAACCAATCTGCCTGATATCGGAAGGCGCGGTAAGTAGTTTCCGTGTCCAGCACATGGAGAAAATCGTTTCCAAATTTCAGCCATGAATAAAACGGCCAGCTCATACCAATCACCAGTGCAATTACAATTCCGGCTATAATTCTGTATTGCTTAAGTTCATTAACAAAGCTTTTGAAATTTCTGTCCGTGCTGAAGAATCCATAGGATATTATGATAGCCGCAAATATAACCAGGTACGGATATCCTTTAACAAGCATGGTAACACCGAGAGATATCCAGGCCGACCAAATAGCATACGACTTTCGATATATAATATACCTGATAAAAAAATACATGGTAAGCGTAAAGAAAAAAGTGAGGGGGATTTCAGGAGTAGCATAACGGGTATTAATAAGAAACTGGAAGCTTATTGCCATGACAAGTCCACTCAAAATGGCTGTCCTTTTTCCGAAAAGCATGCTGCTTATCTTGCCTGTATAAAAACAGGTTCCCAGAGCCAGAAGAACAATGGGTAGCCGGATGGTAAACTCATTCAGCCCAAAAAGTCGGCAACTCAGAGCAATTGCCCAATAGGTAACGGGTGGTTTGTTGAACCGGTTTTCATTATTAAAGAAGAAATCGAGCAGATTGTTGTTCTGAAGTATATGGCGGACAGCATCAGCATAAAATCCTTCATTGGGATTCCATATATCGTTATATCCCAGGTTGATAAAGTAGGCTATTCCCGTTATAATTGCGAGGATAAAAAGGTAGTTACCACCCAGTAATCTATTTCTCATACAAACAAAAATATAAAGCTTAGTTCAAATACTGGCACAAAAACAATTTAATGGAAACCCTAAAGTCATTTATCCATTATTTTCAGTTGTTTACGGAAAAATTAAACTTTTTATCTCCCGATACGTTAATAAGAATAAAGAAAGTTGTTAAAGGTTGTTAAATAAGAGATATATGCCGCAATATTTTTTCTGTTTTTGCGTCTAATAATAAAAGGTTAAAAGAAGAAGGTTAAATGGTTAGTTAGGTTAGTAGTTAGGTTAGTTTTGGTTGGTAACAGGTTGGTTAGATGAAAAAGAGGGAGTCTTACATGAAACTCCCTCTTTTGTATTTTTGTGATCCCGGAGGGACTCGAACCCCCAACCCTCAGAACCGGAATCTGATATTCTATCCAATTGAACTACGGGACCAATTGCGATGCAAAATTAATAAAAAGATAAAAAGTAAGGTGTAAAAAGGTCAGAAAATAATGGTTGCAAACAATTGTGCTATGTGCTATGTTATTCGCTATACCATAATATGCACAAAAACAGGTATTTTGTTAGCTTGAATGCATATATTATCTTTGTCTGCTTATTTTCATAAAGATGCCAAAACTATCACTGGTAATTCCGGTTTATAATGAGGAAATCCTGATTGATCAGTTGTTCGAAAGGACTACCAGAGCATTGAATCATCTAACTTCTGATTTTGAGATCATATGCGTGGATGACGGAAGCAGAGATTCAACCCTCGAAAAACTCAAGTACTATCATGCTCAGGAGAAACGATTCAAAGTTCTATCCTTATCAAGGAATTTTGGTCATCAGGCGGCAATTTTTGCCGGGCTGACCTATGCCAGGGGAGAATTTGTTGCTGTGATGGACGGGGATCTGCAGGATCCGCCGGAATTGTTGGGTGATTTTCTGACAAAAGCGGAGGAAGGGTACGATGTAGTGTACGCTGTGAGAAAAAAAAGAAAGGAATCTTTTCCGAAGAGAATAGTTTATTGGGCTTATTATAGGATATTTAAACGGATGTCAAATATCTACATTCCACTTGACAGCGGTGATTTTGCATTGATGCGGAATACGGTAGTCAGGCATCTGATAACTATGCGGGAGCAAAGCCTGTATATCCGGGGAATCCGTTCATGGCTGGGATTCAGACAAATTGGACTTGAATATGAAAGGGATCGCCGACAGGGGGGAGAACCAAAATATACGCTGAGAAAGCTATTACGCCTGGCTTTCAACGGTATTTTTAGTTTCAGTGAATATCCGGTTCGTCTAATCAGCCGATTAGGGCAAGCAGTGGTTATTATTTCCGTTATTTATATAGTAATTACTCTGGTAAAAAAATATGTTTACGGTGACGTTCCACAGGGCTTTACAACTCTTATAATTTTTATATCGCTTTTCAGTGGAGTTCAGTTGGTTGCACTGGGATTAATCGGTGAATATATGGTACGCATCTATGATGAAACCCGTCGCAGACCATTGTTTGTTGTTCGTGAAGAATATATCGACTAAAACGTTATGAAGGGGGCTGCCAGGATCGTTACCTTCGTCAACAGAGTGCATCCTGCTGTTTGGATAGTATTTGTTCTGAGCCTTTATTTTCTTGGTTTTGTGTTGGATGGAAATGAGGAACAATACCTGGGATATGCCCGCAAATACTTCGATCCCTCATGGATGGCTGGTACGGATGTGTTTAACGATTTTCCTGGTTCACGAATTCTTTTTCAATGGATTACCGGCTTTTTTCTCAAATATTTCTCATTTGAACAGGTTGCCTTCTGGGGAAGGCTGGCAAGTTATATTCTGGTGGCTTTTCCTTTGGCGGGTATTCTTCGTATGTCAGGCATTTCCAATGTGGCCTTTCTTGTCTGGTTTCCTGTATTTTATCTTCCCCAGCAGTCATTATTTGCCGGTGAATGGATTTTTGGCCCGTTAGAATCCAAAACCATAAGTTATGCCTTTGTTCTGGCTTCGCTTTATTTTCTGCTCAATGAAAAATATTTACCCTCTGTCATTCTAGGAACAGTATCTGTTTACTGGCACCTTCTGGTCGGCGGCTGGTGGATGTTGTATCTATTTGTTTTCCTGCTGGTAAGAAAAATCAGTTTAGGGAAAATACTTTTTATGGGAAGTCTCTTTTTGCTTCTCTTTTTTCCTCTACTGATTTATCTTTATTCAGGACTTGTAAAAGATAATTCACCTGTTGTAGAGGGTATAAACACTAATCAGGTGTATGTTTTTTTCAGGAATCCGCATCATATCGGGTTATTTAAATCGATGTCTTATTTCTTTCATCGTCACTTCCCAAGGGTAGTTGTGGCGCTTGGTGTTTTATTGTTTGCTTACATGATCAGTCGTATTCGAAAAACAGGAACCATATCCCATTTGAATGCCTTGCTGATAATTATTTTGATTCAGGTTTTTGTTAGTCTGGTTATAGCTGTGTTCGACAGGCAGGGGTATTTTCTTAAATATTATCCCTTCAGGGGGAATGGACTTGCAATGTTTCTTTTTCAGCTGGAAGCAGTATCTCTTCTAGCAGATTATTTTAAAAATACAGAAAAGAAATCTGGGTTCTTCTTTCGCAAGGTTTTAAACAACAGCTTTGTTGTCATACTCATACTTCTGATTGCCTACGGTTTTGTTATCAGTGAAAGAACAGGGAAAAGGAAAAAAGATATCTATCATGCTCAGGTTGCCAGAACTATTGCTGAAGATCTTAAGCGGGAAACAGGTAAGGAGGAATCGTTTCTGCTTTTTTGTGAAGATCCTGATAATATTCTTTCTATTCCCAGGCTTTCGGAGCGTTCACCTTTTGTCGTATACCGGTTTATTCCAACGAGATCTGATCAGATATTCCATTGGTATAAAAAAGTGCTGATGACCGAAAAAGTTCGGAACAATCCGTCGGTGCTTATAACTGATACTTCGCTGAAAAATGTTGGAGCGATCGTTTCATGTGTTCCTATTGAAGAGTCTTTTCTAAAGCTTATCTCTTGCAGAGATTATCTTTACCTATACAAGGTGATAAGGGATAAATAGCACCTTATACTTTTGAAATAGGATTCTGGTTCATATTCCTCTGTATCTGCCTTCCACACTGAAACGATTTTTTTTACTTTTGTCGTTTCATTATCAAGAAATGAACTACTATGGATTATAATTTCGGGGAAATAGAAAAGAAATGGCAATCATTCTGGAGCAAGAATCGTGTGTACCAGGTGGAGGTAGATCCAGCAAAACCCAAATTCTACGTGCTTGATATGTTTCCTTATCCTTCGGGAGCCGGCTTGCATGTGGGTCATCCTCTGGGATATATTGCTTCGGATATATATGCTCGTTATAAACGCCACTGCGGTTTCAATGTATTGCATCCAATGGGATATGATGCATTTGGATTGCCGGCTGAGCAATATGCAATTCAGACAGGGCAGCATCCGGCCGTCACAACCGAAAGGAATATTGCACGTTACCGAGAGCAGCTTGACAAGATTGGTTTTTCATACGACTGGAACAGAGAAGTTCGCACATGCGATCCTTCTTATTACAAGTGGACACAATGGGCTTTTCTGCAAATGTTTCATCATTGGTATAATAAGGAAACAAATCGGGCAGAGCCAATCAGCAAGCTAATTGAGGAATTTCGCAACCACGGCAGTTTGCGGGTTCAGGCAGCTTGCAATGAACATCCTCCCTTTACAGCTGAGGAATGGAACAAAATGGATGAAAGGTTGCAGCAGGAGATGCTGATGAACTATCGTATTGCTTATTTGTCGGATGCCATGGTCAACTGGTGTCCGGCTCTGGGTACAGTTCTGGCTAATGATGAAGTAAAGGACGGATTTTCTGTACGTGGTGGCCATCCGGTTGAACAAAAGAAGATGAAGCAGTGGCTTTTGCGTGTCTCTGCTTATGCCCAGCGCTTGCTTGATGGACTTGATACCATTGACTGGACCGATTCGCTAAAGGAAATGCAGCGAAACTGGATTGGGAGAAGCGAGGGTGCTGAGATTTATTTCCCCGTTAAGGGAACCGAGGAGCCTCTTATTGTTTTTACAACACGTCCGGATACCCTTTGGGGGGTTACTTTTATGGTGCTCGCTCCTGAGAGTGAGTGGGTGTGGAAGGTTACTACCCCAGAAAATAGGAAGCTGGTGGAAGCATACCTTGAGGAGGTAAAGCGTAGAAACGAAAGGGAAAGGATGGCTGATACCAGAAAAACGGGAGTCTTTACAGGAGGTTATGTAATACATCCTTTTACTCGTGAAGAAATTCCTATCTGGGTAAGTGATTATGTGCTGGCCGGGTACGGTACCGGAGCAATTATGGCTGTTCCTGCACATGACCAGCGCGATTGGGAATTTGCCAGAACTTTTCATCTACCCATTGTTCAGGTAATTGAAGGGGGGAATATAGAAAAAGAAGCATTTGATAGCTGGGAAGCCAGGGTAATAAACAGTGATTTTATCACAGGTCTTCCGGTTCCTGAAGCAATTAAAAGGGTTACTACAGAACTGGAAAAAAGAAACCTGGGTGCGAAAAAGATAAATTACCGGATAAGAGATGCTATCTTCAGTCGCCAGCGATACTGGGGCGAACCTTTTCCGATTTATTACAAAGACGGGATTCCTTACCCGCTGGACGATAAGGATCTCCCGCTTGTGCTGCCTGAAATTGAAAGCTACCTTCCCACGGAAAAAGGAGAACCTCCCCTTGCCAGAGCAAAAAACTGGCATACTCCCGAAGGATATCCATATGAAGTAAGTACTATGCCCGGCTTTGCAGGTTCTTCGGCTTATTACATACGGTACATGGATCCTCATAACAATGAAGCTCTTGTTTCGCGCGAGGCTAATCTCTACTGGCAGGATGTAGACCTTTACATCGGAGGAACAGAGCATGCAACCGGTCATCTCATTTATTCCAGGTTCTGGAACAAGTTTCTCTATGACCTTGGTTATGTATGCAAAGATGAACCATTCCGTAAACTGATAAATCAGGGAATGATCCAGGGGCGTTCCAATTTTGTTTACAGGATCAAAGGAACCAATACCTATGTTTCATATGGTTTGAAAGATCAATACGATGTAATGGCCATCCATGTCGATATTCATCTGGTTGAAAATGATATACTTAATATCGATGCTTTCAAAAAATGGAGTCCAGAATATGCTTCGGCAGAATTCATTCTTGAGGATGGAAAATACGCTTGTGGCTGGGCAATAGAGAAAATGTCCAAATCAATGTACAATGTTATCAATCCGGATGAAATTATTGAAAAATATGGTGCCGACACATTGCGCATGTACGAAATGTTCCTGGGCCCCCTGGAACAATCTAAACCCTGGGACACTAATGGAATTGACGGGGTACATCGATTTTTAAGGAAGTTCTGGAGGCTGTTTCATAACGGAGAAAACGAATTTGAGGTTACCGATGAAACCCCTGTGAAAGAGGAATTTGCCATTTTGCACCGGACCATAAAAAAAGTCAGGGACGACATCGAGCGTTTTTCGTTTAATACGGCAGTAAGTTCCTTTATGATTTGTGTGAATGAGTTATCTGACCTCAAATGCCGAAAAAGAGCTATTCTGGAACCACTGGTCATTCTCCTCTCACCTTTCGCCCCACATATTGCTGAAGAACTCTGGCATTTGCTGGGCCAAACCGGTACAGTTTGTGATGCGGCTTATCCTGTTTATGATGAAGCCTATATAGTGCAGGACAGTTTTGAATACCCTGTTTCATTCAACGGGAAGCTGCGGTTCAAACTGAACCTTCCGCTGGATATGCCTGCTCCGGAAATTGAAAAGGCAGTACTGGCTGACCCTTCCGCTGAAAAATGGCTTTCAGGTAAGCAACCGAAAAAAATCATTATTGTGCCGGGTAAAATCATTAATGTGGTGGTTTAATGGCGATAATAAAAACCATAAGAAAAGAAGCAAAAGCTTACCTGATAATTACCCTGGGTCTGCTTTTAAATGCTCTTGGATGGGTTCTCTTTCTTATTCCGGCTGATATTACAGGAGGCGGAGTCAGCGGTATAGCTGCTATTATTTATTTTGCCACAGGTTTTCCTATGGGTGTAAGCTACCTGGCAATCAACATAATACTCATTCTGATTGCCATACGGCTTTTGGGAGCTTCTTTCGGAGTGAAAACCATCTATTCAGTTGTTGTTCTTTCTGTCCTTTTTTCCCTTCTTCAGGGAATTCTCAAAAATCCCATTGTTAATGACGATTTTATGGCCACAGTAATCGGCGGATTTATGGCAGGGGCGGGAGTAGGGATTGTATTCACACAGGGAGGCAGTACCGGAGGGACCGACATTATTGCTATGATTGTGAACAGGTACCGGAATATGAGTCCGGGTCGTGTGATTCTTTTATGCGATATCGTCATTATTTCCAGTTCCTTTCTGGTTTTCCGATCCATTGAAAAGGTGGTTTTTGGCTTTGTCGTCATGGCAGTTACAGCTTATACCATTGACATTGTAATTTCCGGAGCCAGGCAGTCATACCAGCTTTTTATTTTTTCGAAACATTATGAACAAATTGCTGAGCGTATTGCCACTGAAGTTCACAGAGGAGTGACCATTGTTAATGGCCAGGGATGGTATACGAAAGAAGACCAGAAAGTTTTACTGGTATTGGTTCGTAAGCATGAAGTGAATGACGTATTCAAAATCATACGTCAAATTGATCCCAAAGCGTTTATGTCACTTGCTGAGGTCATGGGAGTTTATGGTGAAGGATTTGACCGGATAAGAGGCTGAAATTCAAGATGTCCAGCTCATGATAAGCCCTGTTTGCTCAGCAGTTTTTCAATCACTTCAGGATAGTGCCTGTATTCAAGCTGGTGAACCCGTTCGGCCAGTTTCTCTGGTGTATCATCGGGTAAAACCGGACAGCGGGCCTGAAAAATAATTTCTCCCCTGTCGTATTCACTGTTCACGTAATGTATGGTAATGCCTGACTCGGATTCATGATTGGCAATGACGGCTTCATGAACTTTTTCACCGTACATTCCTTTCCCACCGTAAGCCGGCAGAAGGGCCGGATGAATGTTGATAATTTTATTAGGGTATTGTCGGAGAATTTTTTCCGGGACTAGCCATAAAAAACCAGCAAGTACAATGAAACTGATCTGCTCTTTCAGAAGGATTTGCAGAACAACATCTGACTGATAAAACTCCTCTTTATTGAATGTTAGCGTTTTAATGTTGAACTTTTTTGCTCGATCAAGAACTTTAGCATCCTTTTTATTAGAGAGGACAAGTTTTACTTTAATGAACGGGTGATTCTGAAAGGTGCGGATGATGTTCTCTGCGTTTGTCCCTGATCCTGAAGCAAATATGGCTATATTGTTCATAATTAATGATTTAGTTCATTTTTTTTATTTTTGATGATTTGGTTCAGCGGTCAAAATACAAAGAAAACACAGTAATTTTGAAGTGCCAAAGGGAATTTTTTTGTTTTTTTTCAGGAATTGCATTTCTTTGCAGCGGTAAAAACAAATGAAGTATTAACTAAAAACTTACAATTATGTCTGACATCGCTTCAAGAGTAAAGTCAATCATTGTTGACAAACTGGGTGTTGACGAAAGTGAAGTTACACCCGAAGCCAGCTTCACCAATGATCTGGGAGCTGATTCTCTTGACACGGTTGAGCTGATCATGGAATTCGAAAAGGAATTCAATCTGAGTATTCCTGATGATGCAGCCGAAGGGATCAGCACGGTTGGAGAAGCAATTAAGTACATCGAAGAAAACGTTAAGAAATAAATTCCAAAATCTGGATTTATGGAGTTGAAACGGGCGGTAGTTACTGGCCTGGGGGCGGTTACACCTGTTGGAAATAATGTTCCTGAGTTTTGGAAAAACATTATTGACGGGGTAAGTGGTTGTGAACTTATAACCCGTTTCGATACATCCAAATTTAAAACCAGGTTTGCCTGCCAGGTAAAAGACTTTGATCCCACTCTGGTCATTGACAAGAAGGAAGTAAGAAAGCTGGATTTATTTTCCCAGTTTTCTCTTGTTTGTGCACACGAGGCTGTTCTTGATTCCGGTCTCGATCTGGAAAAGATTGACCATGACCGTGCCGGAGTTATCTGGGGATCAGGTATTGGCGGGATAGAAACATTTTTGCAGGAAATGCGAGGGTATTTGGGCGGTGATGGGACCCCCAGGTACAGTCCGTTCTTTATACCCCGCATGATTGCTGACATTGCAGGCGGTCATATTTCAATAAAATACAACTTCAGGGGGCCAAATTATACAACAGTGTCAGCCTGTGCATCTTCCAATAACGCAATAGCGGAAGCGTTAATGCTGATAAGGCTGGGGAAAGCTGATGTTATTATTGCAGGTGGCTCTGAAGCAGCCATTAATGAACCTGGTCTTGGAGGATTTAATGCCATGCATGCTTTGAGCACCCGTAATGAGGAATACAAAACAGCTTCCCGTCCATTTGATGGTACACGCGATGGTTTTGTTATGGGCGAAGGAGGTGGTGCACTGATTATTGAGGAATATGAACATGCCAGAAAACGAGGTGCCCGTATTTATTGTGAGTTAATGGGCGCCGGGCTGACAGCCGACGCATACCATTTGACTGCTCCGCATCCTGAAGGATTGGGTGCAAGAAAAGTGATGGAACTGGCTATTCAGGATGCCGGACTGAAACCTGAGCAGATTGATTACATCAATATGCACGGTACCTCAACTCCTTTGAACGATGTAGCCGAAGCATCAGCAGTGAAGGCTGTATTCGGAGATCATGCCTATGGAATAAATCTCAGTTCAACCAAATCTGTGACAGGGCATTTGCTCGGGGCTGCCGGTGTAGTGGAAGCTATTGCTACCATTCTTGCTATACGCGATAGCATTGTGCCGCCTACTATGCACTTTACCACCGAAGACCCGAACATCGACTACAAACTGAATTTTACCTTCAATAAAGCTCAGCAACGTGAAATCCGTTATGCACTCAGCAATACCTTTGGTTTTGGAGGGCATAACGTAAGTGTAGTCTTTGGAAAACTATCCTGAATTCTTGTGTGATTAAGCCTATTTTTACCCGTTTTCGCAGGAAAACGGATCTGCAACGAAGATTGTTTTACCAGTTACCACCGATAACCGGTTTCCGGCCGGGGAATTTATCTCTTTATGAACTGGCTTTTATCCACCGTTCTGCTTCTATACGTATGCCTGACGGGGAGGTAATGAACAACGAACGGCTCGAATACCTGGGAGATGCTGTGCTTGATGCTATTATCAGCGATTTTCTTTTCACTAATTTCCCCGACAAGGATGAGGGTTTTCTCTCTAAATTAAGGAGTCGTATTGTCAAAAGAACCCAGCTTAATCAGCTTGCTGAAAAAATGGGTATACATAAGTTATTGGTTTCCAATACAGAACATGGTAACGGGGTTAAAAATGTTTATGGTGATGCACTGGAGGCTCTGGTAGGTGCCGTTTATCTTGACAAAGGATTTCAGCGGGCCAGAAAATTCGTTCTGGAACGTGTGCTTTACAAATATGTCGATCTGCAAGCCCTGATCTCTCAGGAGGCTGATTTTAAGAGCC
Organism: uncultured Bacteroidales bacterium; assembly: GCA_964548125.1. Lineage (GTDB taxonomy): Bacteria > Bacteroidota > Bacteroidia > Bacteroidales > JAAYUG01 > JAAYUG01. Next base: position 42,568 of record CAZJQN010000004.1, on the reverse strand, counting down.
GTGTAATAGAATGGGCACAGAAAGAAAAAAAGGATGTCTGTATTGAAACACAGGAAATTTATCAGGAAGAAACCAAATCTCCTACCTTTTTCAGCCGTGTACGACTTGGCGATCAGATTTTAGGCGAAGGAACCGGCTCGTCTAAGAAGGAAGCAGAACAAAATGCTGCAGAAATAGCATATTACCAATATCTGGTTTTTCATTAAAAGCCGTCTATGCCTCGTAAATCACACGTGCTCAGGGAAAATACACCGAATCAGCTTCATCTCATAGCTATTGCTTCACATGAACCTGATTACCGTGTTTCGTGGCTTATAAATGCATCGCTGAAAATACAGTTGCGTAAAACTTCTAACCACATAGTATCTGAGCCAGACGATACTGAATCTGAAGCCGGTTTTTCCTGCTATACTTATTCCGATCAGGATGCTTTATTGGAATATTTTCTGGTCAGCAATCATTCTGAGAAGGGGTATCTTTTGTCTAAATACAAAAACATTGATTATTTCCTGTATATAACAGGAGAGTCTTCTGTTGATTTTCTGAAAAATATCATTACCCGGCTGAAAGCTACTATGGGAATTATTACTGCATTTGAAGTTGTTTTAACCGAATCCAGGTTTATTCGGTTATTTCAGTTCAAATGAAATGGGGTGAAAGGAGGAGAAATAGCTGGCGGAACAGAAAGGAAGATAAGAAGGATTTATATTACCTTTGTAACTCCAAAAAAAGAAGTGTGCGCAGTTTAATATCTATAATCTTATGTATGGCCGGTTCATATTCCTGCCTGGCTCAGGGAAATGCTGGAAACAATTTTTATTCAGATTTTCTCAATACGTTACACAGCCACAATTTGACAAAAGGCAAAATGGAGATAGTAACTCCGGCCCAGCTTGATACTCTGGTAAATTATGTATGCTACCAGACATCAGTGCAGCAAAAACAAGGGTTCCCGGGTTATCGTATCCGAATTTTTTCTGACGGATCGCAATCGGCCCGCCAGAAAATGTTTGCTGAGAAGGCCCGTTTCCTCAAGCACTTTGAGCAGTACGAGGTATATATATCGTATGTAGCTCCTTACTGGAAAATTTATGTGGGTGATTTTCTTACTCGAAGTGAAGCATTAAAAGCGCACGAAGAGATTAGGAAAGTCTATCCGTATGCATTCATTGTAAATGATTTTGTGAAAATTTCCGATTAACAGATTGCCACAACTGGCATAGGTATGAGTGAACTGATCAAACACGAATGCGGAATAGCCCTGATAAGGCTATTGAAACCTCTTGAGTATTATCAGCAAAAGTATGGTTCCTGGCTTTATGGACTGCACAAATTATACCTGTTAATGGAAAAACAGCATAACCGGGGACAGGATGGAGCCGGGGTTGCAGCTATAAAGTTTGACATGGATCCGGGCATGCCTTATATTTTCAGGCACAGGTCAATAGAGCAGAATGCTATAGACGATGTTTTCAGAAAGATTTCAAAAACATACCGTAAGCTGGAAAAGAAGGACCAGAAACTGATGTCGGATGTAACATATGTAAAAAGTCATATACCTTTTGCAGCCGAATTGTATCTTGGCCATCTCCGTTACGGAACTTTCGGGGGAAATACGCTCGATTATGTGCATCCGGTTATGCGGCAGAATAATTGGCGCTCACGAAATCTGGTTATGGCCGGAAACTTCAACCTGACCAATGTAGATGAAATTTTCAGCATTCTGGTTGAGTTGGGTCAGCATCCAAAGGATTTCTCAGATACCGTTACTATTCTTGAAAACGTAGGTCACTTTCTTGATACGGAAGTTCAGAGGAAATTCAATCAGTTCAAAGCAGAGGGCTACAGCAACCGGGAAATATCTTTTCTGATAGAAGAGAATCTTGATGTTTCCTATATTCTCCGAGAGTCAAGTAAAAAGTGGGATGGAGGGTATGCTATCATCGGGATGATAGGCCATGGCGATGCTTTTGTTATGCGCGATCCCTGGGGTATAAGACCAGCTTATTATTATAAGGATGATGAAGTAGTGGTTGTTGCTTCGGAACGCCCTGTTATTCAAACTGTATTTAATGTACTTTATGAACAGGTTTATGAAATTCCGGCAGGTAATGCATTGATAATTAAAAAGAAAGGAGATGTATTCCTCTCGGAGGTTCGTGAACCCAAAACAAAGAAAGCTTGTTCCTTCGAACGAATCTATTTTTCACGGGGCAGTGACCGCGATATTTACCGGGAGAGGAAAACTCTGGGTGAACTTCTTGTGCCTTCCATATTGAAAGCGATTGACTACGACCTGGATCATACGGTATTTTCATATATACCCAACACAGCTGAAACTGCTTTCTATGGAATGCTCAAGGGAATAGAGCGCCATATGCTGGAAGAAACATTCGGCAACATTAACGGACGCAACCAAGTGCCTGGTAAAGAAGAATTGATGGCAATCCTGTACCGTAAGCCGAGGGTTGAAAAGGTAGCCATAAAAGATATCAGGTTAAGGACATTTATCAGCCAGGATAAGGGTCGTGATGATCTGGTGGAACATGTGTATGATATTACTTACGGGACTCTGGAACCGGGTGTGGATAACCTTGTAATCATTGACGACAGCATTGTGCGGGGAACTACATTAAAGAAGAGCATTCTAAGGATTCTTGATCGCTTGGGGCCAAAGAAAATTGTTGTGGTTTCCTCTTCCCCCCAGATCAGATATCCTGATTGCTATGGAATTGATATGGCCAAGCTGGGAGATTTCATTGCTTTCCGGGCTGCAGTAAAGCTATTACAGGATACCGGTCAGCATAAGATCCTGAATGAAGTGTATAGTAAATGCAAAGAGCAGCAGCATAAGCCGAAGGAAGAGATTGTGAATTATGTGAAAGAAGTCTATGCACCATTCAGCGATGAAGAAATTTCGGGAAAAATTGCCGAACTGCTAAAATCGGAAGATATTAAATCCGACGTACGCATTGTGTATCAAACAGTAGAAAACCTGCATAAAGCCTGCCCGAATCATATGGGCGACTGGTATTTTACCGGCGATTACCCTACTCCCGGCGGAAACAAGGTCGTAAATAAAGCCTTCATTAATTTTATGGAAGGCCGTAATCAAAGGGCTTACTGAGGAAATATCTTGTCGCGGCTTAGATAATATCTCCAGCGTTTATATGTGGAGACATGGCGCTCAACTTTTTCAATATACAGGTCTTTTATTGTAATCATCATGCCGGTTTCTTCTACATTCCCAAAATCTTCAGTTATTACCGTGCCAAAAACCTTTAGCGTAGGCGAAAGGCTCATGTAGGCACTGATGAGAGGAGGAATATTTTCATGATGTGCTCTGACCTTCTTTACGAGAATTCTGTAATTTTCTTGAATGGTAGGTGCTGTAAAGATTTGTTCCAACTCCTCAAAATTACAACCCATTGGCAGAGGTTTAATTGGTTTTACTAAACCCTCTTTGTCTCCATAAAACTTATTGAGAAAGCAAAGAATAAGGTTACGGGCTTCTTTATTAAACCCTGGATACATGGTGACCTTCCCGAAGAAATATTTCATACGGGGATAGTCAACTATGAGGGTGCCAAGACCATCCCACAGGTTATCCAGTGCATAAATACCCTTTCGAGCCCGTTGAGGATTGGTTGATTGATAGGCGGGTTGCACAAAAGATCTTCCTAATTCAATGGTATAGGGAAGGTATTCCTGCTTGAATTTATCGGAGAAACTGAACAAATGAGAAGTCACCAGCTTTGATGCAATGGATTCGCCGCTTTCTCCTTCGTGCGGTATATAAAACCGATATCCGCCAAGGATTTCTTTGAATTTGGGATCCCATACAATCAGCTGATAGTAAGGGTCTGGGGCAATATCATATTCATCTATATCGCATTCTTTGCCTGTTCCACCGCCTGCCCTGCGGAAACTGAGTTCCCTGAGTCGGCCAACTTCACGCATAAGATGAGGGGAATCATGGGCTGTAAAAATATAGATCTCATTGTGCCCATAGTTGGTTTCACATTTGAGTTTAGCCGGAGTAAGTTCCTGCAGAAGAAGTTCTTTTTCGACCGGAGGAATAATTTCTTTCATAAGAATATCTGAGAAATTGATTAAGCTTCAAAAATAATGTTATTTATTTCCTTTCTTTTTCCGGCAGGGAATAAACAATATTTCTGACCCATGTAGCCCATTCCTGCGGTGATTTTGTGCGATCAAAAGTTTTCCATGAGATGGGTTTTCCAAAAATCAGGGTGAGCTTTTTATTTCTGTGCCGGTACGTTTCGTCCGGCAGCAGAAACATTTCAAGGTTTGATTTAATGCCAAGAAACTTTCTAAGATTGGCCAGAAAATAAAAATGGGAAGTATTCCGTCCGCTGAAATAGAACGGAATAACATCGCGCTGATATTGAACTGCTTTCTGAACGAAATTTTTCTTCCAGGGTAGGTCTTTTATTTTTCCTTTTATGCGACGGGAAACAAGGCCGGATGGAAAAGTGAGAATCTGAGCATCAGAACGCATGGCTTCATCCATCTTCCTTGCTGCCTCTCTTCCATGCGGGCCATGTTTGTTAATGGGTATAAACAACGATTCCAAATTTTTGATATTCATGAGAATATCGTTTACTAGAAACTTTACCTCCGGATATTTCTTTCCAAGAAAGTGCATCAGAACCATTCCGTCAAATCCCCCGAGCGGATGATTTCCGGCAAATATGAACTTTCCCTTCAGTGGAAGATTCTCTTCACCAATAATTTCAGTAGTTACATTGAAATCGGCAATTACGGCTTCAATAAATTCCAGCCCTTGTTTATGACCATGCTTGCGTAAGAACTCATTGATGTAATCTTCATGAACAAGATTTTTTATAAACCGGTAAACAAAACCGGGAATCAAAGGCGCCAGCCGTGGATTTTTCTCATGAAAAACCTTTTTTACATCAACAAACTGTACACCTGGTTCCAATCCGTCAGAGTTCATGTGAGCATAAAAATGCAGAGAGCAAATTTAACAAAAACTGATACGGTAGGGAAAGGTAATGTGGTAAAATGTTTATTATGAAAATGCGCATAGCGAAATTCCTGAAATCATAAAAACAAAAACGATACTGATTACTTGTCTTTTTACTGACTTTCCTGATTTCTTAATCATGATTTATTTACAAGAAAAAATTTCTTTTTAGATGTGCTTAAGTACATCTAACCAGTCTTCTTAAGTTGAACCAGATTTTTCTGGTATAATGGTTGGGTTAGAATCTTGCTGGCGAATTCGAGAACCGAAATATTCTGGAGTATCCGGTTTAATGTCAGGACTCAGGTATAAATAATTGTAAAACAATCTGATAAGAGGTGTGAGATGCGTAAAAACAAAAAGTTATTAACAAAGTGGCAAAAAATGGTAAAAAGTGGTAGAAAGTGGAGAAAAATGTTATAATTTTACACTCCAGACAATAGATCATGAATTCCTTTATTGGAGAATATCATTGCAAGGTTGATACAAAGGGCAGGATCATGCTTCCTGCTGCTTTCAAGAAGCAATTATCGACAGCTTCCAATGATTCTTTTGTTGTAAAAAAAGACATTTATGAAGCTTGCCTTGTAATGTATCCTATGGAGGAATGGGAGCGTCAGAATGCTATTATCCGCAGCCGCATCAATCCTTATAATCCGGAGCATAACCGATTTGTGAGGGAGTTTTATAAAGGGGCTGCTGAGATTACGCTTGATGGAAGTAATCGTTTGCTCATACCTCGCCGGTTACTGGATGAAGTGGGTATTGAAGGGGAGGCAATACTGGCTGGGCAGTTGGGCAAGATTGAAATATGGGCTGCCAGCAGGTATGGAAAGATGGCGCCGGATGATTTTGCCCGCCTGGCAGAAAAAATCATGGGAGGAGATCAGAGTAATAATAATATCCCATAGATGAACTTCCATCAACCTGTCATGCTTTCCGAAAGTATGCAGGCACTTGACATAAAGCCTGATGGGGTTTATGTCGATTTAACTTACGGTGGTGGTGGTCATGCAAGGGAGATAATGAAAGCTCTGAAGAAGGGGAAGCTGATTGCTTTTGATCAGGATCCTGATGTGCGACCTGATATATCGGATAAAGACAGGTTTTATTTCTTCCGGGCTAATTACAGATTTCTTTCCCATTTTCTCTGTTATCTCGGAATTGAAGCAGTTGATGGGATTTTTGCTGATCTGGGTGTTTCCTGGCATCAGTTTGATGAACCTGGACGTGGTTTTACTTTTCGCAGTGACGGGCCTCTTGATATGCGTATGAGCCTGCATGGCGATCGCAGTGCCGCTCACCTGGTAAATACGATGTCTGAAGAACAACTACGAACAATTTTTCGGGAATACGGAGAATTACGCGAAGCAGGACTTATAGCCCGCGCAATTGTGAAAGCCCGGGGCATTAAACCTATTCAGACCACAGCAGAACTGAATAAGTGTCTGGAAGGCCTGATTCCCGGACATCTTGCTAATCGGTTTCTGGCACGGGTTTATCAGGCTTTGCGAATGGAAGTTAATCAGGAGCAGAAATGCCTTGCTGGAATGCTGGAACAAACCCCGCGATGGATAAAACCCGGAGGAAGGCTGGTAATTATATCCTACCACAGTCTTGAGGACAGGATGGTAAAATATTTTATCAGAGCAGGCAATGTGAAGGGAGAAGTGATAAAAGATGTTTTCGGGAACCCTATTGCACCTTTCAGGCCAGTTGGTTCTCATGCAATAAAACCATCGGATGAGGAAATAATGGCTAATCCACGTGCACGCAGCGCTAAACTCAGAACCGGAGAAAGAGTATTAAAATGAATGCAGCTGAACAAAAAAAGGAAAGACAAGGTAAGGAGAAATCTTCTTTTGTTGATGAGGATCTGAAGAGTTTCAGCTTCAGACAAATTATTGACGGAAGTCTTCTTACGCGGCAGGCAGTTGTCAGGCAACTTCCGTTCATTCTCTTTCTTGCCTTGTTGGCAGTGCTTTATATTGCTAACCGATATAATGCCATGCGCATAACCCGTCAGGTAAATGAACTTCAGGCTGAAATTAGGGAACTTAGGGCACGTTCTATTACCATTGCTGCCGAGCTTATGAATTTGTCGAGGCAATCGCAGGTTGCCAGAATGGTTCAGGAGAAAGGTCTCGATCTGAAAGAATCAGTAACCCCCCCCAGGGTGCTTAAATAGCTGAAGGAAGGTATGGCTGTTGAGATAAAAAAGGACATTTTATGGAGAGTGGGAGTAATCTACCTCGGATTCCTCCTTGGGGGGATTGCCATCATCAGTCGTATTGTGTATCTCCAGCTCGCTGAAGGAAATGTATGGCGCGAAAAAGCTGAAAAACTGGCATTAAAAAATATGATTATTACGCCTCAGCGGGGAGACATTCTTGCTGAAGACGGACGGATTATATCTACTTCCTTGCCGTATTATGAGATCAGGGTGGATCTTGCTTCCTCGGCAATAAATGATGTTGTATTTCATAAGAGTATTGATTCGCTCAGTTTATGTCTTTCGCGTCTTTTCCGTGATCGAAGCAAGGAATCATACAAGTCAGAGCTGGTCGCTGCTCGCAGGAATAAGGAACGATTCCATTTGCTAAAGCGAAGAGTCAGTTATGATGAACTGCATCAGTTGAGAACGTTTCCTTTGTTCCGTCTGGGGCAATACAAAGGTGGGCTGATTGTTCTTCAGGATAATATTCGGTTCATGCCGCATGGTGATCTGGCAGCCCGAACTGTAGGATATATTACTAAAAGTGAGGAAGGGAACATAGTTGGGATCGAAGGAGCATATGACAAATACCTGAAAGGGAAAGAGGGTGTAAGACTTATGCAGCGAATTCCGGGAGGACTCTGGATGCCTATCAGTGGAGGAAACCAGGTTGAACCCGAAGATGGAGTAGATGTGGTAACCACTATCGATATCAACCTTCAGGACCTTGCTGAATCTGCTCTTAGGCGGCAACTAGAACTGCACAGGGCCCATCATGGCACTGTCGTAGTAATGGAAGTGAACACAGGAGAAATAAGAGCAATGGTAAATTTGGGTCTGGATGAACTTGGCCGCTACAGGGAGGTTTACAATTATGCTATAGGGGAAAGTTCTGAACCTGGATCCACATTTAAATTGCCTGCGTTAATGGCAGCTTTCGAGGATCATCTGGTTGAACTAACCGATACCGTGAACACAGGCAAGGGAAAATTCAGAATATATGATAAGGAAATCAGGGATGCGCACGATGAAGGATACGGTCTCATAACCGTAAAGCAGGTATTTGAATACTCCTCCAATGTCGGAATGGCAAAGCTTATTACAAAGCTTTACAAAAACCGGGAAAAAGATTTTGTTGACCGCCTTTATCATTTTCACTTAAATGAACCACTGGGAATAGAACTTAAAGGAGAGGGGATTCCGGAAATTCGATATCCGGGAACAAAATATTGGTCGGGCATTTCTCTTGCCATGATGGCACACGGGTACGAAGTTCGGCTCACTCCCCTTCAGATTCTGACATTTTATAACGCGGTAGCCAATGATGGCCGTATGATGCGGCCCATGTTTGTCAAAGAACTTCGTCAAAGAGGAAAAACCTTAAAACGCTTCGGTCCGCAAGTGATTGATCCCTCCATATGTTCGAGATCAACACTGACGAAGGCTCGGGCAATGCTGGAAGGAGTTGTTGATAGCGGAACAGCAATGAATTTGAAAAATGCTTCTTGCAGAATTGCCGGTAAAACCGGGACAGCGCAGATTGCTAATCAGAAATTTGGTTATGGGAAACAATATCTCGCGTCATTTGTAGGATATTTTCCCGCCGAGGATCCAAAGTACAGTTGCATTGTCTGGGTTAGTTCCCCTTCGAATAGCGTGTATTATGGAAATGTAGTTGCCGGACCAGTTTTCAGGGAAATTGCCCAGAAAATTTATGCCACACGAATTGCTGTCGACAATGAAGTGGAGAAGATAGGGTGGTTCGATAAGGTTGAACCGCCTTTTACCAAAGGTGGTTACTGGCCGGAACTGCAAAAAGTACTCGATGCCCTCGATATACCTGTAGAAAAGGGAAATGATGCTTCTTCGCATTGGGTCATCACCCAGAAGCAGGATGACAAAGTCCTCTGTTTCGGGAAATTATATACTGAGAATCTGATGCCCGATGTCAAAGGTCTGGGACTTAAAGATGCGTTGTATATTCTTGAAAATTACGGTCTGGAAGTTACCGTCACAGGAAAGGGAACAGTTGTAAATCAGTGGCCCCAGCCGGGCGTGAGAATTCAGAAAGGTGAAACAGTTCAGCTTGAAATGAGTCAGTAAGATGAGAATGTTGCGCGACATAATTAGCAGACTTCGTGTTGAGTCAGTTTCCGGAAATCTTGATATTCCTGTTAGTCGGATTGTTACGGATTCGAGGATTGCTGGGCCTGGTGATCTTTTTGTTGCTGTTAAAGGCACAAAATACGATGGGCATACGTTCATTCCTCAGGTTGTCCGGCAGGGAGTTACAACTGTGGTTTGCGAAAGCATGCCCGAAGACACTTCCGGGGAAATTACCTGGATTAAGGTTCATGATTCTTCAATGGCCCCGGGAATGCTGGCTTCTGCTTTTTATGGAAATCCTTCCCGTCATCTTAAGGTAGTTGGTGTTACAGGAACCAACGGCAAAACAACTACAGCTACTTTGTTGTATCGATTATTCGATGCATTGGGCTACAGAGTTGGTTTGATGTCTACCATTTGCAATTATATAGGAGATAAAACATTTCCGGCTACGCATACCACACCAGATCCCATTCAGTTGCAGGAACTTTTGCATAAGATGGTGCAGGAAAACTGTACGCATTGTTTTATGGAAGTCAGTTCGCACGCCGCCCATCAGAACCGGATTGCAGGCATTGATTTTTCAGGAGCAATATTCACTAACCTGACCCATGATCATCTTGATTATCACCAGACATTTGATAACTATTTGCAGGCCAAGAAGAAATTTTTTGATGAACTTCCTTCATCAGCTTTTGCTCTGGTCAACAAGGACGATCGTAATGGTTTGGTGATGGTTCAGAATACGAAAGCTGAAAGGAAAACCTATTCTTTGAAAAGTCCTTCCGATTTTCATGCGCGGATTCTAGAAAGCCATATGGAAGGCATGCTTTTGAAAATTGATCAGCAGGAAGTATGGACGCGCCTGGTCGGGGAATTCAATGCATATAATTTTTTGGCGGTTTACGCTGCTGCTGTTTTAATGGGGGAAGAATCCGGAGTTGTTCTTGAAAAAATGAGCCAGATGGAAGGTGTCAGGGGAAGGATTGAACGCTTCCGCTCACCTGATGGCAGAATGGCAGTTGTGGATTATGCGCATACACCGGATGCCCTCAAGAATGTTCTGGAAACCTTATTGCAAATAAGGGGTTCTAAATCTTATGCAATTATTGGTGTAATAGGGGCAGGTGGAGACAGGGACAAGACAAAACGTCCTAAAATGGGTCGTATTGCCGCATCACTCTGCGACCGGCTCATTGTTACTTCCGATAATCCACGGAGCGAAGACCCTGAAACGATTATAGAAGAAATTAGAAGCGGAATTGATTCTTCTGATATGAATAAGGTAATCAGCATTGTGAACAGGGCAGAAGCTATTCGTACAGCATGTCTAATGGCACGCCCGGGGGATGTAATACTGATAGCCGGAAAAGGACATGAAACATACCAGGAGATCAAAGGAATCAAATATCCTTTTGACGACATGAAAGAGGTGAAAAAAGCGTTCGGAGTGATTGATTAATGATAGAAAATTATGTTTTACCATTTGTTTGAACATCTGCAAAACGTTGATATACCCGGGGGCCGGTTATGGGGCTATTTGTCATTCCGGTCAGCTCTGGCAATTATCACATCTCTTCTGATTTCCCTTTTTATTGGCAAACGTATCATACGTTTACTTCAGAAAAAACAGATCGGTGAGGTAGTACGTGATCTGGGACTTGAAGGTCAGCTTCAGAAGAAAGGAACTCCCACCATGGGTGGAATTATTATTATCATTTCCATTCTTGTTCCTGTTTTGCTTTTTGCCAACCTGACCAATGTGTATATTCTGCTGATGATAACAACCACAGTCTGGCTCGGTATCATCGGATTTGCCGATGATTATATAAAGGTTTTCCAGCATAATAAAGAAGGGCTTGCAGGAAGGGTTAAAATTCTGGGACAGGTCATTCTGGGTATTATTGTTGGAGTGGTCCTTTACATGAGTCCTCAGGCAGTTGTACGCGAAAAAATCCGCGATACCAATGGACTTCCTGTGTACCGGGAAATCAGAAGTCCCGGAAGTGAGGCAGTTACGCGGATTTACTTTACAAAACCTGTTAAGACAACAAAAACTACAATTCCCTTTGTAAAGAATCATGAGTTTGATTATGCGTTGCTGGTGAAATTTGCAGGTAAATATGCGGAAATGGCCGGCTGGATTGTTTTTATCCTTGCCGTAATTTTTATCATAACTGCTGTTTCAAACGGAGCTAATATGACTGATGGCCTTGATGGCCTTGCCACAGGTACATCAGCTATTATTGGTTTTACCCTGGGTATTTTTGCGTATCTGTCGGGCAATATAATTTATGCCGGATACCTTAATATAATGTATATACCAAATGCCGGTGAACTGGTGGTATTCATAGGTGCATTTATCGGGGCGCTTATTGGTTTTCTCTGGTATAACACTTACCCCGCTCAGGTATTTATGGGAGACACAGGAAGTCTGACCCTGGGAGGGATTATTGCTGTATTTGCCATTATAATACGTAAAGAACTACTGATCCCTATACTCTGCGGAATTTTCTTTATCGAGAGCCTTTCTGTAATGATGCAGGTGGGTTATTTCAAATATACTCGCAAAAAATACGGGGAGGGAAGGCGCATTTTTAAAATGGCGCCATTGCATCACCATTATCAGATGCTTGGATACCCGGAAGCCAAAATTGTTGCACGCTTCTGGATTGTCCAAATAATTCTGGCTGTACTAACAATCGTAACACTAAAAATTCGGTAATATGAAAAGGATAGGTGTCAGATATACCGGGTACAAAAAACAGGTTCCATATCAATCAATGGAAACAAATATCCAATAAAATATTTCAAATACTATGAATAAACGCATTGTAATTCTAGGTGCAGGCGAAAGCGGAACAGGAGCCGCTATACTGGCCCGGAAAATGGGTTTTGATGTTTTTGTGTCCGACAACGCCTCCATTCAGCCCAGGTATAAGGAGATGCTGGTAAGCTACAACATACCCTTTGAAGAAGGGAAACATACAGAACGACTTATTCTGAACGCCGATGAAGTTATCAAGAGCCCGGGCATTTCTGAAAAAGCTCCTATTATTGTTAAACTGCGCAATAAGGGTATCCGGATTATTTCGGAAATTGAATTCGCTGCTCGTTTCACTTCAGCAAAAAAAATCTGTATTACAGGAAGCAATGGAAAAACTACTACTACAACCTTAATTCATCATATGTTGCGCAAGGCCGGACTAAATGCAGGGCTTGCCGGCAACGTCGGAAAAAGTTTTGCCTTGCAGGTTGCTACTGAGAATTATGATTATTATGTCATTGAGCTGAGCAGTTTTCAATTGGACGGAATGTACGATTTTAAGGCTGACATTGCCATATTGCTCAACATAACGGCTGATCATCTCGATCGGTATGACTACAGCCTGGAAAAGTATGCTGAGTCGAAGTTCCGGATCACGCAGAATCTGGAGGAAGACAACTTCTTTATTTTCTGCAGAGATGACGAGATTACCATCCGTCATCTGGAGAAAATTGTTATGAAAGCCCGTCAACTTGGTTTCACAAGAAAGAATGAACCTGCCGACGGAGCATGGGTGGATGAGAATGATACAATGCGCATTCGTTTTGATGATATTGATTTTTCCATGTCGCTTGCTGAATTGGCTTTAAAAGGCAAACACAATACATACAATTCTATGGCTGCCGGAATTACCGGAAATGTGCTGAAAATTAAAAAGGAAATTATTCGCGAAAGTCTGATGGATTTCCGGGGTGTTGAACACCGGCTTGAACCGGTTCTTAAAGTACATGGAATACAGTTTATCAATGATTCAAAAGCCACTAACGTAAATTCGGCATGGTACGCTCTGGAAAGCATGCATACACCGGTTGTCTGGATCGCAGGAGGGGTTGATAAAGGCAACGATTATTCTGAACTCCTCGATCTCGTCAAGGAAAAAGTGCGTGCCATTGTTTGCCTTGGTGTCGACAATAAAAAACTGCACGAAGCTTTTGAAGGGGTTGTGGAAACTATGGTTGATTGCACTTCCATGAAAGATGCAGTTCGTTCAGCATATTATCTGGCAAAGGATGGTGATACAGTACTTTTATCTCCTGCCTGTGCCAGTTTTGATCTTTTCAAGAACTACGAGGACAGGGGCAGACAATTTAAAGAATGTGTAAGAGAATTATAGAATGACAGTAGCAATTAGAAAATACCTGAAAGGTGATCCGGTAATCTGGATGGTGATCTTTATTCTTTCCATCCTCTCCATCCTGGTGGTGTATAGTTCTACCGGAACACTCGCCTACCGTTTTCAGGGAGGCAATACGGCTTACTACATTCTTAAACATGGAATTATTTTATTTATTGGTTGGGTTGTCATATATACTACGCATCTGATACCCTATAAGTTTTATGCTCCGTTAGCACAGATATTTCTTGTTATTGCAGTGCCGCTTTTACTTATTACCCTGCTTCTTGGTACAAGGCTAAATGAAGCTTCCCGCTGGCTAACTCTGCCGGTAATAGGACTTACGATTCAGACTTCTGATCTTGCCAAGCTGGCTTTGATTATGTTTGTTGCCAGAAATCTTGCTATTAAACAGGAATCAATTAATGATTTCAGGAACACTTTTTTGCCTACTATAATACCCGTTGTGATAATTTGTGCATTAATTGCTCCGGCAAATCTGTCGACGGCCCTTATGTTGTTTGCTACATGCGTGATTCTGATGTTTATTGGCAGGATGCCTATTTCGTATATACTTTTATTGGGAGTTACTGCTGTGGCGGCACTCTCTCTGTTTGTAGCCATTTCTCTATGGACTCATTCAGAAGGCAGGGTTAAAACCTGGATTCATCGTATTGAAAGCTTCAGAGGCTCTGACGATGAAGACAGCTACCAGGTTGAACAGGCCAAAATAGCTATAGTAACGGGAGGTATTATTGGAAAGGGCCCGGGCAATAGTACACAGAGGAATTTCCTTCCACATCCTTATTCTGATTTTATTTATGCTATTATTATTGAAGAATATGGAATAATTGGGGGAATAGTTGTTGTTCTTCTTTATCTGGTGCTCTTTTTCAGAGCAGGTATTTTGGTGAGAAGGAGTAACCGGACCTTTCCGGCTTTTCTCTCTGCAGGTTTGGCGCTTTTGCTTGTTTTTCAGGCCTTTATCAATATGTCGGTGGCGGTAAATCTGTTACCTGTAACGGGCCAGCCATTACCTTTAGTGAGTATGGGAGGATCATCATTGCTTTTTACCTGTGTCTCTCTTGGAATTATTCTGAGTGTAAGCCATGGGCTGGACGAGGAAATTAAAAAGGAAACAAAAGTAAACGAAGGAGAGCAGACAGATGTTTCTTAGAATTATCATAAGCGGAGGAGGTACAGGAGGACATGTTTTTCCGGCATTGGCTATCGCCAATGCAATCAGAAAAATGCGTCCCGAGACAGATATTCTGTTCATAGGAGCGTTAGGAAAACTTGAAATGGAGAAAGTTCCTGCGGCGGGGTATCCAATCGTGGGTCTACCTGTCATCGGAATGCCACGCAAGTTCAGTATCCGTTTTATTTCTTTCCTGATAAAATGGATGATGAGTCTGATTAAAGCAAGAAAAATTCTTAGAAAATTTAAACCACATGCGGTTATAGGTGTGGGTGGATATGCCAGTGCACCAGTTCTTCAGATGGCTGTCAGGATGCATATTGTAACCCTTATTCAGGAGCAAAACAGTTATGCTGGTTTGGTAAATCGTTCCCTGGCCAGGAAAGTAAATCGTATTTGTGTGGCATTCAATGGTATGGAGAAGTATTTTCCGCCGGAGAAGATTGTATTTACCGGAAACCCGGTGAGGAGCAGTATACTACAATGCAATGAACTAAGGAAAGAGGCACTGGAATATTTTGACCTTACTGAAGACATTCCTGTTATTCTTGTTCTTGGAGGAAGTCTGGGAGCAAGGACTATTAACACTAGTGTAGCAAATAATATCAAATTACTCCATTCCCATAATGTTCAGGTTCTCTGGCAATGCGGAGAAACATACGGTAAAGAAGCCGGAATTCATATTGTTGAAAACACTGAAAGAAAAAAAATACGGCTTGTGCCTTTTATAGAACGGATGGAACTTGCTTATGCAGCAGCCGATATCATTATTTCTCGTGCTGGTGCAGGTACTATTTCGGAGTTATGTGTTGTTGGCAAACCGGCGATCCTTGTGCCGTCGCCAAATGTAGCAGAAGACCATCAGACAAAAAATGCAATGATGCTTTCGGTAGCCGGCGCAGCAATGGTAATTCCTGATGCAGAAGCCCCGGAAAAATTGATTCCGTCTGCACTGGCCCTTTTAAAAGACCCTGACCGTTGCAGGGCAATGGCGAAAAAAATAAAAGAATTTGCTGTTACCGATGCTGACGAGCGAATAGCGAAGGAGGTGTTTACTCTAATTGACATGTTGAAAAATGAATCCTGATAAGTATACACATTTCTATTTCATTGGAATCGGCGGCATAGGAATGAGTGCCCTGGCACGCTACTTTAAACTGATTGGAAAGGAAGTGGCCGGATATGACCGTACCTGTACCTTGCTCACGAAAAAGCTCGAAGCAGAAGGTATTTCCGTTACCTATCAAGAAGATATTCAGGAGGTTCCTGCCTCCTTTTTAGCTGATTCGGCAAAGACTCTGGTAGTATATACTCCCGCTGTACCAAAAGATCATAAAGCGTTACAATGGTTTCGAGAACACAGCTTTCAGATAGTCAAACGTTCGGATTTGCTGGGAGTCATTTTTAACCAGTCCATAGGAGTAGCTATAGCCGGCACACATGGGAAAACTACTGTCAGTACCCTCATAGCCTGGCTTCTGCATAATGAAGGAAAGCGGATCTCTGCTTTTATGGGGGGAATTTCCAAGAATTTTAAATCTAATCTGGTAATTACACCCGAAAGCGAAATTGTTGTTGCAGAAGCTGACGAATTTGACCGTTCTTTTTTGAAATTATTTCCTTCGATTGCAGTTATCACTTCCATGGATCCTGATCATCTTGATATTTACAAAACGCAGGAGGCTGTAAGAAGCGCATTTTTTGAATTTACTGAAAATATCAAACCGGGAGGTATTCTTATTCTTAAAGAAGGCCTGCCAGTAAGAGATAACCTGACAAAGGAAAGAAAGTTTTTCCGGTACGGTTTTGATCCCGGATCAGATTTTGCTGCACTCTCCTGCAGGAAAACTGAGTCCGGCCATGTTTTCGATCTGAAGACACCAGGGGGGATTATTAAAGACTTTGAAATCAAACTGCCCGGGAAAGCCAACCTTGAAAACGCTGTGGCTGCTCTTGCAACATGTTTTGCCAGCGGTGCCAGTGTGAATAAGTTGCATCGGGCTTTAGCCGGATTTGAAGGCGTGCAAAGACGTTTTGACATTCGCATCAATTCACCACTCATTGCCTATGTCGATGATTACGGACATCATCCGGAAGAAATCAGGGCCTTTATTTCAGCAATGCGTGACCGCTTTCCGGGACGTCATCTTACAGGAATTTTCCAGCCGCATTTGTATACTCGTACCCGTGATTTTGCCGACGGTTTTGCTGAAAGTCTCTCCGGGCTTGACCGGCTTATCCTGTTGGATATTTATCCTGCAAGAGAACTGCCAATACCAGGAGTGGACTCAGAAATGATTTATAAAAAGGTAACATTAAAAGATAAATATTTGACTACCAAGGAAGATTTACCAGCCTTACTCGAAAAGTTAAACCTTGATGTGGTTGCTACCATGGGGGCAGGTGACATTGATACCCTCGTGGAACCGCTTACCAACATGTTAATTAAAAGGATTGAGTTGTGAACAAAGTTTGGAACATATTATTTCTGCTCCTGATAACGGTCTATCTTATTGTTTCTTTCAGTTTTACAGGCCGTAAAATGGACTCTGTCATTTGTTCCGGAGTGCAGGTAAAGGTAATAGACAGTACGTTGAACCGTTTTGTAAATTCCGGTGACGTAATACGCATGCTCGAGAAAAATAATATCAAAACAACCGGTTTACCGATTTCATCGATCAACACCCTGGAAATTGAGGAAGCTATCGGGAACAATTCCATTGTGAAGGATGTCAAGGCCTTTATTACATCAGCCGGGATCCTGCATATAGAAGTATCACAGCGTATACCGGTATTACGCATTATTAATACTTACCAGCAAAGTTATTACATAGATGAGGAAGGCGCTTTGATGCCCTGGAACGGGAGGTACTCGGCGTTTGTTCCGGTGGCTAATGGCAATATACGATATGTGCTCCGGGGAAAGAAAACTATCAATGTGCGTGATAGCCTTGTACCTGTCCTTTCCGATCTTTATTCTTTTGCCATGTTGCTGAAGAAGGACAGGTTCTGGGGTTCACAGATTGAGCAGGTTTATGTCAATAACAAACAGGAGTATGAATTGATACCCCGTGTGGGAGCCCATGTGATTCTCCTTGGCTCAATGGAGAATGTAACCGAGAAATTAAAAAACCTGAAAAAACTGTACGATCGTGGATTTGGAGAAGCAGGCTGGAACGGGTATACAGTTATCAACCTGAAGTTCAAAAACCAGATTGTATGCACTCGAAGGCAATGAATATGAACAATATAACTTTTACAGGAATGAAGTCAAAAAAGGACATTGTTGCCGCAGTTGATATCGGCACGACAAAAATCGTAACTGCCGTTGCCAGACGCAATGAGAACAACCGTATTGAAATTTTAGCCATTAGCCGGGCTGATTCCAGGGGTGTGCGAAGAGGCGTTGTGCGAAATATAGAAGAAACAGTTGCTTCCATACAAAGCACGGTCGACCTGGTTAAAAAACAGTCGGGAATAGATTTCTCTGAGGTTTATGTAGGCGTAGCCGGAGAATACATCCGGAGCATACGGAACCGGAGTTATCTTAATCGTGATTCATGGGAGGAGGAAATAACCGATGAGGAAATTCGTCGGCTATTGGATGATTCTTTTCGTGTTCCTGTTGATGCCATGGAGAAAGTTATTCATGTACTGCCGCAGGATTTTGTGGTAGATAATGAACCTGGCATTATCAATCCTGTGGGGATGACGGGAAAACGACTGGAAGGAAATTTCCATATTGTCATCGGGAAAGTTGATTCCCTAAAAACGGTTGAGCGTTGTCTCAGTCATCTCAATCTCAAGGTAAAATCCTTTATCCTTGAACCCATAGCCTCAGCTGAAGCTGTATTAACGGAAGATGAAAAAGAAGCAGGGGTTGCGTTGATTGATATCGGAGGCGGAACAAGTGATCTTGCCATTTATTACGATGGCATTATCCGTCATACTGCGGTTATTCCTTTTGGTGGAAACGTTATAACAACTGATATAAAGGAAGGTTGTGGCATTCTTCTCCGGCAGGCTGAAATGCTGAAGATTAAATATGGTTCAGCTCTGGGCGACCTGGAAGATGAGAATAAAGTTGCCACCATTCCCGGAATCAGCGGAAGAGAACCCAGGGAGGTATCCTTCCGCACATTGGCCTATATTATTCAGGCCCGTATGGAAGAAATCATTGACCGGATCTTATTTCAGATTGAAACATCAGGGTATGCCGACAAGCTGGCCGCCGGTATTGTTATTACGGGCGGAGGTGCTTTACTCCGAAATCTTCCTCATTTGATAAAATTCCGCACAGGAATGGATGTGAGGCTTGGATATCCTTCTGAACACCTGGCCGGTAATTTGACCCAGGAGGCAAATCATCCAATGTACTCCACATGCCTGGGTCTCGTTATGCTTGGTTGTGAAGATCAGGCAAAAAAGAAACCCGAAGCGGAGGAACCCGTGATAGAGAAAATACCTGTGACAGAACAAGCCGAATCGCAGCCAGTGAGCGAACCTGAACCATTGAAAGTATCGGGACCGCAGGGAAAAACTCTTTTCAAAAACCTCCAGGAATTATTGTCTAATTTATTTACCATTAATGACAGTAATATGTAAACTTTCAGATCAACATTAATTTGAAAAGCATATGAATGATGAAATCATAAATTTTGAGCTACCGGTAGAACGTTCCTCCATTATCAAGGTAATCGGAGTTGGCGGCGGTGGAGGTAATGCCGTGAACTATATGTATCGCCTTGGTATTAAGGATGTGAATTTTGTTGTTTGCAACACCGACCTGCAGGCGCTGAGAAATAGTCCGGTAGGGGTAAAAATTCAGCTTGGTACTACCCTTACTGAGGGAAGAGGCGCCGGTAATAATCCCGAAACAGGAAGAAAGGCAGCCTTGGAAAGTATGGAAGAGATTCAGTCCATACTGGCCTCCAATACGAAAATGATTTTTATTACTGCGGGTATGGGAGGAGGTACAGGAACAGGTGCTTCACCTGTCATTGCAAAAGCTGCAAAAGAAATGGATATTCTGACGGTGGCCATTGTGACAATCCCGTTTCCTTTTGAAGGTCCTTTGAGGCTGGAACAGGCCATCAATGGAATTAATGAACTCCGTCAGTATGTCGATTCCCTTCTGGTAATCAATAATGGCCGGCTGAGGGAAATCTATGGCGATTTACGTATTTCCGACGCATTTGCTCGTGCAGACGATGTTCTGGCTACGGCTGCCAAAGGAATTGCTGAAATTATTACTGTTCCGGGCTATGTCAATGTTGACTTTGCCGATGTGCACACGGTAATGGCCAACAGCGGAGCCGCCATTATGGGATCAGCTCAGGCCAGCGGTCCTGAAAGGGCTATTACTGCCATACGTCAGGCCCTGAATTCGCCTCTGCTCAATAACAATGAAATAAAAGGGGCAAAGAATGTATTACTGAATATTACTTCGGGAACTGACGAAGTAACCATGGATGAAGTAGGTATAATTACTGATTTTGTGACAAGCAGTGTTACCAGAAAAACCAATATTATCTGGGGAACATGCAACGATCCCTCTCTTGGCGACCGTATCAGCGTCACAATTATTGCTACGGGGTTTGAAGCCAGTTCAGCTATTCCTGAGTTGTACAACAAATCAGGCCGTCCGACGACGAGGGTTCCTGTACCCGACATTAAAACCAATGCAAAACCAGTTGGTCCAGTTTTTGAAGTAACCCGTCCTGCAGGGGATGAAGCTAAGGATGAATTGCTCAATATAACCGAACATACCGTTGATCCGGGTGAACGGCAATATGACCTGTTTGGACCTCTAAACAATGACCTTTCTTCCGATCAGGTGAAGCAACGCAAAAAGATAACTGAAACCGGGTCTGGTGTGAAGGAAAAATCTTCTGTATCCCGTCAGGAGGGACTTACAAAGCCTGATCAGCCGGAAGATATTGATGCACTGGAAAATGAACCTGCTTTTGTGCGGAAAAAATTACCCATTTCCCCGAAGAAATATTCCCGCGACAGCCAGATAAGCCGGTTTACCATTGCTGATGAAGGACACGATGGTATTGTACTCCGGCCCGATAATCCTTATCTGCACGATAATGTGGATTAGTGGAATTTCAAAAACAGTTTCTTACCTTAGCTCAAAGTACTGGTATTCAATATCAAAAAACAATTACTATGAAGATATTTGAACGCATCGACGCTGACATAAAGGCTGCCATGCTGGCCCGAGAAAAGGAAAAGCTGGAAGCACTGCGAGCAGTAAAAACCGCTCTACTCCTTGCAAGAAGCGAGAAAGGCGTTGCCGAACCCCTTACCGACGAGACAGAACTGAAGGTTATTCGCAAACTTATTAGCCAGCGGGAAGAAGCTGCTGAAATTTATAAGAAGGAAGGTAGGGAGGATCTTTATCAGAAAGAAATTAATGAGGCAAAGTTTATTTCAGCGTACCTCCCACCCATGATGAGTATTGAGGAAATTGAAAAAGAGCTGAAATCTTTAATAGCTGAAATGGGAGCCTCAGGGCCTTCTGACTTTGGGAAAGTTATGGGAGCAGCAACAAAACGGTTTGCCGGGAAAGCAGATAATAAGATAGTTGCCGCCAAACTGAAAGAAATACTGGGTTGAAAAACGAAATGAGCAAATGACGATATAAGTGATTTGTGAGTAATTCCTAAAAATAGGGAATAAAAAAGCCCCTTTTTTCGGGGCTTTCTTATCGATATGTTCAAATGCATGCCTGTAGATCAATAGAACCTGGCGCGGTTATCTTCTATTTTCGAGAGTTTCTTCAATGCTTCAAATGATTCATAGGCAGCTCTCATCTGGTACATGCTTTCCATTCTGCTTTTCTGCATTGTAGTTGCCAACTGATCAGGTTCTGCCGGTTCTTGCAAAGAGGTTATTTCAAACACATATACTCCATTGTTTCCGATAACGGGCTTGCTAAGCTTATTGGACGGCCATGCCGCTATAGTACCTGTAAGCGCTGGTTCAAAACCTGCACCTGCAATAGTGGCAGCAGCAAAGCTTACATTGTTAGCTTCATTAACAGGTAGATTTTCAGCCAGGGCAAGCTGATCGAGTGAAGGATTATCAGCAATCTTCTTTTGCAATTGTTCTGCAAGATATTCACCCTTTTTGATCCGGGTTACTGCAATCTCAATCTGGGACTTTACCTGCTCAAAAGGAGCAATTCCGGCTTTGCGTATGGCTGTTACACGTGCTACAACGAACCGGTTTCCTGCCTGCATGACAGGAGAAACATCATTCATTTTAGCCTCCATAGCCCATCGGATTATTTCCCGGGGGGATTCCAGTCCGCTGATACGGGTATCTGTAGGCTTAATGCTCATGGCAAAACGGGGAACAAGATTTTGTTCTTTTACAGCTTTTTCAAATTTCTCTCCTGTATTGTTGGTGAAAGCAAAACGGTTTGCCTGTTCATAGATACGTTCATAGGTTTCCTTACTGGCTTCCACCTTTCTGATAAGCTGTGCTATTTTTACTTTTCTAACCTTTGGCCCCACATCTGTTAACTGAAGCACATGATAACCATATTGCGTTTCTACTACCTTAACTTCATTCTTCTGCATAGAGAAAGCTGCATCAGAAAAAGGTTTAATCATGCGGCCTTCAGTGAACCATCCCAGATCACCTCCTTTTGTTTTACTACCTTCGTCGGCTGAAAAACGCATGGCAAGTGAGGTAAAGTCAGCTCCTTTACGGATTACCTGTTCAAGGCTATCAGCCAATTTTTTTGCCCTGTTCACTGCTTCGGTTGTTTGATCAGTCGGCTGAATAAGAATGTGTCGTGCCTTTACTGAATCGGGCACCATTCCGGTTTCAATTAAGCGGACCATGCGGTAACTGTTATCAATAAAAAATGGTCCGTATGTGGTACCAGGTTTGGCAGCGAATGCAAAACTGTCAACAGGATGTGTAAGCTCTTCTTTCTTAAAATATCGGTCAACATAGGATTCGTCTGAGTTAGCATTGACAAACCCAGCAGGATCCTCAGCTTCAACAAAATCATTCTTGATATCATTGATCCATTTCTGGGCAGCTGCAAAATCAGCTTCCGAAGGCACTATATCGAATGCAACATATTCCAGGTCAAACGAGGCATCTTGTTGAAATCCCGCTTTATGTTCATTATAATACTCCCGCAAATCCTTGTCGGAAATATTTATCAAGCTATCTGAAACATCAGTGTATCGCTTGCCGATAAACCTGACATTAGCCAGCCGGCTCATTTCCCTGTATCCTTCCTGGGTTTGAAGTTTTGTAACGTAAAATCCCTTGGCTACCAGTGCGTTAAACTTTTCTGCCAATTTCTCGCGATATAATTCATTTTCATAGAATTTCCACTGGGCAGCCTGCTCTTCAGTAAGTTCCCCGGCATTAAAGGCTTTCAGAAACTGAATAGCATAAGAAGGGTCGAACTGGCGTGTTTGTGGATTTACGAAAATTTGCCGTACAAATGGATGCGGATTCGGACCGGCTACCATATTATATAGTTCTTCTGAACTGACAGCAATCCCGAGCTTTTTGAATTCAGGACCAAGAACATTTTCCTGTAAAAGCTGCTGCCAGACCTGTTCCCTGATGTTTTCCATCATTGTTTCGTCAAGGGCCTGTGAGTTCGTGTTGGCTTTATATATATTGCTCATCTCTTCAACAAGAGCATTATATTCCTCATAACGGATAGAGTTACCGTTAATTACACCAACATTCATCTGTGACTGCCTGAATATCGATTGACCTGAGGTTAAAAGGTCACCCAGAATAAATGCAAGTAATGAAAAGCCAATTAAAACGGCAGCCAGAACTCCAATCCTGTTTCTTATTTTTTCCAGTGTTGCCATATATCGTTATAAATAGTGTAAAAATTTGAGGCTACGAATATAACAATTAAGAGTGATTCAGCAATAAAATTTGGAAATACAAGAATGCTATGCCATGATAGGGTCTTTCCCGGAAGCGATAAAGGTATACTATTCTGTTGATTCAGTCTTGGTAAGTTGAATAAGATCTATGCGGGTATTATTCATTTTAAGTACCTGAATTCTGAACGGATCGATCTGAACAATTTCATTCGGTTTGGGGAGGTTTTGAAGATGGTAGAGGATAAATCCGGCCAGGGTTTCATAATCCTCCGATTCCGGAATGCCAAGTTCATATTTCTTATTCAGGTACTCAACTTCCAGTCTTCCCGAAAAAATGAACTCATTTATACCGGTTTGTTTTTCAATCATGTCAGGAGTGTCGTGTTCATCTTCAATCTCACCGAAGATTTCCTCAAGGATGTCTTCTATAGTAATCAAACCAGCCGTTCCTCCAAATTCGTCAACTACCACTGCAATACTTTTATGTTGTTGCAAAAGTTTCTTGAGGAGCTTATTGGCGGGCATGGTTTCAGGTACGAAAACCGGGCTTGCGATAATGGATTTTAGGTCGGGAGGATTTTTAAAGAGGTCTTTTGAACTAATATATCCAACAATTTGATCGATGTTTTTTTCATAAACCAGAATTTTTGAGTATCCCGATTCTATGAAGCGTGTCGAAGCTTCTTCCAGGGAGGCTTCCTTATCAATAGCAACAATTTCTGTACGGGGAATCATACAGTCGCGCAGTCTTACTCCAGAAAAATCCAACGCATTCTGAAAAAGCCTGATTTCATTTTCCGAATCAAGATCTTCATCCGGTTCAGCCGAACTGACCAGATGGTCAAGATCTACCCGACCAAAATTCCTTAAACGTTCAGAAGTAAAATGCTGACGCGGGAAAAGAATTTTCAGAATTCCATGCGAAAGAAGTACAGAAAAACGAATAATAGGATAGAAAAGAATATACAGCAGTAAAACAGGTATTGACAACAAATTGATAAAAAGGTTTGGGTTATTTCTGAAAAGGGATTTTGGCAGATATTCAGCCAGAAAAAGAATAATGAGCGTCGAAATAAGAGTTTGTAAGGTCAGATTCCAAAATTCTGATGAAATATAGCGGTTCAGAAACGGATTCAACAGGGAGGCCATCAATATACCGTAAATAACCAAAGCAATGTTATTTCCTATTAGCATGGTCACGATGAACTCTCCCGGTTTTTTCAGAAAATATGAGAGAATGCGTGCTGAAAGCTTCCCCTGTTTTTTGTCAAGTTCAATACGGAGTTTGTTGGACGAAAGAAAAGCGATTTCAAGACCTGAGAAAAAGGCTGAAAAAAGTAGGGTTATGAAAATATAAATCATGGAAGGTGTCATTCTACATTAATTTTTTTCTATTAGTGCGACGCAGAAGGTAAATAATGAGACAGAAGATTGTTACCAGAAAAAGGGGGATACTGCTCCTGACTCCACGCGTTGCCAGGCTATGTACCGAGGCAAATAGCCCTAAAAGAGAGGCAATCAACCAGCCCCATTCAAGTAAACGTGCCGGCTTATTCTTCATCTTTAACATTTACTGAACCACGTGTTTTTTTGAGTTTCCACCGAGTAAACTCCTGGTCGGCCTCAAATCCACCTTCTCCATAAAAAATTCCGTCAGATGTCATTATCCGGGTAAATTTCATTGAATAGATTATTTTTTTATTTTCATCCCAGAAAATTTCCTCCGTATTCAACTGTTCATTCTTTCTTAGGTTGCGAGCAATGACATCATTTCGTGCTGTCCAGATTCTTTCTTTCTCGTCATAATGAGCATATTTTGCTGTTATAGTTGATTCTACCTGAGCACTGTCATTATAAAAATCGACATGAATACCTTTTGGGAATTCGATATATGGTTTGTCGGTATTTGTATAACGCTCAAGACGCGGAGCATAAACAACAATCTTCAGTCTGGCTGAGTCAGTATATCGTATTTCGGTATCATTGCGCGACAAGGTCGGGAAGGAAGGATTCTTAGTAAGGGTATTAATGGTTTCAATAGAATTCTCACAGCCCGGCATGGCGATCAGAGTAAGCACGGCCAGACTGAAAAAAACGACTGATCTCGTGACAAAAATGACCCGTCTTTTTTTCATATAACAAATATATTTTCCCAATTTATTCATTGGAAGCTCTTGAAAAGAGCAGACTAATGAATTAGTTGGGGTTATCCCGATCTAAAAAAACCAACTTTCAGGTGAATTGAAAATTCGACTGAAAGATAGTTTTTTCTTAATCGCAATCCATCAGAAATATTTCTAATGCATTGTTTGGGATTATGCAAAGATAGGAATTAGCATTCAAAAGAATTGGATCAGGAAAAGAATGATGCTCAGAAGAATCTGAGCATCATTCAATTCAGATCAGGAACCAGGAAACTATGCGATTCAATATTTTATTGGGCTTGGCGGTTATTCAGCAGCATCCGGCTTAAGGCTGATGCAATGATGAGAAAAACAGTCTTTGAGTTTATTTCGTGTTTTTCCATGCTTAATCAAGCTTGCTTGTCTCACGGAGGATATCATCTTCAGCAAAAGAGAGGAGGAGTTAAAAAAAATGCCGGAGCACAACCCCGGCATCAAATAATTTATTGTGTAAACAGATTACTTGCGTGTTCTGACAAGGGTGCTTTGTCCGATCCAGCAGCCGACCGTATAGGTCTGACCGTCGGTATATCCATTGAAGAAAGCTTCTTCCGTATTGGGAAACCTTGCTGAATATTGACCCAGGAGATCATTGATTTTTTCAGCAGCTGATGGGTCGGCATTTTTGGCTTTGATCAGTTCGTCAGCAGCAACCCAGAAAACAGCTTTCTTTTCGAATTCGTTTCCTCCGCAAATGTCAGAACTTGCAGCGTAGAGGGTGGCAACCAGAATATAAGGATCAGCCCAGCTTCCTTTCAATTTGCTAGCAGTCTGAGCATTGGTACGGGCAAGGCTGTAATTGTTCTGGTTGTAATTGACCATAGCAAGTTCATAATAATATCGTGCTTTGTTTTCATCATTGCTCTCATTATTGATAGCTTCCTGATAATACTTGGCAGCTTTGTCGAATTTTTGCTGTTTGTAGAATACCTTGGCAAGTTTGTAAGCTGATTCTGCAGAAGGTTCCAGTTTATAGAGTAGTTCAGATGCCTGCACATTCAGAGCTGCTTCTTCTTCCTTAATGGCTGCAAAGGCGAATGTGACTTCTTTCAGGAGCTTGATATCCTCAGGCCGGGATTTGATAAGTGGTTCGTAGTATTTGGTAAGGGATTCAACGGTAGCCGCTCCGCTGTTCACAAAATTGAACATAATAGCATCACGGACGGAGGTAATGACTGTATCCTTTGGATTCTTCTGAGATGCCTGTTCCATCAGAGGCATGATGAAGGCCCAGTTGGAAAGCACCTGATCGGCAGAGAGAGCATTTAGCTTATACAGACTCAGAGTTGCTGTAAAATAGGTGGCAAATGTTGCCGGAGAGGTATTTGCCTTCAGCAGTTTTACCGATTCGCTAAGGATATCATATCCTTCCTGAATGTATTTTTGTTCATCCCTGCGGTAGCGAAGCAGATCAACACCTTTGCGCCCCAGCACATAACCCCTCTCGCCAAACATTTCCATACGTTTGTCGTAAATCATCATCAGGGTATCGATGTATTTTTCTTTAACGTCTGGATTTTTCTCATTTTCAATAAAGAAACGAAAAATATTTACTCCGTCAATGTAAATATTCTTGCTTGCCTGGGGGCAGTTGTTGTAAACCCACCGCCACGAAGGAAGAGCATCTTTATAATTCCTGTGCCGTGCATATTCCCTGTAAAGGGAAAGATTTTTAAGGCAATCAATGCTGTCCTGACCTGTTCCATACTTACCCGGAGCTCCTGCTTCTCTCTCCTCCTGTGCGAAAAGAGGGAAAACGGATATCAGCAGAACGGCAAGCAATCCGAAGTAATGAAAACCAAACCTTCTCATAATAGTATGCGTTTAGTCAAATTTGCGTTTTATAAACCAATAATCGTAAAAAGATATACTCAGATTCATCATGAAATAGTTTTCCTGGATGAGATTTTGTGCGTGAGTGCCTCGCTGACCGTATTCAAAAGTAAGATTGAACATAGTTTTGGTATTTCTATACGGTAAACCTAGTCCAAAAGTTATGCCAAACTCTTTTATTGGTTCTCCCCTCAGTTTTAGGTAGGTATCAGCATAGTGGCCGCCCACTCTGTATCGAATCCGGTTCAGATAACCCTGAAGAGCATACCGATTAGGAGTAAACTCAATTCCTCCGGCAATTTGCCTGTTATTCCTGAGGCTGTCCTTTTTTCCCAGAAATAGAGCCTTTGACCAGTCCTGTTCAGAATAATCCAGTGCAATAAGCAACCGTTTCGTTTGAAAACTAATTCCTGCTCCCCAGAGAGGAGGCATGGTCAACTTACCACGAGAATCATCGGCATAAAAAATCGTGTCAAGAGGATTCTGAGAATTTCCCGTTCCGGGATAATTATAAACATACCGGCTTGTGGTAACATTCATTGTGACCTGAGGCTGGTAAATACCACCGACGGTAACAAATAAACCGGGGAATAAAGTATCGTACACCTGTGCTCCGTATTGGAAAGTAAAATTTTTCAGGGTCATCCTGTTCTCATCCATAGTATTAAAATAGTACACATCGTTGGGGAAGTCTATTTCACTTGAGTACAGGAGGGTTCCGAACAAGTATGAAGCATTGGCCCCCAGGGAGAGGTGTTGGAACAGTTCGGTGCTGAACCCAAGGTAGGCTTTATTGATTCCGCCCGAACCGGTAAAATAGTAATCAACCGGCTCATTGGAAACAGGCACTTGTTCTTTGTTGTTTTTCACAAGATACCCTACGGAAGAATAGGGAACAAGCCCAGCCTGGAATTTTAACCAGCGTGTTGCGGGAAATCCGGCTGCCAGATGGTCAATATTAATATTTGTGAATGATTGTTCCTTTTCCGGTGATGAGTAAATATGGTAGCGGGTCCGGAGACCAACATCAAAAATAAAAGAATTGGTGTCCTGAGTGGTATAAGCTGCAGGATTAATGAAGTTGATCAGGTTGGGTGTCCGCAACGCCAGCCCTGCCCCGCCCAGTCCGGTACTTTGCCCTGTGGCAGGCCGTTCAAGGTCTCCAAGCCCGTAGCGGGAATAAACGGAATTTACCGTGATCTGTCCAAACAGACAAACACTATAAACCGAAAAACCAAATGGTAAAATAATTCTAATGCGCTTCAGCATTAAATTCCAGAATCGCCTCAAGACCAATATGTATTAAATTTGGGTTTACAAAGATGGTACTTTTTACATTTTTACCAAAAAAAATAGCGTCACCTCCAGTTAATATTACGATGCCATTAGGATTTTCCTGATAAAAAGTGTCTATATATTCATTAACTTCTGACAGAACTCCGCGGAGAACGCCAGATGTAATTGCTTCCTGCGTTGATGTTCCTATTGCCGGAAAGCCGGAAAACTCTTCTATAAGCGGAAGCTTGTTGGTGAATTCATGAAGGGCACGAAATCTCATTGAGATACCGGGTGAAATATTTCCGCCAAGATAATCTCCTGTTTGGGAAAGAACTTCATATGTAATAGCGGTCCCGGCATCTATAATAAGTATATCCTTTCCCGGATAAATCTTATGGGCTCCACAGACAGCTGCCACCCGGTCCATACCAAGGGTTTCAGGGGTCTTATATTTAATTCTTACAGGAAGAGGAGTATGAGATGTTAGTTTTAGAACAAAGGAAAGACGGCTCTGTAAAAAATCTACCCATGATGGATGAAGTTCTTGCCGCACTGAAACCCATATAGCACGCTTGAGAGAAGGATAACATTCAACAAAATTCTCCAGCATAATTTGGTTAATTTCAGGGGCTGCCTCCGTATACAATACACTGGTGTTGTCAATTATTGACAATTTCGCCAGCGTGTTCCCTATATCGATTGTAAGGTTCAAGAGAAATCGGATCGTCTCAATTTAAGTTGCAAATATATGATTATTTGTGTTTTAACTTATACTTTTTGTAATAAGTATGAAAATTCAATAATTTTACCATAAGCACTTTTAATCATATGAATATGAAAAAAATAGCTTTACTTATTATCGTAAACATTCATTTGGGCTGGCAGGCAATAGCCCAGGCCCCCAAGGGTGTTAAATACCAGGCTGTTGTGAGGGATGTCAACGGAACGCCGGTTCTCAATCATGAGGTTCATATCAGGCTAAGTATTCTGAAAGGTTCTGAAACAGGTCCGGTGGTTTATAGTGAGATACAGCAAAGTAACACGAACAATTCAGGGCATGATTCGCTTCCTTTAGGGCGAGGCACTGCAGTAATTGGTTTTTTTGATACGATAGCCTGGGGAGGGTCAAAACATTTTCTGAAGGTGGAGGTCGACCTGCAAGGCAACGGAAACTGGATTGAAGCAGGGATATCCGAAATCCTCAGTGTTCCTTATGCCCTTTATGCTGAAAAAGGAGCCAACAAACCTAAAGTGGAAATTATAAGTCTGTCGGACTATCCTCCTGACTCTGCTTTGTTTGAAATTAAAGACCGGAACGGGAATACTGTATTCGCCGTCTTCGAGGACGGTGTTCAAGTGATAATTAATGAAGAAGGGAAAGGGGGGCGAGGTGGTTTTGCCGTTGGTGGTCGAAGAACCGGCAAGGGTTCAGAAGTGGAGGATATTTTCAAAGTCACACCCGATAGCGTAGGAATTTATCTTTCTACAGGTTCCGGTAAGGGAGGAAGAGGTGGATTTGCAGTTGGTGGAAGAAGCTCAGGAAAAGGTACCACGGAAGAGTACCTTCGGATTAACCGTGATAGCACCCGCTTATTCACAGCCGATCCGATTAACGGATTTGCCATAGGAAACATTGGTGCAAATCCACAAAAATATTTGAAACTTACCCCGGAGAATTACGCTATTGGCCATCGGGCAGGTCTGAAACTGAAAGGAGGCCTTTATAATTCCTTTATGGGGTATGAAGCAGGTGCTAATACCGAGGTGGGTAATTCGAATATTTTCCTGGGATACCAGGCAGGATATTCCAATTTAACAGGAGGGTACAACGTTTTTATCGGAAATATGTCAGGATATAGCAATACAGGTTCTGCTTCCCCGAACGACGGTTCCTATAATATATTTATCGGACACTTGAGCGGTTTTAAAAACACAACCGGTTCAGTAAATTGTTTTATTGGTAGGAGCAGCGGCTACAGCAATACTGTCGGTAGCGCAAATATTTTTATCGGCGAGTATGCCGGATATTTTAACGAAAACGGTTACCGGAATGTTTTTCTTGGAAAGGAGACGGGATGGCATAATACATCAGGATCAGATAACACTATGGTCGGTTTTGGTTCGGGTATTTCCAATACGGTGGGGCAAAAAAATACATTTATGGGAGCCAGCAGTGGTTCACTTCTGATTGACGGAACTGGAAATACATTTGTTGGATTCCAGAGCGGCTCAGGAGCAACAACCGGCAGTTATAATGTGTGTGTGGGAGGATACAGCGGATACGGAAATATTGGAAATAACAATGTAATGCTTGGGTATGGGGCTGGTCAAAGTGCCACAGGAAACGGAAACATATTTATTGGATACAATGCCGGATCATACGAAACAGGGTCCAATAAACTGTATATTGCCAATAGCAATACCTCAAAACCACTTATTTACGGAGATTTTGGAGCTGCATTCCCTTTCGTTGTGATTAACGGAAACGGAGCCGACCGTACCAATGATTCTGTAGTATTTTTTGTTAACGGCAAATCGGCCGGTTTGTTTAACTGGTCTGCTCTCAGCGATTATCGTCTAAAGGAATCGGTACAAACCATTCAGCATGCCCTTGAAACGATAATGCACCTCAGAGGAGTTGAATTTCAATGGGTCGACAAATCAAAATTTGATCAAAAAAAGCATATTGGCTTTATCGCCCAGGAAGTTGAACCCTATTTGCCGGAGGTTGTCAATAAAAGCAGTGATGGAGTGTATTCGCTTGATTATGCTTCAATTACGGCAATTCTTCTTGAAGCAATCAAACAACAGCAGTATCAGATTGAGGAACTCCGGCAACAGATGAGCAAATACTCTGAGCTGAAATCTGAACTGGATGTGCTGAAACAGGAATTGGAGCAAAAATAAATGGCGGGTGTTTGGTTAGTTGCTCTTTAGATGATTAATCCGGTATTAAGCTGGAAATAATATAAATTGAGTATACTGTTTTATTGCCTAGAAGCAATCTCATTTGTTAGTTCTACCGATCTCATCGTTTCAAGAACTACCAGTGCATCGGTGGTGGAAGATATCTGGTCGATAATCATCGAAAGTTTTTCCTTTGCTTCTTTCATTCGGATCCTTTCTGGGTGTTTCTGAACAAATTGTAGTACTTCTCTGAAAATTTCAGAGCTGTAATAAGGAGAAAGCGGATTGGAGATAAAATATACCAGCAATTTTCCTTCTCGAATCACTAGTTTCTCAAACCCAAGTTCCTGGGCAGCCCACCGGAGCTTTACTATGTCGAGCAAGCCTTCAGCGGCTTTTGGCAAGGGTCCGAAACGATCGATGAGAACTTTTCGGAAATTCTCAAGGGAAATTTCATCTGGTATCGTGTCAAGTTCCCGGTATAGGCGTATCCTTTCAGGGGCACTGGGGATATACGTTTCAGGAAAATGCAGTTCGAGGTCGGTGTCGATCTGACAATCAGAAACATATACTTTTTTTCGGCTTGTAGCAGTCGAAGGATCTTTATCTGCAAAAAGTTCCCCAAATTCTTCTTCGCGAAGTTCCTGCATTGCTTCTGTCAAAATTTTCTGGTAGGTTTCGAATCCGATTTCTGTAATAAATCCACTTTGTTCGGCCCCCAGAAGGTTTCCGGCTCCTCGAATATCAAGATCCTGCATAGCAATGTTGAATCCGCTTCCCAGGTCGGTATTTTCGGCAATTGCTTTGAGCCGACGACGCGCTTCTCCGGTCAATGATGACAAAGGGGGTGCCAGAAGGTAGCAGTAAGCTTTCCGGTTTGAACGGCCTACCCTGCCGCGCAGCTGATGAAGGTCAGCAAGCCCAAACTGGTGCGCATTATTGACAATAATGGTATTAGCATTGGGGATATCAAGCCCTGATTCTATAATCGAGGTAGAGATGAGAACATCATAATCACCGCTCACGAAATCGGTCATAATACGTTCAAGCTGCTCACCATCCATTTGCCCGTGAGCTACCACAGTTTTTACCTGCGGGCAGATTCTGTAAATCAGATTCTGAATGTCATAAATATTCTGAATACGGTTATGAATGAAAAATACCTGTCCATATCGGGAAATCTCATATAAAATAGCATCCCGTATTACGTCTTCATCAAAAACATGGACTTCGGTGTGGATGGGATAACGGTTGGGCGGCGGAGTGTTGATGATGGCCAGATCGCGAGCGCCCATAAGGGAAAATTGTAAAGTGCGGGGAATAGGAGTGGCTGTGAGGGTGATAGTATCAACGTTTAGGCGCAGCTGCTTTAATTTTTCCTTTACTGCTACCCCGAATTTCTGCTCTTCGTCAATGATAAGCAAGCCCAAATCTTTGAACTTTACTTCTTTTCCTACCAGTTTGTGGGTGCCGATAATTATGTCCAGTTTTCCTTCTGCAAGCCGTTTCAATATGTTCTTCTGATCAGCTGGTTTCCTGAAACGGGTAATGTAATCAATGGAACAGGGAAAGTCTTTCAGCCGTTCCGAAAATGTCTTGTAATGCTGTAGGGCGAGGATGGTAGTGGGCACAAGCACAGCAACCTGCTTATTGTCAGCTACGGCCTTAAAGGCAGCCCGGATAGCAATTTCTGTTTTTCCAAATCCTACATCACCGCATACAAGCATATCCATAGGATGTGGTGCTTCCATCCCTGCTTTAACAGCTTCCGTGGCTTTTAACTGATCAGGGGTGTCTTCATAAATAAAAGATGCTTCCAGTTCTTTCTGAAGGTAAGAGTCGGGTGAATAAGCAAAACCTGGGGCGGCGAGTCTTTTTGCATATAACGCAATAAGCTCACGGGCAATATCTTTAACTTTTCTTTTTGTATTCTGTTTCGTTTTGTTCCATACTCCGCTTCCCAGTTTGTGAAGAGCAGGCTCAGTGCCTTCTTTTCCTTTATATTTTGATATTTTGTGCAGGGAATGGATATTGACAAACAGGATGTCATTGTCCTTGTAAACCAGTCTGAGAGCTTCCTGCATCCTTCCGTTAACTTCAATTTTCTGCAAACCGGCAAATTTCCCAATGCCATGATCAACATGCACTACATAATCACCCGGCTGCAAAGCCATTAGTTCCTGGATAGTAATTTGCTCACTTTTACGAAACAGCCCTTTAATGTGATATTTGTGGTAGCGATCAAATATCTGATGATCAGTGAAAAGGCTGATGCGTAAATCATTGTCGGTAAAACCTTCGTGCAGGGAAACAATTTCAAATTTAGGATGTAGGTCTGGTTTCAGGTTCCTTAAAATTTCTGCAAGTCTGCCTTCCTGCGCAGGGTTTTCTGCCAGAAGAATAGTAGTGATGCCGTTCAGTTCATTTTCTTCAAGAAAGCTGGCCAGGATGTCAAAGTTTTTTCTGAATACTGGCTGAGGTTGGGTGGAGAAAGTGAAAATTCTTCCAGAAAAAAAAGACTGAAGCCCGGTTTCTATGACTTCAAGGTTCGCCAGCTGATCAAGCAGGGTTTCTGAATCGGTATAAGTCATTTTATTTCCTGCATCTTCAGGTGAAATTGATTTTCCCGCGAGCGTTTTGAATTGTTCTACAATAAGGGGTAAATCTCCTGACCAGATTCTGATTCTTGTGTCCGGCTGATGGAGGATTGAATTAATATTTCCCTGAAAAATAGCAAGATCTGGAATGAGTTCCACCGATTCTTTCTGTTCCACCGATAATTGGGTTTCTACATCAAAGGCACGGATCGAATCAACCTCGTCGCCAAAGAAGTCAATCCGGAAAGGCTTTTCTGATGCAAAGGAAAAAATATCAACAAGGCTTCCTCTAATCGCATATTGACCGGGTTCATATACAAATTCTACCCTTTCAAAATGAAAACTGTGAAGAACTTCATCAAGAAAAGAAATGGAAAGCCTGTTGCCTCGTTCTATCCGGAATGTGTTTCTGTTAAGCGTTTCTTTCGATATTATAGGTTCTGCGATTGCTTCAGCATATGACACTATGCACAAACTGCCGGTACCCTGGAATCCGTTGATGGCACGAATTGCTTCAGTTCTGAGAATGGTGTTGGAGGGATCCCTCTCCCGCGAATATTTCAGCGCTCTAAACGAGGAAGGGAGATAGTAAATGTTTTGAATTCCTGCCTGTACGAGATCATTATAGAAATAAGCAGCTTCTTCATTCTCAGGAAACAGAAAAAAGAATATTCCTTCCGTGTGCCTTACAATTGTTGAGGCAACAAGAGCAGTTGATGAGCCAGAAAGGCCTTTTAGCCAGAATTTCCCTTTGTTTTCCCTTCGAAGGTCTTCAATAAGTTGTTTTGTATTGGGATGACCATCATAAAGGGTAAGCAGAAACTCAGATGCTTTGCCGCTTGAAGTCATGGCGGCAAAATTAACCAAATAATCATTTCTGTTCCAAACTTTCCTAATATGCCATTTATTATCAATTTTATACTTTTGCTGCAATTTAAATTTGAACTGACATGCGTGTTTTTAAGTTTGGTGGTGCTTCAGTTAATAGTGCTGAAGCAGTGAAAAATATGGCTGAAATTTTGCGTCAGCAGAAAATACACGGACCACTAACTGTTGTCGTATCTGCAATGGGCAAGACTACAAATGCCCTCGAGGAAGTTGCAAAGCTTTTTTTTAACGAAAAAGATTATTCTGCAGCATTTACAAACGTTAAAAACTACCATTCCCAGATTGTTGAGGGCCTGTTTCCTGAAGAAAATAATCCTTTCCGTAAGGAGTTGGATTTGCTTTTTGAGGAGTTGGCAGGTATATTGCGCAAACAGCCCTCACTGAATTTTGATTTCGATTACGATCAGATAGTCAGCTATGGAGAAATCATTTCAACCAAAATTGTGGCCGCCTATCTGAATGAAGCTGGAATCAAAACACGTTGGGTGGATATAAGAAAATGTCTGAAGACAGACAATACTTACAGAGAAGCAGTTGTTGATTGGGAACTTTCAACAAATCTTGTCAAAAAGGCTTTTGCTCCAAACAGTGAGCAGATACTTTTAACCCAGGGTTTTATTGGTTCAACAATAAATAATCTTACAACAACGCTTGGTAGGGAAGGATCGGATTATACCGCTGCTATCCTGGCATATATTCTGGACGCCGAAAGTGTAACCATATGGAAGGATGTTCCGGGAGTGCTGAATGCCGACCCAAAATGGTTTGATAACTGTGTACGGCTCGACCAGCTTTCTTACCTGGATGCTATTGAATTAGCCTATTACGGAGCAACTGTAATCCATCCAAAAACAATAAAACCTCTTCAAAACAAAAATATACGACTTCATGTCAAGTCCTTTCTTAATCCGAAAGACCCTGGAACCATCATCGGTGATGTATCCTACGAATCGCTTACACCTTCCTTTATCTTCAAAATGGATCAGGTGCTAATCCATATTTCGCCTCTTGATTTTTCTTTTATTGCTGAAGATAAACTTAGGACCATTTTCGGGTATTTTTCAAAGCATGGCATGAAAATTAACCTCATGCAAAATTCGGCTGTCAGTTTCCAGGTTTGCGTAAACAACGATCAAACCCGTATTCCCAATTTACTGAACGATCTTCGTCAGGATTTCAAGGTTTCTTTTGATACCGGTCTTGAACTGATTACTATCAGGTATTACGACGATAGCACTATTCAGCGGGTTCTGGTAAACAAGGATCTCATCCTGGAACAGAGGAGTAAAAGAACTATACAAATGGTAGTAAAGGACCTGGGTTAATCTCATGTTTTGAAACGGATACTGTGTCTTGGCTTCTGCAGTTTTAACGCAGGAGCATTCCCTTTGAGTTCCAAAAGTTTTAAAGAATCCTAACTGTAATAAATTGTATTCCTTTTATCGATAGCCAGCAAAACTGATTTGTATTTTATTGAAAGAAATGCTGAAGAATAACCAGCGAGGTATCCGCAATTAGAAATTGATTAATCCGAGATTAGTCAATAGAAACACAATAAATATTAAACCTTTCAAGGTAACCCCGACTTATCAAAATCTTTCATTTTGTTAGTCGATTCGTCAATTGATTTTTTCAATTGACGGATTTGGGCTAATAACGATCCCTTTTCTAAATAACCTGAAAACTCTTAACCCAGATCGCTCATTAGAAGCTTAGGCGAGGTAATGAGCAGAGGGGTTGCTTAAGATTTCGGCATCAGGGTTAATAACGATGAAATGAAGTGAAATAATCCTTATGGGCACAATTCGTGTTTTCCAATATGTATTGCAGGTTTAATTCCTATTTCCAGGCCACAAATGACTTAGTCATTCCCATGACCTTTTCTTTAAAAATATTACAACCTGGGAACAATTGCAATAATTCCTTCCTGGTAAGAAGCCTGATGGACCTCACTGCCTCTTCAGCCAGATTTTTGTCTTCTATTTTATCAAACCAGCCTGAATCAAAATTCCTGACAATAGACACTTTGAGCCAATGGGGTAAAAAATGAAAAAAAGGAAACAGAAAATGCGGTTCCATAGGGAAATAATGGTTTGGTGTTTGTACGAAATAGTGTTTTCCGACACGCTGGATTTCCTTTGCCATTTTTTGCTGTTTCTCCCAGGTTCCTAAATGTTCAATCACTGAATTTGAAAAAACAATATCAAATTCCTTATCAGCAAAGCGGCTCAGATCAGTACCATCTCCCACTTCACTTGATAACCATGGCAGAGAGGTATTTATGGTGTATAAATTGAGTAAAACAATGGTAGTGTGTGACTCAGGCGTAAAATCTACATTTTTCCAAAAATAATCAGTTCCGCCGACGTCAAGAATCCGGACAGGAGGTTTTAAATCAGCGAGTATTTCGGTAAATAGTTTAAATCTTTTTCGTCTCCATTTCACTGAAAACGAGTTTTTGTTTTGCGGATCACTGAGAGGCCTTAATATTTTCATAGATCCTAAATTGATTGCTTTTCCAAAAATACTGAAAATCATCAGTTAGATCCAGAAATCTTACTGAAATTTTATAACATTCCAGAACCTGATTTTGTTTGTCAGCGTATATAAATGTTAGAACAAAGTATTTATTATTGCTGAAAAATCAAATGGTTTCATGTCAGAAATAAAAGATCAAGAACATCTGCCTCATTCTTTCTCATCTGACTTAGAAATAATGAATTATTTGGGTAAAAAGAGTATCCCTTTTCTTTTTATACTTGATTTTACATTAAAGGCTCCGGTTATTATTCCATTACAATCGCTTGGTGAAACAGGGATATTATATGATATGGAAGGAAAGAGGAATTTTCAGAAAAAGGCTTTTTCAATAAGAAATAATTTAAATTTTGTTAAATATCCTGTGACATATGAAACCTACAGCAAAGCATTTACTATTATAAGGAATCACTTAGTTAGGGGAGACTCGTACCTGGTAAACCTGACTTTCCCTACCAGGGTGGAAACTTCATTTAGTTTGCCTGAGATATTTCACTGTGCCAGGGCCCGGTTCAAGCTATTGGTTCCCGGACGGTTTGTTGTTTTTTCTCCTGAACTGTTTGTCAGAATAAAGGACAATCGGATTTATTCTTATCCCATGAAAGGTACCGCTGATGCTACAATAGCTGGCCATGCTGAAGAATTGCTTTCGGGCTATAAAGAACAGGCTGAACATCATACGATAGTCGATCTAATAAGGAATGACCTCGGGCAGGTTGCAGATGATATTAAGGTGGAGCGTTTTGCTTATAGGGAAGTAATTACCACCCATGAAAAGAAATTGATGCAGGTAAGTTCCGAAATCAGTGGTCGTTTGCAAACAGATTGGCCAGGCCGTCTTGGAGATATTTTTAAAACATTGCTTCCCGCTGGTTCCGTTACAGGAGCCCCAAAGCCAAAGACCCTTGAAATCATCCGGGAGGCTGAAATATATGAAAGAGGTTATTATACAGGTGTTTTTGGTGTTTTTGACGGATCGATACTAGTTTCAGCTGTAATGATACGTTTTATTGAACAGACTGTCGGTGGGTTGATATATAAAAGCGGTGGAGGAATTACAGCCTACAGCGATCCCCGACAGGAGTATATGGAAATGATTGATAAAGTGTATGTTCCTGTTGCTTGAAACCATTCGGTTAGATCATGGAGAACCTTCCCTCTTACCTCTTCACCAGGAGAGGGTTAATAAGTCTTTGAAGGACTTGTTTGGAATTCAACATGTGCTGAATCTGGCTGAATACATCCAACCGCCCGAAGAATTCAGAAAAGGAATAGTTAAATGCAGAATTTTATACGAAAGGGGGGTGAAAAAGATTGACTACAGCATATACAAGATTAAACAGGTTAAGTCGCTTCAAATGGTCGAAACGGATACTATTACTTATAACTATAAGTATGCTGACCGCCGGCAACTCGAATACCTTTATAGTTTGCGGGGTGATTGTGATGATGTTCTGATAATAAGAAATGGTCTGGTAACGGATACGACTTATGCCAATGTTGCCTTCTATGACGGCAGTCGCTGGATAACTCCTGAAAAGCCTCTTCTGGAGGGGGTTCGGCGTCGTTATTATCTGGAGCACGGAATGATTGATACTGCAAAGATAACTTCCGGTGATCTAAAATTCTTTTCGGAACTGAGATTTATGAATGCCATGATAACGCTGGAAGAATCACCTTCAATACCAGTGCAATCGGTTCTGCCAGTAAGTTAAGAGATCAAAAAATGCTTTACTTACTGTCTTTTACCGGTTGAAGCGCAGTGGCATACCTCTGTAAGAATCAGTTACACTTTTCCCGTCATACACCAGGTTTCCGTTAACAAAGGTATTAACAACTGTTGAACTGAAGCGGACACCTTCAAGTGGTGACCAGTTGCATTTATATAATAAGGTATCTGGTGTTACCTGATAGGGTTTATTCAGATTGACAAGAACCAGGTCGGCATAATATCCTTTGCGGATAAACCCCCTGCGGTGAATACCAAACAGCCGGGACGGAGCATGAGCCATTTTTTCGGCAACAGTTGTTAAAGGAAACAGTCCCCTTTGTGACAATTCAATCATCATCTGCAGGCTGTGCTGCACTAATGGTCCGCCTGACGGGCATGTGAAATAAGGATTTTCTTTTTCGGCCAGGGTGTGCGGGGCGTGATCAGTGGCCACAACATCGATAAGGTTATTGGTAAGGCCTTTAATTAAAGCTTCTCTGTCATAGGAAGTTTTGATGGCTGGATTCCATTTTATTTTGCCCCCAAGTCGCTCGTAATCGTCCTGGCTGAACCAAAGATGATGAACGCATGCTTCGGCTGTTATCTGTTTATTTTCGGAGGCTGGTGAAG
The DNA here is from genome assembly GCA_964548125.1 of uncultured Bacteroidales bacterium. Classification (GTDB taxonomy): domain Bacteria; phylum Bacteroidota; class Bacteroidia; order Bacteroidales; family JAAYUG01; genus JAAYUG01. The sequence goes on along the minus strand of CAZJQN010000004.1, from coordinate 2,428 downwards.
GATCGAGAAGATTCAGCTCGCGTGCCGTTGATAAATGGAGAACATGCAGACGGGTACCGTATTTGCGTGCAAGGTCTATGGCAAGACGTGTGGATTTGAAACAGGCTTCCTCGCTACGGATAGACGGATGGTATCGCACCGGAACATCTTCACCAAACCGTGCCCTGTATAATTCGGCATTATGCCTTATAATTTGTTCATCTTCACAGTGAGTGGCAATCAGTATGTTTTTCAGTGAGAAAATGCGTGCCAGAGCTTCCGGATCATCAACTAACATATCTCCTGTCGAGGATCCCATGAAAACCTTAATTCCACAAGTTATAGTTGGATCGACGCGCTTCAGTTCGGCCAGATTGTCGTTGGAAGCACCCATGTAAAACGAATAATTAGCAGGTGAAACTTCCGAAGCTCTTTTGAATTTTTTTTCCAGAAGTTCAATTGTCAATGTTTGCGGAAGGGTATTCGGCATCTCCATGAACGAAGTTACTCCACCTGCAACAGCAGCCCTGGACTCACTTGCAATGTCCCCTTTGTAGGTAAGTCCTGGTTCCCGGAAGTGAACCTGGTCGTCAATGACTCCCGGAAAAAGATGAAGACCTTGTGCATCAATAATTTTTGTACCAGAAAGAATTCCTGACGGCACTTTCTCCTCAAAGATTTCTGATATGACACCATCTTCTATCAGAACGCTTGCTTCATATTCCCTGCCTTCGTTAACCAGATGTGCATGATGAATCAGGCACGGATTCATAAACAAAGGGTTTAAGGTTTCTTAAGCCAGTATCTGGAAAAGAGACTTCTGACCTTCATGGAAATAACGCCAAGTACCGCTTCACGGAAAATTCCCCGGCTCATTTTAGAAGTTCCTTCCTTTCGTTCAGTAAATATAATAGGAATTTCAAGAATGCGGAAGTGCATTTTCCAGGTAATAAATTTCATTTCTATTTGAAATGCATAACCTTTAAAACGCACCCGGTCAAGGTTAATGGCTTCGAGGACTTCTCGCCGGTAACACTTAAAACCGGCAGTAGTATCGCGAATGGTCATTCCGGTGATAAGACGGACATAGGCCGAGGCAAAATACGACATAAGTACTCTGCCAATGGGCCAGTTCACCACATTTACCCCTGTAATATATCTCGATCCGATAGCCAGATCAGCACCCTCCAGGCATGCCTGATGCAATCGTGCAAGATCAGCAGGATCGTGGGAAAAATCAGAATCCATTTCAAAAATATACGAATAATTTCGTTCCAGTGCCCAACGAAACCCTTCAATATAAGCGGTTCCCAGACCTTGTTTTCCAGGACGTTCCAGCAGAAACAATCTGTCCTGGTAGGTTTTGATGAGTTCCTTGACGATATAGGCTGTGCCGTCCGGGGAGTTATCATCAATGATAAGGAGATGATAATTATTTGGCAATGAAAGCACTGTGTGAATCATTCGGGCGATATTCTCCCTTTCATTATATGTAGGGATAATAACTATGGCGTCTGATGAAGTCATCTCACTACGGTACATTGAGCAAATAAACGGCTTCTAAGATAAGATTTTTATTTCAACCCTTATTTTAAGGGATTAAAAAAGGGTGAGGAAGGGGGAAAAATATCTATTGGTAGCTGTATAATTAATTGAGTCTGAGAGGAGGAGAAAAAAATAGAAAAAAAATTACGGGTATGTATTGCAGAAATGAAAGAAGGGTATATATTTGCACCCGCTTTTGAGACGTTCTTTAACGCGAGTGAGGTAAAAAAAAGTTAAAATAAATTTGGATAGAACAAAAATTTGTTTTACTTTTGCAACCTCTTTCGAATGACAGGGTAAAGCAAAGGATGAGTGAGAGCAAAAAAATGAAAATTTTTTTGCCGGGAATAAAAAAAGGATTATCTTTGCAGTCCCAAAAGAATTAAGAAGACAAAGGTTCTTTGAAAATATTGTAAAGAAGGTAAGAAAGGTGCGAAAAACCCCGGAAGTAATTCCAGGGACAATGAATCTTGAGCTTAGAAAATTAACAAACTCAATTACAACGAAGAGTTTGATCCTGGCTCAGGATGAACGCTAGCGGCAGGCCTAACACATGCAAGTCGAGGGGCAGCGGGTGTAGCAATACATGCCGGCGACCGGCGCACGGGTGAGTAACGCGTATGCAACCTACCTTTTACTGGGGGATAGCCCCGAGAAATCGGGATTAATACCCCATATTATTATGAACGGGCATCCGTTTATAATGAAAGCTCCGGCGGTAAAAGATGGGCATGCGTGCCATTAGCTAGTTGGTGAGGTAACGGCTCACCAAGGCTACGATGGTTAGGGGGTCTGAGAGGATGATCCCCCACACTGGTACTGAGACACGGACCAGACTCCTACGGGAGGCAGCAGTGAGGAATATTGGGCAATGGGCGCAAGCCTGACCCAGCCATGCCGCGTG
>CAZJQN010000003.1:0-55225 GCA_964548125.1 uncultured Bacteroidales bacterium | reverse complement strand
TTTAACAAAAATTTTATTAGCCCGGTTGAATTTGTTAATTCATGGTACTTCGGATAAATACAATCGTGAATGGTTGTATTTCGAAAATTCCTTTAACGGGTTTCAAAATCTGTGCAGGAAGATTTGGCACATTTCCCTGGCTGAACATTTTTTTACGGCAAAATGACAAATCCAGAATACGTACAGAGATTTCTTTGTCAGAAGAAGGCAAAAGCACTTTAACTACTTCTGGAGAATGACTTGCCAGTATCAGGGTATTAATAGTTCCATCACTTAATAAAAGAGCAGAAACAGACTCAGGGTGAGAAACAATAGTTTTTATTACCAGGCTTTTGGAATATTTAAGTAATTCACTTAAAACAAAAAAGGCGGGGAAAATCATTCCTTTCTGAGCCGGGAATTCAGCAGGCCAATGACTATTTTCCTGACCCTGAATCAAACCTTTTTCGCCGGTTGTTTCACACAAGGTAATTTTGGATGCACCAGCTTCCGCGAGATATTTTATCGAACCAGTTATCCAGCCGGCAGCAAAAAGGCTCATCTGACGTGGATCAGGAGGAGAAAGGAAATTTAGATCAGAAGTTTCTGATTGTGTTGCAACAGAGTTAAATCGGGGTTTTAGGGTCACCGGGGTCACCCAAAGAGGAATACCGGGCTGGAATGTTCGGGCAGAGATCACTGTGTCGGCCTGCGTCTGCAGATTCTCGATAATTGTCAAATAATCAAAGGTATGTACCTGAGGATTTACTGACCAGGCAAGAAAATCTGCTTCCTTAGGAAATGGCCTATTCCTGTTAAATTCAGCAAAATTTGCATTTGTCCCGGCTCCCACAGAGATATTTTCCCACTTTTTCCTAAGAAGTTTTTTTACCGGCACAAACCATTTGGAATCGGAAACTTTTGTAGCCTCATTAATCAGCAATAAAGAGTCTATTTTGGGGGAGTCAGTAAAACATGCATCAATAAAATTGCCGGTATCATTCACAGGATGGTCAGAAAATTCAAGAGAAATGAACAACGGCAGATCAAGTTGTTTTGCTATTAAACTGGCTTCTTCAAATTTCTTCTGCCATGTTTTTTTAGCAAAAGAAAGATCCACTCTCAGATGATCAATCTTTAAACTTCTTAACAAAGAGCTATCAGTCCCTGAAAGTGTCGGATATCTGCTCGAATGAAGCAATCCAATAGCCGGGAAAGGTGTTTTGTGTTTTGTTATCTCAATATGTACCGGTTGTTTGGGCAATGGTTTAATTTGAATTCTGGGTGATATTTTCATTACAGAAAACCGCACTTTCTGTTCAATTACCGTACCTTTATCAATTTTAACAGGAAAAGGAAGAGCAAGAGGCGTACTATATGTTTTATAAGAAGCGTCAGTCCAGTTGCGTTGATCCTCAGTTTCAAAAACGTCGCCTTCAAAATCGATTCTTAACCTTAGATCTTTTTCAGGAGCATACTCCATAAATGCAACTTCCAAAAAGGGTTGATGAGGGTTGATCAGCACCGGAAATGCACCCTTCTCGGTAGTACCATCAGAATGCCCTATTAAAACTTCTTTGCCCATGCATGTATGCACAGGATGAAGAACGCAAAAACCAATACGGTTTTTCTGAAAAGTGTTCAGAGCTCTCCCTTCCATAGAACAAGTTATGGAACCGTCCTTTTCTCCGGCAAAGGAAATTAGTGCCTCGAATTCGATACCGTATCCTTTGTATGTGGCAATGAACTCAATAGAGAATCTGTCGTCCAACTTCTGAAAATGCTGATGATTTATTGCCGGAATGACTGTATTCCAATCTGGATCGCGAACAGCAGGATAAATCATCCGCAGGACTTCTGTACCACCCACAAAAAACGAGCGGAGAGTACCGTTTTCGTAAATAATACCAACAGGCCCGGCCTGTAAATGTATTCTTTCAGATGGCGGGGTATTACTTCCGAGGCGAAGAAGATTATCAGAGATAATCAGGTTGGATTGATCGAATTGCATTTTATCTATGTAATAGCCAGAATTTGTTGTCTAACATTTTCAGGCTCAAAGATTTTTGGCCAGTCGGGATTGATAAATTCTTTCAATCCCCTTTGAAGAGCTTTATTAGCAGCATCGGAAAATACAGCGCCCGGAATCATATCAAACAAAACAGCCAACTGAATTTTTAAATGGCCAAGCAAAAAGTCTCTTGCTGCCTCCTCTGGTACTCCCCGGCGAACAACTTCATCCAAGGCCTGTCGAATGACATAGATGCAGGTTGAGGCAAGGGTTTCAACCAGAGCAGGTTCCAGCAAACCCATTTGTTCGGTTGTAATGCGATGAACCTTGTTTACGGGTGCATAAAAAGTTGAAGCAAGAGCGGCTCCTTTGTTATAATCAGTTTCAGGTCCGTGCATCAGGGCGCATACAATAGCCTGGTGTGCAGAAATACCCCCAAAATAGTCACGATGGGCTTCTTCGGTTGGTTCCCAGTTAAATACGGATGGATGAGCAGGATGTGCAATGAAGTAGCTCACATCCTCACGGAAATAGAGTTTTCCAGCCAGTGCAGCAGCCGGATCTAATGTAACAGCAATAGATCCTGGTTTCATCCTGGGAATATACTTTGAGGTTATTAAACCTAATGCCACATCGGGAACGGCATAAATAACATAATCAGCCAGAGGAATCATTTCATCAGCATTACTCACATCCACAGCGAATTCATCCTTTAATCGCTGAATACCCTGTTCATTAATCTCATGATAGGTAACCTGATAATCAGATTTTTTAAGATTGCGGGTTAAGCGGAGTCCCATTTTGCCACCGGCACCAACAAGAGCGACTTTGTTCATAATTTCATAGTTAAAGTTTAACACCTGTTTTCGTATTCGACTTCCGTGTTTAACAGCTTTTTCATGCTGTACTCAAACACTTTAATCTGTCATTATTCCGGTTTGATAACCACAGTTACCACACAATCCACCCGGTTTAAGTGCTTCTATTTGAACGAAATAACCAGAGCGATGAATCAGCAGTGAATGGCAACCCGGACAATATGTATCTTGCGTATTTGAAATCTCTATATTTCCAACATATACAAAATCAAGCCGAATACGAGCCAGATCAAATAACCGGGTAATGGTTGATGATGGCGTGGGAGGTGCATTCATTTTATATCGCGGGAAATATCTTGATAAATGAAGAACTGTATCCCTCCCCAATTCTCCTTCGATCCATTCAACCATAGAACGGAACTGGTTTTCATCATCATTTGCTCCGGGAATTATGAGGTTTGTAATTTCGAGATGAGCACCTGCCTTTCTTATTTGTTTCAAGGTTTGGAGAACTGGAAGAAGGCGGGAACGGGTATATCTTCGGTAAAACACTTCAGAGAATCCTTTCAAATCCACATTAAATGCATCGATGCAGAGTAGCAATTCAGAGAGAGGATCAGACTCAATAAATCCGTTGGTAATCATTATGTTTTTCTGCCCCTGATTTTTGATCAATTCGGCTGTCTCACGAATAATCTCAAATGAAATAGCAGGTTCATTGTATGTATAGGCTAAACCCAGATTTCCGGGCTGTTTACGCGCTATCATGGCAAGTTTCTCAGGTTCAGCCATCTGAAGTTCAGGATATTGATCAACAGTGGCCTGGGATATTTCGCAATTCTGGCAAAATATGCAAGAAAGATTGCAACCCACACTACCGAGGGAGAGAATCATTTTTCCGGGATAGAAGTGATACAACGGTTTCTTTTCAATGGGATCAAGATGAATTGCAGAAAACAATCCATACGATTCGGAGTATAATGTTCCTTCAATATTTTTCCTTACCTTGCAAATACCTCTCGCACCATCCCGGATTATACAACGATGCGGGCATAGTGTGCACTGTACTTTCTTTTCGCTTAATTTGGTATAATACAATGCCTCTTTCATGCAGAAACAAAATTAGGCAATTTTTAATGCCCAAAATCCTGAATATGAACTATCTCACCAGAATCAGCAGAAGAATAGCAAGCCCATACTAACCTGACTGTTTCAAGATTATCAGAACCTGTATTTTCGGCCTTACCCCGACCGAGTATATCGTCCATTATATTTCTATTTACGTGAATTCCGCTCTCATGATTGACGATATAATCAGGATCAGCCCATGGATAGGAAGGGAAATGCACAATTTCAGAAGACGTTCCTTCACGTGTGGTTGTGCGTATTTCAAAGCCTGGTCCCAGAAAAACGGAACCTTGTTCTCCTTCAACAAGAATGTGGACAGTGCTAAAACTATCATACTCAACCACCGAGGCATACGACATTTCAGTGTAAACCGGCATGCCATTCTGCATTTCGAGAAGGGCTACTGCAAGATCTTCACCTTTGATTTTGTCATTGACTGTTCGGGTCTGACACCATAAAGCAGCACATTCTCCAAACAGGAAGCGAATTACATCAAGTACATGCGAACCCATGTCTGTGAGAATAAAATGATCGAGCTGAGCCAAAAAGGGCTGATTTTCAAATACCGGATAGGATGAAAGAAAAGATACGCGGGCTTTAAATGGTTTGCCGATAATTCCTGAATCGATTATTTCTTTTAGTCTTCTGACAGGAGCCTGCCAGCGGTAATTTTCATGGATATAAAGTCTTGATGAGGCCTTCCTGCAGATTTCCACCATTCTTAAAGCTGTTGGAAAATCAGGAGCCATTGGTTTCTGACAGATAATATAAGGCACCTTATGCGCTGCAGCCAGTTCAACGAATTTAGCATGGGTATCTACATCAGTTATAATATCCACTACATCAGGCTTTTCTGCAACGAGAAGTTCTTCAGGGTCAGCATATACAGAAGGAATATGAAACATTTCTGCTATTTTTTCTGCTTTCTCAATGGTACGATTGTAAACAGCAACTAATTCAGCTTCTGGAATTTCGGTCCAGGCGCCGATTTGAAATCTGGACCAGAAACCGCAACCAAAGACTGCAATTCGAATTTTTTTCATAAAGAAGCTTTTTAAGGATTATTTAGGAATACATAGTAAGCTTATTAATTACCTGATGCAAATAGCTGATACTCTCTTCGGCCCATTTTTTTTCTTTAGCAATAGTAGCTTCCAGAGATTTTTCGGGAGGTGTCCATAATTCAAGCACAGCAGTCTGGCATTTACCATGCTTTTTAATTTCCTCCAGAAGCCATGGTATAGGTAACATACCATGGCCAGCCGGACGGCCCTCTACTATAAAGCCCATTTTATGGTCAAGCCTGTAGATGGTAAAGTCTTTGACATGAAGATTTATGGTGAAAGGAGCCAGAGTATTAACAACTGATTCAATCCCTTCTGCCGCTCCAAAAGAATTAACTGTATCGAGGCAAATACCAACCCATTCTTTGTCAGTGTTTTCAATGATATACCTGAAATCAATCGCACGAATACGATCATGATTTTCGAGGGCCAGACGAACTGAATTTTCTTTGAGCAACGGAAGCACATTACGAATTGTAATAATAATATCGTTTAAAGAAGGTTCGAATTGACTTGCGTCAATTACAAAGCGAACAATAGGGGAATTGAAAAATGCAGCAATGGAGATATATCTTTCGAGATTCCCGGGAGACAATCCCCTGGCTCCTACTTCAATGGAAATTTTGCAATCTGACGATTCATTTTTAAGCTTTTGCATCTGAACCGGAGATAATTCATGAAGGGGCATATTATCGGCAATCTGAATACAGGGAACTTTTAACCTGACCGCTTCCTCCAATAGTCCAAAGACATCAAGTCTATTTTCAGGAAGCATCCCAGGAACACCGGTTGCCCAGGTGTAGGTATATGAACTAAGCGCAATTTTCATATTACCTTGTTTTTCCCGGTTGAGGTAAATTCCGAGAATTGTCATCCAGAACCAATATCCAGTCATTTCCCCGTCCCTGAGATGGAGGGGTAAAAGACTGTATTCCAGAGGCTTTAAAAACACCGATTACAGTTGCTTCACCATTTCTCGGGTTGTACCACCAGGCTTTCAATGAATCGGCAAGAACCTTCTCCAATCTGACTTCAGCAGTCCATCCTGTTGGGATATAAACCATAGCATAGCCGTCGCCTCTTGTAGCCACTATCATATCGGTTTCAGGAATATATTCGTTAGCAATTAAGGATTGATCGGGAACCCGGCTGAAAAAGGGACGTGATTCCATTAATCTTCTGACGTACAACATACTGAAAGCACCCGGGAGGTCAAGATCATCGTACCATGTATTTCGGGCAAGGCCCACTGGTTTGCGGTCCGGTGCCAGCATCTGCCAGATAGCGTGACATCCATATGTATGTCCGTGACTCCCTGAAAAAAGATTCCAGTAAGCTGCCTGACGAACATCTGCATCATCAAACCAACCCAACACAGCAGGGTTCCAAGCAACAGGATGGTCTTCGTATCTGGGTTCTCCGTCCATACATGGTTTCACCGGATGTTTTCCATAGTCATTAACAATGAGTCTTTTATAAATTGCATAGGAACGCTGACCATGTCCTGTTTGTGCCATATTAAAATCAAGCCAGCTGGCATTATGGAACCAGAACGAAGAACTCGTTTCACCCCATGGATGATATGTCATAAGATGGTTGGAATCTATGCTTTTAATTCCATTCGCAAGAGCATCCCAAACCTCATAATTTTTGCCACCTCCCGAGCGATCTCCTCCGATTATCCAGATTATGTTAGGCTCATTTCGGTAACGGTTTCCTAGCCAGCGTCCATAAAGGAAAGCATTTTCAGGAGTAAAAATCTGAGGTCCGGTTCCCCATGAGGCTTTGTCAACCTTATCGCCCCATGTTGGAAGCATACCAATAAAAATCCCTTTCTCAGCAGCAAGTTTTACCACCCTGTCAACATGAAGAAAATACTTTTCATTTGGCTTCAAAGGATCATTCTGAATCAGAGGCTTATCTCCATTAGCGTTGGGAGTGTTTAAACCGTCCAGTTCGGCAAGAATCACTGCCTGAATGACAGTAAAACCTTTTTGCCTTCTATTTTCAAGATATTTCTCAGTCTCTGTCAGGTTAAGTCTATGAAATAATTCCCAACCAGTATCGCCCAAATAAAAAAATGGTGTTCCATCTTCAAAAGTCAGAAACCTTTTGTTTTCATGCACCTTAAGATTTCCATGCGTTAATAATACAGATGGTCCCTGCCATGTTTGATGTTGAGCAAAAACTACAGATGATAAAAGTACCAGGTAAGAAAAGAATATTTTTTTCATAGAAATGCCAATTTAGATATTAGATAATGTTATTAAAACGAGCCCTATGATGTAAAGAACAAACATACCCAGCAGCAAACGATTCGTACCGGCAGGAGCTCCGCGAAATTCTTTCCATATAATCAGCCCCCATAAAACAGCCACTACAGGAGCTGCATTACTCAGACCATACGATATGGCAGGACTCGCTGCTTTCACAGCCATGAAACTAGAAGTCATTCCGAGACACCATATAGCCCCTCCAATAAGGCCCATTGCATGATCACGCAAAGTCCCGGTAAAATAGGAACGAAACCTTACAGGATCTCCTTCGACAGGAAACTTCATGAAAAATGGGTTATAAATAAAAGTACTCAGGAAAGCTCCAAGAGAAAAAAAGAATACTGCCGTATAGGAGGTAAGTTTTCCTGTAGCTTCGACAGTAATTTCAGAATCGAGGGACTGCGCAACAAATTTGTAAAAGAAAGCGATGGCAATTCCTGCCAGCAGAGAGAGAAGGATTCCTTTAAGGGAAGGTTTTTCCTGTTTCCTGGCCAATCTTCGGTAAGCAATCATACTAAGAACAATTGCTCCAATAATTATCAGAGAACCTCCAAAGAGCAAAATTGGGTCCCCTGCTGGTCGTGCAACATAATTGATAACTATCCCGAGAATCCACCCAATGCCCCCGCCTATCGGAAATGCGACTGACATACCAGCAACAGCAATACCAGCTGTCAGCAACAGAGTTCCTATATTCCAGACAGCTCCTCCAAGCATGGCTGACAGAATATTTCTATCATCTGCCTGCTGCATATCTTGAAGAAATGTTCGTCCTTCCTGCCCTAACGACCCAAAAGTAAATGCCGCCAAAAGTGAGAATAAAAGGATTCCGAGGGAATAGTCCCAGTAGTAAAGTTCAAATCGCCATTCCTTTCGGGCCAGATTCCTTGTATTTTGCCAAGAACCCCAGCAAATCATTGCCAGTATGCATAAGAGAACTGCAGCAAAGTAATTGTTAATTATCAGCATAAGTTTTTGGTTACAGGTTAATATTTAGTTATTACAAGTAAAAGCAAGCAATAAATACATTCCATTGGTTCCCGCATAGAGTTAATAAAAGTAAGTCATACAATGGCTTAATATGCAGACACTTACGATTAACTGTTATGCACTGTTATGGTCAAAAATAATGAGAAAAAAAATATGATACAACTTTCAAAGCGTTTTTCTTCTTATCAGAATACACTTATTTTCAATTTTTACAGGTTTGGGGTCTTTTACTAACGATGCTGCGATCTTCCCCATCGCTTTGAAATCAGTTGAAATGACTGTTATCCCATCAGCAAGAACCTCCTTTAAAGGAGTTTCATCATATGAAATAAGTCCGATGTCATTACCCAGTGTAAATTGTTTTTGCTTCGCCATTTTGATTATCGAAATAAGGTCCCTGTCTGCAACAGCAATGTATGCATTTCCGGGTACGAAAGGGACTGAAAGGGCATCAGGTATCAATTTGTATTTTATTCTGTACTGTTGACAGAAATTGCAGAATCCTCTGACCATGCCGTCAGGAATAAATTGAAAACGGGTATTTGTAATGAGAAATAACTGCTTGTATTTTTTAAGCAGGTCGATACCTTCTTTCAATGCTGTGAAAATATCTTTCTCAAAATTCTGATAAATGGCAGGAACTTCTTTTTTCAGTGTGGGAATATCATTATCAATGAGCAGTATTCGGCCGGAAGGAAGATCATGTACCACCCGAGAAACATCTGTATTGAAGTGGGGCATAATAACATAAAAGGAATACTGACCGTTTTTTTCTCTGATCAAATTTTCAAAGACTTCCTGGTTATAATAATGAAAATAAATATCAATTCTGTAATTGACCCCAAGGTTTTCGACAAAAGAACGGAACAATACCTCTTTATACCCGTTCATAACATCAAATAACAGGAAAACAGGAATTTGAGGATTTGCACCAGATGCGGAAACATAAAATCCTTTCCCGTGTATAGCCTGAATATAACCAAGTTCTTGAAGTTTCCTGTAAGCTGAAAGAATGGTATCCCTTGAAAAACCGGTAATCTTTACCATTTCATTAATTGAAGGAAGAAAATCTCCTTTGTGGATATCTCTTTCAGATATTAACTGCACTATTTTATTAACAATCTTCATGTATTTCAGTGCCTCAGGAGAATTATTCTGGCCAAAACTCATTAATTCCGAATATTTCTGGTTACGCATCGCTGAAATAAAATTTTCAATAAATTTAGGAAACTTAAATAAATAGCCATGACGAGAACAACCTCTGTCATAACTTTAGTAATTTGTATTGCAATTCCATTAGTGGTCGGAAGTATTTCCGGCATGCTTACGAGCAAAACTGACGGCTGGTATGACAACCTCATAAAGCCTTCTTTCAATCCTCCGGGTTACTTGTTCGGTATTGTCTGGCCTGTTCTTTACATCCTAATGGGGATTTCACTCTATCTGATCTGGAAATCGCAGTCAGGCCAACTGCGCTATTTTGCGCTATGGGCATTTGCCATTCAGATGATACTTAATTTTCTCTGGAGTTTCATCTTTTTCCGGTTTCACCGAATTGGCTGGGCTTTAATAGAAATATTGCTTCTCTGGGTCAGCATCCTTGTCATGATAATTGTCTTTTTTAAGATTAGCCGGGCGGCAGGATTTTTGCAGATTCCCTATCTTTTGTGGGTGACATTTGCGTCGATTCTCAATGGTTCGTATTGGATGCTGAACAAATAAAACTCTCCATTTCAGGATATGAAGAAACATGTCAATATCACTGTAAAGGGAAGAGTTCAGGGAGTTGGTTTCCGCTATTCAGCCATGGAAGCAGCAGAGGAACTAGGGATAAAGGGCTTTGTGCGTAATATGCCCGACGGAAGTGTATACATTGAAGCAGAAGGCGAAGAAAAGGACGTTCTGCAATTCATCGAATGGTGCAGACAAGGACCTGGTTACGCTTTTGTTAAGGATGTTCTTGTACAGGAAGCACCCTTAGGTCACTTTCCTGATTTTGAAATCAGAAGATAAATGCAATCTTGATGCCGGGGCCCTATCCGAACATGTAATGTTTTCTGATCTTGTGAGTAATTTTCCAGGTACATCTCAGACCCTGCTCAAAAACTACCCAATCACCTGCACCAAACTCAATAAATGAACCATCGGGAGCAGTTACCCTGGCCTTGCCTTCCAGAATGTAACAGGTCTCTTTCTGGTCGTAATACCATGGAAATTCCGAAGGTTCTTTTTCCCATGTATCCCATTCCCCGGCCATTTCAATTTCGGCCTGAGTAGGTTTTCTAACAGTCAACATCTGGTTCATATAATTTCAAGATTTGAGAATTCAATCCAACCTTTATTTCCGTTGGCTATGCGAATTTCAACCCAGTTTCCGACAGCGTCTTCAATACGCACCTTTGTTCCTTCATGGAGAACGAACAAATCCGATGATCCTGCGTCAGGAGAGCTTTTCACGGTAGCAGAAGGCACCATTACAATCCCCTCATTCCGTGTATGAAATTCTTTACTCTGACGGTAACCGGATATACCGGTAATGATGGCTCCCAGCAGAAAAAGAAACGACAGAAAAAAGAAAGTCCTCTTAAGGTTTACCCGTGCGGAAAAAAGAAATGACAAAATCAGCAAAAGACTTGCAATAAAAAAAACAATGCTAAGAATCATCCAATGATCGGAGTCCATTAAGGATCGGAATGCCCGCCACCATGCTGTCAAGAAAAATTCCGGCAGACTTTCAATTTTATCTATTGTAAATGTTCGGGCCAAATGCAGATTAAAGCCTATATCCTCGTCAAAAGGTTTCAGCCGGTGAGCCCGTTCATAATTCAGTATGGCTTTTCCAATCTGACGCATTTTGAAGCAGGCATTTCCCAGGTTAAAGTACACTTCAGGTGCAGTGTAACCTGAGTTTATCAAGGAGTCGTACAAATCAGCAGCTTCAGCATAACGGCCTTCAGCGTAAAACTTGTTAGCCTTGATATACAGGGAATCAGGAATCACAGCTATGGCCGGAAATGCAAAAAAGAACAGAAATATGATTATATTGATACGCTTCATATTACTTCAGGTTTTGATCAATTTTTTCCATCAGTTCAACCGCAGTGTCATAAGTTTCCTTCATGGAAGGAAGGGTGCCGGCAGGAGCATATCTTGCAAATTCGCATGTATCAATAATTTTGCCAAGCTGTTCTTTGAGTTCGTCTGAAATTCCTCTTTCTGACAGAGACTGCCAGGCGTTGTCGCGCGACAGATTTGCGATGGGGATCATAAGCTTATCGCTCAGATAGCCCCAGATTGCCTTTAAGATTTCTTCATAAAATTCATCACTTTGCTCGTTCTTCATGGCTTTTTCGGCCTTTCTAAGGCGTTTTCTGGCAAGCCGTGCAGCCCGTTTATGGCGCATTCTGGCAATATCAGCTCTTTCCCGAATAGTCTTTCTTCTGATGCTGATTAAACCGACAAAAAGTAATAGAGGAACAACATACCATAAAACGAACAGCTTGTTGTCAAGTAAAAGCTGTTTTTCTTTCCATTCAGGAATATTTCGTTTAATGTAACGGATGTCTTGATTTAAAAGTCGAACATCTTCGCGGGAAAGTCCCGATATGACCGTAACAGTCGTATCTTCTCTACCCTTATTTACAGTAACTTTAAATGATGGGGATGACAATGTTTTGTACTCATTGCTACGTGGTGAAAAATAACTAAACGAAATCGGAGGAATGGTAAAGATTCCAGGATGTCGCGGAATGGCAACATATTCAAACGTAACTGATCCTGTTGTTCCTTCAGTTGTATATTCTTCCTGAACATTCGCTTTGGGTGGATAGGCATCAAAATCGGCAGGGAATGAAACAACAGGTGGATTGATCATTTTCATATTTGCCTTGCCCGTCAGTTTTATCTTTAAAGTGAGGGCATCATTGGTATTCAATTCGGATTTATCGATGGAAGCTGCCATAGATAGATCACCAACTGTACCATTGAAGTTGGCGGGCTGACCTGATGGGAGTGGCTTCACATTGATAGTAACCGGGTCAGACTGGAAAGTAACAGGTTGTTCCTGTATGGTTGGAAAATCGAAATCAAAATCAAACCAGCTTCTTGAACGTCTGGTTACCGTTCTCTGAACTGCTCCGTTAAATTCGACTGAGCCGATAGTCAATTCGCCTGTTTTCTGGGGATACAGAATGAACCGGGCTATAACTCCGGTATTGTAGATTTGTCCGTTCACATTTTCCCGGGTAAGCTGACGAAGTTCCGGTGTAGGAATATCATTTTTGTAGAATCCCTGTAAAGCGGGCAATTTTGGAGGAGCGAGCCTCGAAAGGCCCATCCTGTCATATATTTTTAGTGTCACAATTACAGGTTCCCCTAAATAAACGGTGCGTTTATCAACCAAAAATGCGGCAAATAGGTCCTTGCCACCTTTTATGCTTTCTGTTTCCTCTCCGGAAGATGACTGGGCGCCCTGCTGTGATTGAGGAGCAGGAGCAGTCCCTTTTACCACTTCAATGGACAGGGAATTGGATGAAAAGCCCTTCCCCTTAATTGTGGCCTGGGCCGGAGGAATTTCAAATTTACCGGTAGAATTTGCCCTGAGATAATATGTATAACTTACCGTAACATTCTGCCTGATCTGCGATCCTATCATTTGTACACTGGTACTTGTACTGGTTGACGGACCGCCCAGGAGTTCAAACGGGCTGAAGTCGGGTTGCCTGAACTGGTCAGGCCTTGCATTGAGGGTATAAACCACTTCGAAAGCTTCACCCGTTGCAACTACCGGAGGGGCGGATGCCTTAAAATCAACGTCCTGGGCTGGCACCTGAACAGCATAAGTAACCAGCATGAGTATCAGAATAAGACCATATCTGAATTCTCTTTTCATTTTCACCAGTTTTTATCAATTGTACGCTTAGCGGCACTCTGCTGCCGATTCAGTTTTTCTCTTGTCTGCTTTTCATTATTCAAAAGTGCCTGAAGGATCCTTTCTGCATCCTGGCGAGATATTTCGTTTCGTGGCTGTTGCTGCTGCTTATCCTGCTGACTCTGATCACTTTTATTCTGTTGTTTTTGCTGTTCCTGTTGTTTTTGCTGATCCTGATTCTGTTGCTGGTTTTTGTTCTGGTTCTGTTGTTGCTGCTGCTGTGACTGACGAAGCATTCTTTGCGCGATCATCAGGTTGTGTTTTGCTTCCATATCTGATGGATCTAACAAAAGGGATTTCTTGTAAGATTCAATACTTTCCGCAATTTTCTTATCACTCAACAATGCATTCCCCAGATTATAATAACTCTTTGCCTGAATCTGCCGACCAGTATTATCACCTGTCAGTTCTGTAAAGGTATTTGCTGCTTCCGAAAATCGTCCCTGTTTGTATTGTGCATCGCCCAGATTGAACAGTGCCCGGTGGGAACCATCCTTTTCCTGCAAGGCTTTCCGGTAGCTGACTTCAGCTTCATTATATTTTTTTGCCTCATACAATTTGTTTCCTTGCCTGACGAATTTTCGCTCAACCGATGACTGGGCCGAGAGGACTCCATTCAGAAAAAGCATGAAGACAAATAGCAATGTATATTTTGCAGCAGTCATAATATTACAGTTTAAGACGGAAGAGATTGAATTTCTGTAACCAGGGATTTTTACGGTCCTGCAAAAATAATTCGAGTAAAAGGAAAAAGAGTGCAAGGCCGGCAGGATACATGAACTGGTCATCATACTCAGAATACATTTGGGCTTTATACTCTTTGCGGTCCATTTCATCAATTTTTGCGATGATTTCTTCCAGTCCGAACCGAAGAGCTGTAGCCCTGATGTAGGTTCCATTGCCTGCGGCGGCAATCTGATTCAGAAGAGCTTCATCAAGTCGTGTAACTACAACCTGCCCCGATCGATCTTTCAGGAAGTTCTGCTGATCGCTTCCCGGAAGCGGAATGGGGGCTCCCGAAGGAGTTCCAACACCAATAACAAAAACCACAATTCCTTTTTCTGCAGCTTCCCGTGCAGCCTCAACTGCATCATCCTCATGATTTTCACCATCGGTGATTATAACGATTGCCTTTTTCAAACCGCTTTGCGGATCGAAAGAAGAAGCGGCAAGACGAATAGCAGAGCCAATAGCAGTTCCTTGCACAGGAACCATGCCCGGATGAATACCGTCAAGAAATTGTTTTATAGAAACATAGTCAGTTGTAACAGGTACCTGGATATAAGGAGAACCAGCAAATACGAGCAGGCCGATTCTGTCATTGCTCAGTTTGTCAGCCAGACGCGCTACGGCCTGTTTTGCCCTTTCGAGACGTGATGGCTGAACATCCTGCGCCAGCATGCTGTTGGAGACATCCATCGCAATAAACAACTCGATACCCTTCCTTTTGACTTCCGTAAGTTTTGAACCAAATTGTGGCCTGGCAAGGGCTATAATCAGAAAAGCTATTGCCAGTATAAGGAAAACAAAACGGACCAGAGGACGCACCGGAGTATAGCCAGGCATCATCTCATGAATAATATTTTTGTCACCAAGTTTCTGTAAAGTCTTATTTCTCATTGCCCGGTTCAATAAAAAGAGCAGAACCATGACGGGTATAATCAGCAGAGCATATAACCATTCAGGATAAGCAAACCGGAACATACACAAAACACTTTAAGGTATCGTTCTGATAATAATTAATTTGATTCCTATACTGATAACCAGCAACAAAAATGCTCCTGTTGCAAAAAGGGCATATTCTTCCTCTTTTTTTGCATATTCACGCACTTCGACCCGAGTTTTTTCAAGCTGGTCAATTTCCTGGTATATTGCGCGGAGCTTATCATTGTCGGTAGCCCGGAAATATTTTCCTCCCGTTAAATCGGCTATCTTCCTAAGTACCGGTTCATCAATCTCAACAGGAACATTTTGATACTGAATACCATAAGGGGTGGTCACCGGATATGGAGCAGTACCCATGGTACCGATTCCAATAGTATAGACCCGTATATGAAACGTTTTGGCCAGCTCTCCTGCAGTTACAGGATCGACAGAACCGGTATTGTTGACACCGTCAGTAAGAAGAATAATTACCTTGCTTTTCCCTGTTGATTCCTTGAGTCTTCCAACAGCCGTTGCCAGTCCGTCGCCTAAAGCAGTTCCATCCTGGATCATGCCACTTTTGACGGCGTTCATTAAGTTGACCAATGTGACGTGGTCGGTGGTAACAGGACATTGGGTAAAACTTTCTGCACTGAACACCACCAGACCAATCCTATCATTTTTTCGTCCGGCAATGAACTCACTGGCAATTTTCTTTCCTGCCTCGAGACGGTTTGGCTTAAAATCTTCGGCAAGCATACTGCCCGAAATATCCATGGTTAACATAATATCAATGCCTTCGGCCGAAGTATCTTTCCATCGGTTGGAAGATTGAGGACGGGCCAGTACAACAATTAATAAAACGGATGCAACGGCATTTAAAACAAATGGAACATGAACAAAATTCTTTTTCCAGCCAACGGCAAATTTTTTCAGTTGTCCTGTTAGAGGAAATATTATGACAGGATTTCTGGAACGGAAGGAATATATATACCAGCCTGCGGCAAGCAATACCAGGATGATCAGCAAAAACAGTTCCGGATGAACAAACGACAGATTCCCCATACTACACTCCTTCATTTAGATTATTTGCAGTCACATTTGCTGAATTATTACCTTCGGCAGTGTGATTTACAAAAACATATGCATTCAGCATATTTGATTCATTCTCATCGGGCATGGGAAGTTCCCGTGCAAATTTTACCATATCGGCCAGTGATAAAAGCTCCTGCAAAGCTCTGAGGGTATCGTCCTCAAGAATGAACGGCTTCATGCTGTGCAAAATTTCAGTGCTGGTCTGTTCCATTGCCGGCACATTGAAACGCCGCTCAATGTAACGCCGTATTATTTCAGTAAGCCGGGTATAGTAATCCTTGATGAATCCCTGCTGCCAGAGCTTTTCTTCTTTCAACCTGTCGAGTTCACGCAGGGCAACCACATGCGCTGGCTCTGAAGGTTTCTCCTGCTTATCCTTTTTATCTCCATATTTCTTCTTCCGCTTTACGTATTTTACAAGGAATAAAATGATCAAAACTGCCAGCAGAACTGGCAAGATAATTCGAAGATAATCCTCAAGTGTATAGGGAGCGGGCAGAGGAGCTTTTATGTCAAACATAGTAGGTATTGTATCAGTGGGAGGATATGAAACCGAAAGCGCCAGGGGTGCAGAAAAGAGTGTATCGGCAGAATTACTGTTGTATATTCTGAAGGGAAAAGAAGGGATTTCGAAAAGTCCACTGTCAAAGGATGTAATCAGGTAGCGATGAATAATTTTATAACGCGCTCCTACCATTATGGTATCGGCCTGTATACGACGAACCACCCTTATGTTGGGTGTTAAGGAATCAGACAGTTGAGGAAATGCCACCTTATAAGTATTATCAGCATCAGCCTCTAGGGTAAAACCTATTTGATCCCCGATAAGAATTGCAGAAGTATCGGTTTTTACATTGATTAATGCCTTCTGGGCAATTACTGCATCCATAGAAAATAAACCGGCCAGCCAGATAAATAACAGGCATTTAACCTGGCAAATTTTTATGAAAGAACCTTTTGTTGTGATACCTTTCATACAATTACTGGTTTTTCAATTCCTATCGTTTTTTAAACAATTGGATCAGGGGTGGCACATAATCCTGGTTAGTTGCTATTTCAACACTATCAATACCATACCGAGCAAAAATTTCCTTGAGTGCCTCATCGTACATTTGAATATGCTGATGGTATTCACGACTGAAAGTCCTGTCAGATGTATCAACAAGAGCCTGCTGACCTGTTTCAGGATCCCGGAGGAAAAGCAGCCCTGCCCTGGGAAGTTCCCTTTCAAGTTTATCGTAGACTCTGATAGCAATCAGATCATGTTTCCGGGCAATAATCTTAAGCTGTTCTTCGAAGCGGGGTCGACTCTCAAATCCGTCGTACATATCGGAAATCAGGAAAACAATAGAACGCTTTTTGACAGCATTTGTTAGATAACGCATCGCTTCGCCAATATTGGTAGCAGGATGTTCCGGCTGAAATTCAATAAGTTCCCGAATAATGCGTAAGATATGCTGACGTCCTTTCTTTGGAGGTACAAATTTCTCAGGGCGGTCACTGAACAAGACAGCGCCTACTTTATCATTGTTCTGGATAGCCGAAAAAGCCAGCAGAGCAGCAATCTCAGCAATCCTTACACGTTTGGTCCGCTGTCGACTGCCAAAAACAGCCGATCCGCTGACATCTACCAGCAGGATAACCGTCAATTCCCGTTCCTCTTCGAAAACCTTAACATACGGATGATTGAAACGGGCAGTAACGTTCCAGTCTATCGTCCGGACGTCATCACCGTACTGATACTCCCGAACTTCACTGAAAGCAATTCCCCGACCTTTAAATGCACTATGGTATTGTCCGGCAAAAATATGCCTAGTTAATCCTCTTGTACGGATTTCAATTTTTCTTACCTGCCTGAGTAATTCCGTTGCTTCCACTTCTCAGATATTATTAATTCTCAAAGGGTTTGGTTATCAGAACAAAAAACCATTCCTCCTGGCGCAGGATAATCTGGTATTTTTTTCCATTGCTGAAATAATACCAGGTTGAATCATTCTGTCTTCTATGATTCTGGTTAAGCCACTCAAGCTTTTTATAAAGATTGGAATAATCGCTGATCAAACGGGTTGAAGTACAGATATCTTTCTCTGAAAGAAAACAGTACAAGGTTTCTTCATTGATTTTATCAACAAATTTCAGATACCTGTACATAGTATTTTTCACGCTGTTATCAGGAAAAAAAGAACGCATTTCTTTTCGTACATGAACCACCACGGAATCCTTGTGTAATCCAACAAAGTGTTGAGCGGAAGCGATGGACAGGCTTCCGAATATGAGGATCAGTGCAGAGAGAATCCGTGTCATGTATTACAATTTTGATGGTTATTAGTGGTTTCGTGTTCCGGGTTGAATTCCAGATGACATTGTCGGTGTTTAGTGTCAGAGATATAATCTTGATTAAGGAACTTCAACTGCATTCAGGATGTCAGTGATGATATTTTCAGTTGTAATATTTTCAGCTTCAGCCTCATAGGTTAAACCGATACGATGCCTGAGAACATCATAGCAAATAGCACGTACATCTTCCGGTATAACATACCCTCTGCGTCTAATAAAGGCATAGGCCTTAGATGCCATGGCAAGATAGATAGAAGCTCTGGGGGAAGCTCCATAGGAAATCATATTCTGATATTTTTCCAGTTTATAATGAGAAGGATTTCTTGTAGCAAATACAATATCAAGAATATACTGTTCAATTTTCTCATCCATATATACATCTTTAACCACAGAGCGTGCCTTGAAAATATCTTCCGGTTTCATAATCCTGGAAGCGTGAGGCATTTCTTTGGCAATATTCTGTCGCATGATAATTCTTTCTTCTTCCTTCTGCGGATAAGAGATGACAACTTTGAGCATAAAGCGGTCTACCTGAGCCTCAGGAAGAGGATAGGTTCCTTCCTGTTCGATTGGGTTTTGAGTAGCCAACACTAAAAAAGGCTGTTCAAGAGGGAAAGTATGTTCACCAATGGTAACCTGTTTTTCCTGCATAGCTTCCAGAAGTGCACTCTGAACTTTGGCAGGTGACCTGTTAATTTCGTCAGCCAGCACCAGATGAGCAAAAATCGGCCCCTTGCGAACCTCAAACGATTCTTTTTTCTGACTGTAAATCATGGTGCCGATAAGATCCGCAGGTAACAGATCGGGAGTAAACTGAATTCGGCTGAATTTGGCATCGATTGTTTCAGCCAGCGTTTTAACGGCAAGGGTTTTAGCCAGACCGGGTACACCTTCAAGAAGAATATGCCCGTCAGACAGCAAACCTATTAGCAGGCTTTCCACAAGGTGCTTCTGGCCAACAATAACTTTCCCAATTTCCATCTGAATCAGGTCGACGAAAGCACTTTCTTTCTGAATTCTTTCGTTCAATTCCTTAATGTTCACATTATCACTCATATCGGAAAAATTAGTATGTAACTTATGATGCAAAATTTATACCGGTTATAACCACTGAGCTTATGCCATGCAAAAATGGCAATTATTTCCATTACCCGCTGTTAAATTTTGTTAAGCCTAAGAAGGTGATTAAGAGGAATTCTCTTTAGTTTTGCCAAAACATTTTATGGCATCCGAACAGAAATACAGGTATTTTGCTGAAATTTCCTTTAAAGGAACAAGATACCACGGATGGCAGATTCAAAAAAATGCCATCTCGGTGCAGGAAGTTCTGAATGAAAGATTTTCATCAATACTGAGAGAAAAAATTGAGGTTACAGGGGCAGGACGGACAGATACCGGAGTACATGCCCTGTATTATGTAGGACATTTTGACAGTAAAAGGGAGAACCTGCATAGTGATTCTTCTTTCCTATACCACATAAATCAGTTTTTGCCTTCCGATATTTCTGTTTATCGTATTTTGCCGGTAGAAAATGATGCTCATGCACGTTTTTCAGCCATTTCACGCACTTATGAATACAGAATTTGTCGCAGAAAAAATCCTTTTCTTCAGGATTATGCATGGATGTTTTACAGGGAGCTAAATATAAAAGCCATGAAGAAAGCATGTAAATACCTTAAGGGTAAACATGACTTCTCGAGTTTCTGCAAAGCGCATTCCGGGGCAAGAACTCATCTGTGTAAGGTAGAAGAGGCAAGTTGGACAGAAAAAGAAGGAATGCTCATTTTTCGAATAACTGCTGACAGATTTTTGCGCAATATGGTACGTGCCATTGTGGGTACTATGATTGAAATCGGGAAAGAAACCCTGTCACCGGATGAAATTCGTGAAATCCTGAATGCATGCAACCGGTCGGAAGCAGGTGAATCCGTTCCACCACAGGGACTGTTTCTCACACGGATTTTATACCCACCTGAAATTTTTATCGGGAATTGGTCGCCTCTTTCTTTGCAGGAATTGGTCTGACAAGGGCGCTAAAACAAAATTTTGCAGTATTGTTAGGTATTTTCTATCAACTGATAAACTGCCTTACATTACTGCTCTTTCAGAAGCTGGCAAATTCATGGCAAAGGAACAGTCCCATGACCTGTTAGTAAATTGAAGGACATATGCATCAAAAATATTCTTACCTTTGGCCCTTACTGGAATTTATTTATGGAAGAAGAATTTGATGCCTGGTGGGAGGACGCTGAAACCCTTGACGTGGTTAAACGATTCGAACAAATGATCGAATCGGAAGGATATGTATTCCTTGATTCGCAGGAATTTGAAACAGTAGTTGACTACTATCTAGAAATTAATAATCCTGGAAAGGCACAGAAAGCGATTGATATTGGCTTAAGCAGATTTCCGTGGTCAGGAGCTCTGACCATGCAAAAAGCCCAATTGCTGTTACGGGAGGGGAAACCTGAAGAAGCACTGATCTGTCTTACAAAAGTTCCGTTTCCAGAATCAGAATCGCCCGAATATGCTTTTTTGAAAGGTTCTTCCTTTGCAGATTTAAAGAAATTTAACGAAGCAGATAAGTTTTTTTCGCTTGCCCTTTCGCGAACCGAAGAAGATAAAACCAATCTTTACCATTTGATTTCGGAAGCATTCAGCAGGAATGAGGAATACAGGCTTTCACTGAAATATCTGCATCAGGCACTACACTACCTCCCTCATATTGACCCTTCTCTTTTGTTTGATACGGCTTTCATTTACGACAAGCTGAACCAAAACAGAAAAGCCGTCTATTTTTACCGGAGATATCTTGATAAGGATCCTTTCTCAGAACTTGCATGGTTTTACCTTGGGATAGTGTACATGCGCATGTCCAATTTTAGTAAGGCAGTAGAAGCATTTGACTTCGTAACTGCCATTGATGAAAACTATGAAGTTGCATACTATAATAAGGGTTTAGCATACGCAAATCTGAGAGATTATCATAAAGCAATTGAAGCCTTCAATGAATTTATAGAACTGGAAGGCGAACAAACCGATGTTCTAGCAGCTATAGGAGAATGCTATGAAAACCTGGCCAATTTCGGCAAGGCACGTGATTTTTATGAACGGGCACTTGAACATGACCCTGAAAATCCAGATGCATGGTATGGACTGGGTGTAGTTGCCATGATGGAAGAGAATTTTCAGGCAAGTTTACGTTACCTGCGTTCCGCCATCGCCATGAACAAGCAGGATCCGGTTTACTGGAGGACATTGGGAGATGTTCTTTTTCAATCTGATAAATTGAATGAGGCAGTAATGGCCTATGAGAAATCTTGTGAGCTGGATCCACATGAGTCAAAAAGCTGGCTTGGTCTGGCAAATGCATTCCAGATACAGGGGAAATACAATGATATGCTGAATGTTCTGGAAAAAGCACTTGTTTACAATGAAGAAGATGCCCATCTTCTATACAGGGCTGCCGCGGCCTTTTTTCAGTATAAACAGTTTGAAAACGGATTGCAACATTTGGAAAAAGCCCTTAAGAATAATTATGATCTGCGGTATCTTCTGAATGAATATTTTCCTGAGTCAGATCAGTATCCTGTAATTGAAAACCTTATTCTGAAATATTCATTAAAGAACCTTTAATAAAATATGAATTTTGAATTGTCATATATTCCTTCGAGGGAACCCAAACCCCGTTCAAAAGGGTTGACCATGGTGATGGACAAAGGTCTGAGCGCTGGTGAAGCAGCACAATTTGTTGCATCTTCTGGAGAATACACAGATTTACTCAAATTTGGTTTTGGTACAGCTCTTATAACCAGGGAATTGCAGGAAAAACTGACTATTTACCGCCAGGGCAATCTAAAACCATACTTTGGGGGGACTTTGTTCGAGATGTTTCTGGTGCGGGGAGAATTTGAAAACTACCGGAAAATGCTCGACAAGTACAAAATGGAATATACTGAAATTTCCGATGGTTCCATTCACATTCCCCATGAAGAAAAACTCAGATATATTGAAATTCTCTCTGGCCAGTTGACTGTCATTTCGGAAGTTGGAAGTAAGATAAAGGGTGTAAACATACCTCCCAGGCAATGGGTGGCCATGATGCAAGCCGAGTTATCAGCAGGAGCATGGAAAGTAATTGCTGAAGCACGTGAAAGCGGAAACATAGGAATTTATAATGAAAACGGCTCTGCCAACGAAGCATTGATTGACGATATCATTAACAACGTAAATACGGAAAACATCATCTGGGAAGCCCCGGTAAAAAGCCAGCAGGCATGGTTTATCAAACTGCTGGGAACCAATGTCAATCTGGGCAATATTCCTCCCAATGAGGTAATAGCTCTTGAAGCGCTGAGACTGGGTTTGAGGGGAGATACTTTTTATGAATTTCTCCCTGAGGAAATGAAAAAATTTAAACCATAATTTTTCGGCTATGAGGCGATTTGGTCTCATCGGGTATCCGTTGGGACACTCTTTTTCCAAAGCATACTTTACGGAAAAATTTGCCCGGGAAAAGATTGCCGATTGTGTATATGAAAACTACCCCCTTTCCGACATCAATGAATTTAATGGATTTCTTCATCAATGCCCCGATTTAGCTGGACTCAATGTTACCATTCCCTATAAAGAAAAGATCATTCCTTTTCTGGATGTCCTGGATCCGGTAGCCAGAGAAGTAAAAGCAGTAAATACCGTTGCAGTAATACGTAAGGGGAATTCCCGGGTTTTGGAAGGATACAATACCGATGTTTACGGATTTGAGATAAGTCTTTTGAAGCATCTTAAACCATGGCATACGTATGCACTCGTTCTGGGAACCGGTGGTGCGTCAAAGGCTGTAGTATGGGTGCTGGAAAAAATAGGAATAAACTATCGTTTTGTCTCGAGAACACCGCAGAAAGGAATGCTCACCTATAATGAACTCGACCGAACAATCATGTCAGAGCATCTCCTTATAATCAACTGTACGCCGGTTGGAATGTACCCCGATTCACAGCAGGCTCCTCCCCTTCCTTACGAACATCTTACCAGCCGGCATTTGCTGTATGACCTGATATATAATCCCGAAAAAACCCTGTTTCTTTCCTATGCCGAAAAGGCAGGTGCCGATTTTTGCAATGGTTTGGAGATGCTGATACTTCAGGCAGAAAAATCATGGGAAATCTGGAACAGGAAGATAAACAGTGCGGGCAACCTATAAGAGACTTTTTTTTACAGATAGCGGGATCTCGTCATAAGAAAAGCTTTTCATTGGCTGATCCGGTTTCCTGAGATTTTCGACTTTTTGTCTGATCTCCTCTACCCATTCGCTGGTGCTTCGTTCCGAAGTAAAATGAGTCCACGAAACAGGTTCTCCGAAATAGAATCGGATTTCTTTCCCTTTGAACCGGAACATTTCATTGGGAAGCAGAAACGATTCAAAACTAATATCAATTCTAAAAAAGCGGCGTAATGTTGCTACCAGGTAAAAAAGAAAACTATTACGAGCGTCAGCATACACTGGAACAATGTCCCTCTTATGCTGAACAGCTTTAACCACAAAACTCTTGTGCCAGGGCAAATCACGAACTTTTCCCTTTCGGTAAATGGAAACTACTCCTGCCGGGAAAACGAGAATATTATCGTTGCTTCGGAACAATTCATCCATTGATACCAACTGTGATTTTTTAAAGCGTCCATATATATTAACCCCTGTAAAAACCGGTTTCAAGTTTTCGATATAAAGCAGCAATTCGTTGACAACAGCCTTCACCTCACCAAAACGGGAATAAATCAGACCCAGGAGACAAACTCCATCCAGTCCACCCAGGGGATGGTTCGTGGCAAAAATGTATCGTCCCTTTTGCGGTATATTTTCAATACCGCAATATTTTACCTTTACATCAAAAAAACGGATAATTTCTCTAATAAAATCTTGTCCTTCAATATCCTTGCAACTCTCGAGAAAACGGGCAAAATTTTCCTGATGCAGTACTTTTTTAATGAATTTTGCCAGTGGCCGGTACTTAGCCGGTGCGTGTTTCAGAATCAACTGTTCTATGTCCCACCTCTCGTAAATCATAAGCGGTAGTTTAAGGCAATGAAGTCAATTGTATTTCACAAATAACTGCATACTTCCGTGCGGTGAAAATACAAAAATGTCAGAATTAGCATTCTTATCATTGTAACTTAAATATTTTAATTTAACTTGCATATATCTAACCCTCAAAACGACAGCCTATGAGTGAAAATGCATTTAATTTCAATGAATTCATAAAGGAATCAAAGGATTCCCTGGTAAATCCGAAGGCATACTTTGCCTCCATGAAAACTGAAGGTGGACTTGGGGAGCCGATCATAAAAGCTCTTATCTATGGCACTGTAGCAGGAATCATAGGATTAATCTGGAGTGTATTGCATGTTAGCCCGGCTGTAGGCGGTATTTTCGGAGGCGCTGTTGGAATTACTGTCCTGCTATTTGCCATTATAGGTGCCGTTATTGGCGTTTTTATCGGTGCAGTGATTGTTTTGATTATTTCAGCCATCGCAGGTGGAAAGACCGACTTTGAGCCCTGTATGCGTGTTTCGGCAGCCCTGATGGTACTGATGCCCATAAGTGCATTTTTCGGTTTTGCAAGTTCAATTCACTACATTCTCGGTTCCTTGATTTCTCTGGCAATCAATCTGTATGGTCTCTGGATGCTTTATCACGCTCTTGGCCAGCCACTCCAGGCAAAAGAAGGTACTTCCAGGATTATTATGTATGTGCTGGCAGGGCTGCTTGTACTTTTTATGTTACTGGGCCTGGGAGCAAGAAGAGCAGTTAAGCACTTTGATCCTTACGGGAAGGATTTCAGGGAAAAGATGGAACAAACCTCAAAGGAATGGGAAAAAGCACTTAAAGAAATGGAAAAGGCCAGTAATGAAGAGGGAACAAATGTTCAGGAAGAGGGAGAATCAGAGGAGGATACGCTGACAGAACAGGAATAAACTGGAAAAGGTATAAAGAAGATAACCAGCGGAGTTCTGGAGGTTAACTGTTTTTTACAATTTTCAAAAAAGCTGTAAATACCTCGGGGGTAATTATATTTCTTTTTTTGCTGCCTTCAGTGTATTCAAGAGTAATGCCGTGCGGGTCATAGGACCGACGCCTCCCGGCACAGGAGTAATATAGCTGCATATGGGGGCCACTTCATCAAAATGAACGTCTCCTTTAAGAACGAATCCAGATTTTGATTCTGAAGAAGGAACCCGGGTCGTTCCGACATCAATTACAATTGCTCCTTCTTTAACCATGTCGGCAGTAACAAATCCTGGTTGCCCCATTGCAGCAATTAAAATATCGGCCTGGCGTGTAAAAGATTTCAGATTGGATGTACGACTGTGGCAAAGAGTTACAGTAGCATCGCCATATTCATCCTTCCGTGAAAGAAGTATTGAAAGAGGTCGGCCTACAATGTTGCTCCGCCCAAGAACTACACAATGTTTTCCTGAAGTTTTGATCTGGTATCTTTTCAGCAGTTCAACTATGCCAGCCGGAGTTGCGGAAACAAAACAGGGAAGACCGGTAGCCATACGCCCCACGTTCACCGGATGAAAACCATCCACGTCTTTTGATGGATTAACCGCCTCTATAATACGGTGTTCCCGTATATGTCGGGGCAAGGGCAACTGCACTATAAATCCGTCAACCTCCGGATCCTGGTTTAGCTTTTCAACAGTCTGCAAAAGTTCCTCCTCAGTTACTGATTCATCAAACCTGAACAAAGAAGAAGTAAAACCAACCTCTGCACAGTCTTTTATTTTATTGTTTACATAGGTAATGCTTCCACCATCGCTACCTGCAAGGATAGCAGCAAGGTGGGGTGGTCTCTGGCCTAATCGGACCATTTTTTCCACTTCTCCGGCAATTTCTTTTCGGATGGTGGCTGCAGTCTGTTTTCCGTCAATTAAAATCATATCAGGAGGGATGTTAATGTGGTTTCGGGTTTAACTTTTCCTGGTTTATATCGATTGTTCGATGTTTGCAGTGTACAAGATTCAGAAGGGTCACGACCATTCAGAAGGTGCAAAGAGCAAGCGTTATCGTCGGCCGGGAAATCCACCAGGGATACGTCCCTTCTGTCCTGCGGATGAAACCATCTTCATCATGCGCCGGGTCTCATCAAGCTGCTTTAACAAACGGTTTACCTCCTGCACCGTAGTACCACTTCCGGCAGCAATTCTTTTCCTGCGGCTTCCGTTAATAATAGCAGGATTGCTCCGTTCTTCCGGTGTCATAGACTGGATAATCGCTTCTATACCTTTGAAAGCATTATCGTCAATATCCAGATCGCGTATTGCCTTCCCGACGCCAGGAATCATGGAAGCCAGATCCTTAAAGTTGCCCATTTTTTTAATCTGACGTATCTGTGAAAGGAAATCGTTGAAATCAAACTGATTTTTTGCAATTTTTTTCTGAAGTTTTCGTGCTTCTTCCTCATCATATTGTTCCTGAGCCTTTTCAACCAGAGAAACTATATCCCCCATACCGAGGATACGGTCTGCCATTCTGTCGGGGTGAAAAACATCTATTGCATCCATCTTTTCACCCGTACTAACAAATTTTATGGGTTTTTCAACCACAGCCTTTACAGAAAGGGCAGCGCCTCCACGGGCATCTCCATCCAGTTTGGTAAGCACAACTCCGTCAAACTGAAGGCGATCATGAAATGCTCTGGCGGTATTGACCGCATCCTGTCCGGTCATGGCGTCCACCACAAAAAGAATTTCCTGTGGGTCAACAGCTTTTTTTATCGAAGCGATTTCATCCATCATGGCTTCGTCAATTGCCAGTCGACCCGCCGTATCAATAATGAGCGTATCGTATCCTCGCAACCGTGCAAACTTGATAGCTTCTTTTGCTATTGCAACGGGATTCTTATTTTCCAGTTCGAGATATACCGGAATACCGGTTTGTTCACCCAGAACCCTCAGCTGTTCGATAGCGGCCGGACGATATATATCGCAGGCAACCAGAAGAGGCTGACGGCCTCTTTTCAGCTTAAGATAATTCGCCAGTTTCCCCGCAAACGTTGTTTTACCAGAACCCTGAAGTCCGGCCAACAGTATAATGCAGGGATTTCCTTTCAAATTCAGGTCGGAAGCATTCTCCCCCATCAACCTGGCTAGTTCATCACGAACTATTTTTACAATCATCTGGCCGGGTTTTACCGATTTGAGGACTTCCTGTCCTATAGCCTTGTCCTTGACCGTATCGGTAAATGATTTGGCAATTTTGTAGTTAACATCGGCATCCAGAAGAGCCCGGCGTATTTCTTTCATCGTTTCCGAAATATTCACTTCGGTTATCCGGCCTTCTCCTTTAATCAGCCGGAAGGCTCTTTCAAGTTTATCGGTAAGATTTTCAAACATACTTTTTTCCCATTTTACATTCTTTCAGGCACATCGATACCCAGGAGGTACATGCCTTTTTCAATCACCCTGCCTATTATTTCAGAAAGAAGGAGTCGTGAAGAAACAAGCTCTGGTGACTCCGCTTTCAGAATACTAAAATCGTGGTAAAACTGATTATATTCTTTGGCAAGTTCATAGACATAATTGGCAATAACAGAAGGACTGTATGTATCGGCAGCATTTTCAACCACCGAAGGAAATTCATACACAAGACGAGCCAGCATTCTTTCCTTCTGATTCATTTTCCAATTGGTGAGAGCTTCTTCACTCACAGTAATATTTTGTTCTGCTGCCTTATTCAATACAGAACGAATGCGGGCATAAGTATATTGAATAAATGGACCGGTATTCCCGTTAAAGTCGATTGATTCGCGCGGATCAAACATCATGTTTTTTTTCGGATCGACTTTCAGGATAAAATATTTGAGTGCACCAAGACCAATGGTTCGGTAAATTCGTTCAGCTTCTTCAGGAGAATAGCCATCAAGTTTACCAAGTTCCGACGACATTTGCCTGGCTGTTTCAATCATTTCAGCAATAAGGTCATCGGCATCAACTACAGTTCCTTCCCTGGATTTCATTTTGCCTTCGGGAAGTTCAACCATGCCATATGACAGGTGGTGAAGATTTTTAGCCCAGGAATAACCGAGCTTATCAAGTATAATGGCCAGAGCCTGAAAATGGTAATTCTGCTCGTTCCCGACAACATAAATCAACTGGCTGATAGGATACTCATTGAACCGCTGGACGGCAGTACCGATATCCTGCGTCATATAGACCGAAGTTCCGTCAGAACGAAGCAGAACCTTATGATCCAGCCCTCTGTCTGTCAGATCGGCCCATACAGAATTATCTTCCTTCCGGTATAGAATCCCTTTCTTCAGGGCTTCAAGCACAATAGCTTTTCCGAGAAGATAAGTTTCGGATTCATAATAAATCTTGTCGAATGCAACGCCCAGATCGCGGTAGGTTTTGTCAAATCCTTCATATACCCATTCATTCATTTGCTTCCAGAGCGCAATAGTCTCCGCATCACCCGATTCCCATTTTCTGAGCATCTCCTGAGCTTCCTGCATAATCGGAGTACGGGCAACACGCTCCTCCTCTCCTCCCCCTTTTTGATTCAGTTCAGCCAATTGCTTCTTAAGTTCCTGCTCGAACAACACATAATACTTACCGACCAAGTGGTCTCCCTTCATGCCTGACGACTGAGGCGTTTCCCCGTTTCCCCATTTTTTCCAGGCAAGCATCGATTTACAAATATGAATGCCCCTGTCGTTGACAAGATTTACCTTAACGACCTTCTTGCCGTTGGCTTCCAGTATACGGGAAATCGAAAAACCAAGCAGGTTATTTCTGATGTGTCCCAGATGCAGTGGCTTATTGGTATTCGGTGAGGAATATTCAACCATAATCATTTCACTGCATTCTCCGGGGAAAGACAATCCTAATGTAGTATCCGTATAGAAATATCGAATTACTTCGGACCAGAACACTTCCCCGATAGTGAGGTTAAGAAAACCCTTTATTACATTATAATCAATGATTTCAGGCAATTCCTTTTGAAGGAAATCTCCAAGTGCTTTTCCTGTCTGCTCAGGTCCCGCTTTGCTGTGTCGGGTTAATGGGAAAACCACAACTGTCAGGTCACCGATAAATTCCTTCCTGGTCTTTTGTATTTGCACCTCAGCAGGATTCAGGCTGGCATTCCATAATTCAACAGTAGCTCTTCCTACTGTATTAGCTATTTTTTGTTCAATGCTAATCATGAGGATGTTTAAAGAGTCAAGTCGCAAAGATAAAAAAAGTGTCGTCAATTGCAGTGACGACACTTTAAACCTACCAACCCTAAAACTAACCTATGAAAAACCTGTGATCTGTTATTTAATACGTACAAATTGTAAAAAAGTTATAGTCAATGACAAAATTTAACATTGTTTAACCATATGAGAATAAATAACAGAAAAAGATAATCCTATCAGGTTTTATTGACCGGTAACTTTTCGCAATTGTTTGATTTCTTTTATTAACCAGAAAAGCCTGACAAGGTCATAAAAGAGAAGAATGGGAGTTTTTCCCTTCAGATTTTTAATGAACAGCGGTTGGCAAATTTGCAGTAAAAAGGCAACAAATGCTGTAAGATACCATTTTTCAAGAAACAGAAAGGTTCGCAGGATACGCACTCCTTCAATAAGTTCCTCTTCTGCTGTGAAACGAATATAGATGGCGGCCAGATTTGATACTGCATTTTTTCCTTTCTGTAAAAAATCACTTACTGTTATCAACCCCTCATGCAACAGCGGATTATCGACATGTACAAGCGGTATACCTTTTTGCCAAAGCATATGACCAAAGATTGTATCTTCATGTCCATATCCGTTAATAGACTCATCAAAGGTAACAGAAGAAAAAACTTCGGCAGGACAGAGAAAATTGCTGGTCATAAAAGAACGATAAGGAAATTTGTTTCGTTGGGCTGCCGTTTTCTGTTCACGTGCAATTCCATATTTCCAATGCAAAAGGAGTTCATTTTTTGGCGGATTCTGCTGATCATATATTCTTCCCCCGCAGAGTACCGTTCCAGCTTGTTGTGCATCAAGATATTTCCTGATGTACATAGTTGATACTACGCGGGAATCTCCGTCAATAAAGAGAAGCCACTGGTATCTTGCCATGGAAGCCATCAGGTTCCTTATTCTTGCCCTTCCATGGTTGCTTTCAAGATAGCGGTAAATTACTTCGGGATAATTTGCCAGTATTTCATTTTTCTTCCGGAAGAAATCGGAAGAATGATCATCACATACAATAATTTCAAAAGGAACAGAAGCATCGATGCACTGTGTCCGTATTGATTCGACCAGAGTAACTACATCTTCGTTAAAAGCTGTAATCAAGACGGAAAGCACTCAGGAATTCAATTGGTGATCGGAGTCTTTTATCAGCACGGAAAAAATAAAAAGCACAACGGCAGCAGAAGCAAAAACCACAACCAAGGAGGAGATCATCTTAACCATTATTTTTTCCAGGGGAATAATTTCCCAAATACCAAGAAGAGCAACGGTAGTAAATAATACTACCAGAAAAATGAGAAGATAGGAGGTAATTTTCTTCACGAGATTCATGGTATAAAGTTTTATGTTCAGATTTCCATACCAAAGTACAAATTATTTTACAAACCGGGAACAGTTTACAAGTGCATATGTAATAACCAATGTTCATTCATAAAGAACAATAGGTTATTATTTACTTGTCTGATGTTTTTTCAGCATGCAAAACCTCATGGTAAATTTTTCGCAATCCGCTGATCAAATCAAGTATTGATTGATATCGGACAGAATTTATACCGTATGTTACTTCCCATTGATTTTTACAAAAAGTCACAGAGAGTTCTGCACCAGGATGATGTGTGATTCCTGCCCGCTTCATGGCCTTCATCAACCAGGGATTATGTTCTGCAATCGGGTCCAGTGCAACCTGATATGTAGCATGTTCTGTGAAGCGGATCTGACCTGTCTCAGGATTCACATAGAATTCTTTACCGTTAAAATGTGTATCCAGTTGACCTGTCATAAGAATATCCTCCGGTGCCCCTTCTGTCAATGTGCCAGCATGAAGATACCAGAGCCTGTCGGCCAGCTGAAGCGCTGCTGACCAGTCGTGTGTAGAAAACAGAATTGTCTTGTTTTTATACCGGCATAGGTCTCTTAGAAGCACAATAATTTCGTATCGGTTGATTACATCGAGAAATGCGGTCGGTTCATCGAGCAGAATAACAGGTGTATCCTGACATAAAGCCCTGGCGATATGTACTCTTTGAAATTCACCATCGCTGATCTGATCTAATGGCTGGTCGGCCAGGTGATGGGCATGTACCCTGTCAAGTGCTTCCATAACCATTTTTTCGTCTTCAGATGTGAGACTTCCGATCCAATTTGTATAAGGGTACCTTCCAAGTTCAACCAATTCCCTGACTTTCACAGCAGGACTCCTTGCACGGGAAGAAGAAACAAACGCAATAGTACGGGATAAGCTTTCAGACGTATAATGCTGCAACTTTTTATGAGCCAGATAAATTTCCCCATCAATGGGAGGCTGAAGAGCGGCCAGGGTTCTTAACAGTGTACTTTTTCCTGTTCCGTTCAATCCGATCAGGGCAACCAATTCCCCCCTCTCCGTCGAAGCAGATATTCCTGAGCTAACAGGAAACGGATGGCCTCTTTTGAAATACCCCGTCGTTAACTTCTGGAATGAAATCATACGGTATCCTGCTATAATATTACTTTTTTGATCACCGAACTAAACTCATTCATCCATATATTTTGTATCATTGGACTCTTCAAACATTTTCTAAGGCATCAGTTATCAGTACCGGAATAGAGTGGACGTCTGACAATCACCCAAACAACAACAGGAATACCAATCAGGGCGGTAACAGCATTTACAGGAAGAATAATGCCCTTACCCGGAAACTGGGAAATTATATCGCTGCAAAGAAGGACTTCTGCCCCTAACAGCATGACAGCAGGCACCAATATCCGATGATTTCCTGTTCGAAAAAACCAGCGTGCAATATGTGGGACAGCGACTCCCACAAAACCAATAGGACCGCAATAGCCGGTAATAAGCCCTGTCAGAATACTGGTAGCTACAAGCAGCATGATACGGGTTCTGATAATATTGATGCCAAGGGTTTTGGCTTCCTGTTCTCCCAGCAGAAGAGCATTCAGAGGTTTAATTCCGGCAATTACCAGAATAACGCCGAGAATAAACACTGGAAGGAGTATTTTGATTTGTCCTGAAGTAACACCACCCAGGCTGCCCATTGTCCAGATGACGAATACTTTCAGGGCCGATTCACTGCTAAGGTATTGCAAAATACCAATAATGGCTGACAGAGCACTACCCAGCAACATACCAATAATCAACATGGTAAAAACATCGCGCAAACGCAAAGAAAGGAGAAGCATGATGCCCATGACAGCGGCTGCTCCAAAAAAAGCCGCCAGGAAAAGGTTCAAATGTCCTGGTATAGAACCGGAAAGCACATAACCAGGAAGTCCCATTGTTAGCAGCGCCACACCAAGTGCTGATCCGCTGCTTATACCAAGCACATATGGACCTGCCAGCGGATTACGGAATAATGTCTGCATCATAAGTCCGCTCGCTGAAAGCGACGCACCGGCAACTATAGCAGTTACAACCCGGGGAACACGAAATTCTGTAAGTATGTTCAGTACCATCGGATCCAGGTTGTTTCCGGTAAACAAACTTAAAATATCGTGCACGGTAATCTGGGTTGTTCCCGTTAAGATATCGGCAAAAACCAGTATAATAAGAACAAACGCCAGAAAAAGACACAATATGCCGTTGCGCCGAATCATTTTTTATGAATGAACAAAGGTTTCAGGCTGCAGAAAGCGAATTGATAATCTGTACCATATCCAGAAAGCCTTTCCTCACAGCGGAATAATTTTTCTTGGCCAGCACACGGTCATGCCGATTTTCCGGCGCATTGACAAGTGCCAGAAGTTCATTGTGTTTTGCTGCGATCTTTTCAATAGTCTGCATAATTTTTTCATCAGGAACTTCAGGATGCAAAATCTGATAAACCAGACACTCCGAGATCAGTTCCCAAGTAATGTAGTTGAGGTCTTTTTTCAGGTTACGTCGTGATGCCATAATAGAGTTATTTTAAATGAATAAAGTAAAAAAAATCGGTATCCTTTTTAGTCGGTCCATGAAGAATTCTGTACAGGTCATGCAGAATAATTTCAGGATGAACGATGCCTGATTCCCAGTAATCATTTCCACCTCCGGGCCCGATACGGGCAGTGTTGCTGAACACTTTCCCGTTGAGGTAGGCAGGAATTGCTGTCAGGCGTGAGTCAGTGTTCTTAATGTCAGCCAGTGAACGCGCAATACCTGCATTTATCCATACCTGCGCTTCAAAAGCTCTGCTTACTGCTTCTTCGATTGAAAGTTCATAATTTTCCAACCCGATAAGATCCTTACACCAGTATATTCCGCCAGCATCTGAAATAAGCTTCGCAGTATAGGAATTGCCGGAGGGTACATTCCATACTTCCTTCCATGGAAGGCCGGTCATGACAACCGGTTTTGTGCGATCATTTTGTAGAAGGTTTCTGACAGAAAGATACGAATCACGAACAGAAAAGAAAAAAGAATCAGCTTTCTGAGAAACTCCCATCATTCTACCGATGAACCGGATCCATTCTGCCCGGCCCAAAGGTTCTTCCTCCAGAAACTCGGCTACATAAACCACAGGAATATGGAGACTCTCCATCCGTCCATACCACGAAGCAACTTCCGGTCCGATTCCGTAGGCAAAGATCAGATCTGGTTTAAGCCTGGCAATACCTTCAAAATCGAATGATCCTTCATAGCCTGCCTCACTAATATAACCTACCTGAATCAGCTTCTGAATACCAGCGTTGTAAACGAATCTTGATCCCGAAATTGAAACAATTGAGGAGTCTAGTCCGAGAGCCGATAGCATTCCAACATGAGTAGTTGACATACAGACAACACGCTTCACAGGGGCTACAATAACAAACCTGCCCTTCATAATAGCATCGGGAATTGAAGCTGTATCGTTAGCCAGCAGATACTCTACTGTGGTATTGTTCCCACCCTGCCAGGGAGAGTTAACCCGGAAGACAGCATATTCTGGTGTAAAAAAGATGCGGAATTTTTCGGCATATTCAGGAATTAGACTGTCTGAAAACACTTCGCATCTTGTTTCCACTGCCTGCTGACCTTTACAGGAGTATATAAGCAGAGTCAGGGCTAAAAATATTATGTGGCACCCGATATGTTTCATTTCTGAATGATAAAACGGAAAGAATACACTAAACTGTTCCGGCCTGCAATTTTCAGAACATAAATCCCATTGTTCAGGAACCCAAAGGAAAAACGGGTCTGATTTCCATCTGCTCTCAAAGAGGAAGTCCATACAATACGCCCGGCCAGATCATATACACCGGCCACTAAATCCCCTGTAAATAATCCGTTATGAATAAGAATCAGTTCATCAGAGGTGGGAACCGGAAAGACTTTTGCAAATATTCTTGTTTTTTCTTTATTGGTTGTTTTTAGCCAGGTGAGATTGCAAACCTGTAAACCGATATAGAAAGAAGCAGGAGCTGAAAAAACAGCTTCGTAAGAAGTCCATACATTACTGTATCGAACATAGGCAGAATTAGTGCCTCCCGGAACACGTTCAAGTGTCTGAGCAACAGCAAAAGTATCATTCACTCCATAATTGATTTCATAACCTACATACATGGTATCTTTTGCCGGGAGATAATGCCATAAAGGAATGAAATTCAGCTGATTCACCTTAAGTGCCGTAAAAAAAATCTTTTCAGAATAAATCCGGTTTTCAGAAGAAAGATTGCCTGACGACACGAAAAGAGTAATGTAAGAACCATCTATAGAGCTAACATCATAGAGCTTATCTGGAATAAGAAACACTCCGCTCAGGGTAGCTGAATCAGGCAAGACGAACTTTTCAGCAAAACCATTTATTCCCAGCCAGTTATGTCCTGATGCATATCCTCCAAAAGCCAGGTTCTTCAGGCCTGTTTTTTCTCCTGGTAGTATGTTTTTTATTGTATCACAACTGAGTAAGGTATAATTATACGGATCAAAATGGTCGATATGCGTAATGTTGGTAAGGCCCGGATCGAGCCATGCACGAAGCTGGTTGACCGGAGCTTCATAATCATTCCAGCACCGGTCGAAGCGCTGGAAATAATCATTAACCGGATTGGAACATGTGGCATCGCC
Organism: uncultured Bacteroidales bacterium; assembly: GCA_964548125.1. Taxonomy (GTDB): domain Bacteria; phylum Bacteroidota; class Bacteroidia; order Bacteroidales; family JAAYUG01; genus JAAYUG01. The sequence goes on along the minus strand of CAZJQN010000003.1, from coordinate 19,705 downwards.
ACCGGTAAGCGTTCCTATTATTCTGTGATTCTGGCTGAACAATGGTGCCCCTGAGGAACCACCTTCAGTAGCTCCTTTTTCCCATCTTATAATTCGCCAGTGCGACATGTAGTCATATCCTCCGCCGAAATTGCTGTATACCGGAGCATCGTTATCGACCGATATTTTTTTTACATCTCCGGCAGGATGATGAATGGTGACTGTTGATGTTACTCCCGTGGTATCCAGATCCCATCCCAGGTATATTGGTTTATAGGAAGAAGGCGGTGGTACGGTAAGCTGTACCAGGGTAAAATCAAGGCCGGAAACTGTGCTGATCAATTCCGAACCGCTGATAGTTTGTGAAGAAATCGCAGTACCGCTTCCGCAGCCTGAACGTTCATAGTTGAACATAAAAACTGTCCGCCAGGCATCATCCTGATCAGTAATACAGTGGCCTGCAGTAAGCATATAAGGTTTGCCATTTTGTTCAGTATTATTGACAAGGCTGCCGGTGCACAAGGTAGTTCCATTTACAACCAGTTTTGCCACACCTTGCTTTTCCTTCTGCCATAAGATGCCTTCCGGACAATTGACATCTATCTCACATGCTCCGGATACAGCAATTGCTTCTTTGTTTTTTTCCTGAAAACCAAAGACATCAATTATACCGCCTGCAACCCGTCCAATGGCCAGTTGATTGGGTTTATATTGCTCGGAAGGAACATTGTACTCAACATAAAACATGGAACCAGGAAGGTGAGGAAGGGCCAGCTGCTGTGAAGACAAATTATTCTCATCTGTATAAGCTCCTTTAATGTACTGATAATTAGGAGCATAAACAAATACGGCAGCTCCCCGGGGTACGTCATAATGGCTGAAAATAATTCCAACCGAAAGAGCATCGGGAACATAAAAACCGCAGCGCCAAATAAGATTTTTGTCAGATTTTGTCCATATTCCCGTATTTTCCGGGGTCCATCTTCCGTCAAAGGGAACAGCAAACTGCAAGGGTTTTGCTCCTGTGCCATCATCAGGTGTCAGCAGGTCGCGCGAAACAGATGGGAAGGTAATGACAGGCACATCTCCTTTTGAAGAAATGCTAGCCGAGAGAGGCCAACCTCCATGTTCCATCTGGGCATATACAGATTGCAGAAAAAGACCGGCTAGAAAAAGCAGGACAAAGAGCACTTTCATCGAAATCCGCAATGGTGACACCCTGCCGGAAAGACTCTCCACCGGCAGGAAATCACCTGGTTTGAGAATTATGTGAAATGTATCTGACAACACGCAAGACAGGTATTATTGCGGCTTACTAATAAAAATACACTCCGTTGGGAGCTATCCCTACTATTAAAGTATTTATAATTTGTCCGGCCGGGGTAAAGATATGAAGTTTTCCCGAAGCCGTATAGCCCTGAATTTCGGTCACATACAAGCGCCCGTTCATGGCATTGACATTTACTGCATTAAACGACCCGCTTATCAACGGAGTTGCAGGAATCTGTGAATCTGATAACCGGAAGGCAAAGACTCCTTCATTTTCAATAAAATAAATATACTGGCCACCGGGATCAGAAGCAACCGATGAAGGATTGAAATAGTCGCCTGTATGGCCAATTATATAACTTTTCGAGGGTTGGTATGTTCCGGGTCTCAGTGCTACCAGTTTTGAATCTGTTTCGTATTCAATATACGACCAATCAGCACTGTAAACCACCTTGCCCTGACACAATACCCAAACCGATCCACTGCCGTCACGTGTGAAAGCAACAGGGCCATCACCGACTGTCAGGGTTGAGGTAACTTCATTGGTGGTTCGGTCAATAATGCTAACCGTACTGTCATTTCCCCATTGCCCGTTAGCTACCAGAAGATTGTTTCCATCGACAATCATTTTTTCCGGTTGATTACCTACTGTAATGTCAGTTATAGCTTCCAATGTTTCCGGATTAAATACCTTAACCTTTCCGGGAAAAGACCCATAGGTAATGTAACCTTTACCGTCATTGGAAATAATAATATGACGGGGGTAAGATACTTCAATGACTCCGGCCGACTGAAAGGTATTCATATCGACTACCTCAACTTTTCCGGAGTTATTGGCTACAATGAAGCCCTTATTCTTCCATGAAGCGAATGACATAACCACATCTCCAAGAGGCCGACCGTTGACTATTTCAAAAACGTTGTTGATAACCGTATCTTCGGTAAGAGGAATATAACTGACTGACCCATTATTATCTCTGAAATTTCCTTCGTTGGTAATTATAATACCGTGAAGAAAAGAATTTTTATTCTTATTGTCATCTGGATCCTCACAGGATAACACAAAAATACTGATTAGTAACACGATAAGTAAAGTCCCTTTATTTTCCATAGGATAAATGATTAGAGGTTTAAAACTATGTTAGATTTTCAGCGCTGAAATTCAAGACGAAGACCAAAAGCAAGAAATCGGCCCGGCATAGGATAGCCTTTGATAACCTGATAGGAAGCATTGAAAAGATTCTCGGCTCTGGTATAAATCTGACCGTTAAGAGTATGTACCTTGAAATTAAAGGCGGCCGAAAAACCTGCCAGGAAAAAGGAGGGCAAAGTACTTCCAGAATGATCGTCAGTAATATATCTTTTGCCCGTATAACTCATGGAAGCAGTAACCGACAAACGACGGAACTCCAATGTTCCTGAATAGAAACCGTTTAAGAGAGGAACATAGCGAAGTTGTTTACCCAAAATTTCTGAACTATTGTTGTAGATTGCGGTGCTGGTTGACCGAACAGCTGTAATTTCTCCCTGCTGTCGTATCTTCAGATTACCAAGAGTTAACAAATGAGCAAAAGAGAATTCGGTTCCCCTTGCCCATACCTTCTTATAATTAACGGGATTAAAATAGTTTCCTTCTCCCGTCCAGACAATCAGGTCATTAATGTGGGTTGAAAAAGCCGTCAGGTCGAATGTCAGGCTGTACCGATCATTTTCTGCAAATGAAATTCCTGTTCCGATTTCCGATGTATACCCTTTTTCAGGATGCAAATGGGGATTTCCTCCGGGTTGCCAGTATTTTTCATTAAGTGTTGGTGGGCGATATTTGGCGGCAATGGAAGCACGAACATACGAATGGTTGTTCAGGAAGTACTTCTTAATCCCGGCTGAAGGTAGTGGAACCGCAGTAATGCCGGGTATAAATTCCATGCGGAAAGCAGTATTAATAATAACAGTCGTCAGGTCAATGCGTGCGGCGGTAAAAAACGCAAACCGTTCCTCAGCAATTCTTCGACCATAAGCAATTACTTGAGCCTGAACATATTGGAATGTTCCTCCAGCATCCCATGTCAATCTTTTAGCACCAATCTTCCGAAAATTTATGTCGGCAAGGAATTGATTTGCAGAAATATTTGAATGCACCCTGCTGGCAGAGTCGTTATAGAACAGGTTATCATTAAAAAACGCATTTCTGATAACAAGAGAAGAACGCCGCATGGTGCGTGCATACCGAAGAAAAACCTTCAGGGTAGAATCTTTCTGGGTTGCCACAGAGGGTATATAAGAGCCCATGACTGCAGGAAGGTTTTTGAAACGATCCTGGTACCAGATGCCTGCCTGAATCTGCTGGGAAGGATTTATGTAATAGGAAGCCGTGTGAAACATTCCATATGAACGAAGCTGGTTATGGTGCAATACCAGTACAGGAGACCCATACTTGTATATGTCTTTATAAGGATATCGGTTTTCTGCGTTTCTTGCAAAAAAGATGCTTTTAATCGATATTTTTTTCCCGGAGTATCCTATGTTTCCTGCAGTAAACCATGAACCGAATGATCCAGCTTCGGAAGAAAGTCCTGATGAAAAACCCTGTTCGGACGAAGGCGAAGAAATGAGGTCAACCGATCCTCCGAACGTACCTCCACCATATAAAGATCCAGATGCACCGTAAACAAGGGAGACTTTATCTGCAATAGTCAGAGGTATCAGGGAGAGATCAGCATCTCCTGTGGTAGGATTGTTGAGAGGAAATCCGTTCCAGGTAATCTGGGTATGGTTGGAGAGAGTTCCTCGGAAGGAAAGGGAAGTCAGATTGCCGGGGGCACCGTATGATTTAACAAACACCGATGAGAAAGCTGACAAAAGCTGGCCGGCATCCCTGGCAGGAACAGAAGCCAGATCTTCGCGACCAAGTGTTCTAACCTTGAATGCATCGGAATAATAGACTGTTCGGGGTTGGACGATACAAACCTCGTTTAGAGAATAATTCAAGAGAGTATCCGGTGTTTCCGCCAGGGAGGAAAAACACATGACACCGAAAAAAAGAAATACGACAAAAAAAGGCAAGGAATTTTTCATAGTTCTAATGTTTAGCCCGAACATCTATCCGCATTCCGGCGGATAAATCCGAATGGCAGGTCTTCTGACTCGCCCCTTTGCAGCGCCTTCCCATCCGCTTTTGACGGACAGTGGCCAGGTTGCTGCAAAACAAAATTATGGGCTCACAGCAGCGGGTACTGTTGCCGATTTACACGGCATTCCCTTTTCATCACTATCGTCTGCTAAACGATAGCGAAACCATTCTGAAGGCAAAAGTAGCAATAAATTTTTCCGTTGGTGATAGGAAAACAAAAAAGTTTAAACAAGTTTTTCACATCAAACAAGACTACTAGTTTACTATCTTTAGCACAAATTTCTCATGGCAATGGAAAAAGAAAAGGAACAGCAAAGAATACTGGAACTCAGAAAAATATTGCACGAGCACAATTACCGGTATTACGTTCTTTCTCAGCCGGTCATTTCAGATCAGGAATATGACCGTCTGATGCAGGAATTAATTGAACTCGAGCAAAAACATCCCGAAATAGCCGATGAAAACTCGCCCAGTATGCGGGTTGGCGACGACCGAAATCTGGAATTTGAGCAGGGTGAGCACAAATATCCTATGTTGTCGCTGAGCAATACCTATAGTGAAGAAGAACTGCTGGATTTCATAAGGAGGGTTGATGAGACCATACAGGACAAAATTGCGTATAGTTGTGAGCTTAAGTACGACGGTGTATCCATCAGCCTTACATACCGGAACGGGAAGCTGGTGCGAGCCTTAACCAGGGGGGATGGAACCCGGGGGGACATAGTTACACGCAACATCCGTACCATTAGAAGCATTCCCATGGTTTTGTCCCCGGGTGATTATCCAACCGAATTCGAAATCAGGGGAGAAATCATCCTCACCCATGAAGCATTCCAAAAAATTAATGAAGAAAGGGAAGAAAACGGGGAACCGCCTTTTGCTAATCCACGTAATGCAGCGGCAGGCACCATCAAGCTGCAGCAATCATCTGAAGTCGCCAGACGTCCTCTTGATTGTATGTTCTACGCTATTTTTGGAGATAATCTGCCGTCCGATTCTCATTTTGAGAATCTGGAAAAGGCACGATCATGGGGCTTTAAGGTACCTACATGGAATAAGCGCTGCCATTCTATTGGCGAAATAAAAGACTTTATAAAATACTGGGAAACTGAACGAAACAATCTTCCATTTGACATTGACGGGGTTGTAATAAAAGTTGACTCCCTCACCCAGCAAAGAATACTAGGGAATACAGCCAAATCACCACGCTGGGCTGTAGCATACAAATACAAGGCTGAACAAGCCGTTACGTTACTGGAATCAGTCAGTTATCAAGTTGGCCGCACAGGAGCCATAACACCCGTTGCGAACCTTCAACCTGTATTTTTAGCCGGAACCACTGTCAAAAGGGCTTCTCTGCACAATGCAGATCAGATGGCTCTGCTGGATATCCGTATAGGGGACTATGTGATTGTAGAAAAAGGGGGTGAGATTATTCCCAAGGTTGTTGGTGTGGACATGTCGAAACGTTCTGCTCACAGCAAACCACTTGAATTCATAACCCATTGTCCTGAATGTGGAACACCTCTTATACGTAATGAAGGGGAAGCCCGCCATTACTGTCCTAATGAAGACGGATGCCCGCCTCAGATTAAAGGCAAGCTGGAGCATTTTATCAGCCGCAAAGCAATGGATATTAACGCTGCTGAAGCAACCATTGACCTATTATACCGTAACGGTCTGGTGCATACTCCTTCCGACTTTTACCGACTTACTTTTGAACAAATTGTCAACCTGGAGCGTTTCGGGGAAAAATCGGCGAAAAATCTTCTGAAAAGCATTGAAGAATCAAAAAAGGTCCCCTTCCACAGGGTTCTGTATGCCCTCGGCATTCGTTACGTAGGTGAAACTGTTTCAAAGAAGCTGGCACGGCATTTTGGAAATATTGATAATCTGATGAAAGCTGATCTGACAGAACTTACCGAAGCGGAAGAAATCGGGGAAACCATTGCACAAAGCATCCGCCAGTACTTTTCTAAACCTTCCAACCAGAAACTTATTGAGGACTTGAAAAATGCAGGATTACAATTTGCTGAAAAAAGTTCTTTTCAGCCTGTAAGTAGTAAACTGGCAGGAAAAAGCTTTGTCATTTCGGGTGTTTTTCGGGTGCATTCGAGAGATGAACTCAAAAGACTTATTGAGGAAAACGGGGGAAAAAACCTAAGTTCTGTAACATCAAAAACTGACTTTCTGCTGGCAGGAGAAAACATGGGACCAGCCAAACTGGAACAAGCTAAAAAGCTCAATATCAGAATTATAACTGAAGAAGAATTTCTGAAAATGCTGGAGTAGGTTTGGAAAATAAAGCAGGAACATGTAACTTGGCTGGCAAATTTTATACTGTGGCATTTCTTGAAAAATGGCGCTATAAACTAGGAGAAGCATCGCTCCGAAGGCAGATGAAAAAGATTCATCGCGAGGTTAAGGCGTTCAACCTCCGGCAAGCAAAAGAAGTAGGGATCCTCTTCGAGGCGACCACTTTGGAAAAGTATGAACCTGTGCGATCTTTCATCGCTTTTTTGCAAGAGCAAGGTATTCATACTCATGTCCTCGGTTATATTAACGATAAAAAAATACCTGATTCTTACCTTCTCCGGCGCAGTTTTCACTTCTTTTCCAAAAATGAACTTAGCTGGACATTCAGGCCTGTTAGTCAGCATGCTATTAATTTCTGCGAAAAAAAATTTGATATCCTTTTTTCCCTTGATACAGGAGATCTTTTTCCTTTGCGTTACGTTGCAACCCTTTCGAAAGCATCCTTTAAGGTGGGCAGGTTTTTCCCCGATCATCAGCATCTTGATTTTATGATCAATCTTAAAGATGACACATCTGTTGGGTATCTTATTGAACAGATAAAAGTCTATTTAATGAATCTGCAAACCGGTAAGGAAACTAACATCAACAAATCTATACCTACAGAACAATGAACAGAAAATTTTTAACCGGCACAGGAGTTGCCATTGTTACGCCGTTTCATGAAGACAAGACAGTGGATTTTGAATCGCTGGGTAAACTTACCCGGTATCTGGTTGATAATAAGATTGATTACATCGTGGTGTTAGGTACTACGGGTGAATCTGTTGTTTTGTCCAAGGAAGAAAAAAAGCAGGTCGTCCAAAAAGTTGTTAATACCGTAGAAGGCAAAGCTAATATTGTGGTAGGAATAGGAGGTAACAACACTCAGGAAGTTCTCAAGAATATCCGGGAATTTGATTACCAAGGTGTTGATGCTGTATTGTCGGTATGCCCTTATTACAACAAACCAAATCAGAGAGGTTTATTTGAACATTTTAAGGCAATTGCCGAAGAATGTCAAGTACCGGTTATTGTTTACAATGTTCCGGGAAGAACGGGTTGTAATCTTGCTGCTGACACTACTGTGCGCCTGGCCCATGAGATAAAGAACATTGTTGCTGTTAAAGAAGCTTCAGGAAATCTGGAACAAATCATGCAGATTATTCGTGATAAACCGTCTGATTTTCTCGTCATTTCCGGAGATGATCTGCTTACGCTACCTATCATTGCATGCGGCGGTGCTGGCGTTATTTCCGTTTCGGCTAATGCTTTTCCGAAACAGGTGAGTACCATGGTTCGCTATGCCCTTGAAGGAAACTTAAGGGAAGCCCTACCCTATCACTATCAATTGATGGAAGTTACCCGACTTTTGTTTTCTGAAGGAAGTCCGGCCGGCATAAAAGCTGTCCTCCATCATCTTGGTTTAGCTAAAAATGAACTCCGGTTACCCCTTGTTCCGGTAACCGAAGCCACCTATCAGAAACTGGCCTCTGCTTCAGACGCAATTTTGAAATAGTGTTCTAGTCGGTTGTCAGGTTAGTTCACAGTGACGTTTTTACCGTGGCAATTTTTGTATTTCTTACCACTCCCGCAGGGACATGGGTCATTTCTTCCAATTTTCTTTTCAACCTTAACCGGCTGGCTTCTCTGGGGCTGCTGCTGCGCACCTGATTGAGAAAGAGATGAGCCAAATTCTGACTTACTCTCCCGCAGGTTGCTAAGATCAAGACGCCTGGGAGCCTGAGCACGCTGAATCTGGCTACTATCGCGGATTGGGATATGGCCTTTAACCAATATGCTAACTACTTCACGGTTTACCTTATCCAGCATATTTTTGAACAACTCGTATGCCTCGAATTTGTATATCAGTAAAGGGTCCTTTTGTTCATAGGCTGCATTTTGTACCGACGTTTTCAGATCATCCATCTCGCGCAGATGTTCCTTCCAGGCCTCATCAATAGTGTACAGTATGATAGTTTTTTCATAGGAACGGACCAGTTCCATTCCTTTTGTCTCGTAGGCTTTTTTAAGGTTAGTTATAATCTGGTATACCCGCTGTCCATCTGTAATAGGAACGACGATATTTTCATAAATATGGGACTGTTTTTCGTAAACGTCCTTGATCACAGGATATGCCTGCGAAGCAATAAATTCAGATTTTCTTTTATACTGTGCTACAAGTGCTCTGTAAATCTTCTCTATAAGTTCATCAGCACTTTTCTGCTTGAATTCTTCCTCAGTAACTGGGGAATCCATAGAAAGAGTCCTGATAAGATCCATGGTGAAATCGGTGAATTCAGAAACACCATAATGGGATTCAACCACCGACTGCACAGTATCATACATCATGTTGGCAATGTCAACTTCAAGCCGTTCGCCGAAGAGGGCATGGCGACGGCGACGGTAGACTACTTCGCGCTGGGAATTCATTACATCGTCATACTCCAGCAATCGTTTACGAATGCCGAAGTTGTTTTCCTCCACCTTGCGCTGGGCTCGTTCGATGGATTTGGTGATCATAGGATGCTGGATCACTTCGCCTTCTTTAAGACCCAGTTTATCCATCAGATTGGCAATTCTTTCCGATCCGAAAAGCCGCATCAGGTCATCTTCAAGGGAAACGAAGAATTGGGAAGTTCCAGGGTCTCCCTGACGCCCTGAGCGACCCCGAAGCTGCCGGTCAACACGGCGTGATTCATGCCGTTCTGTACCAATTATAGCCAATCCCCCTGCCTGTCTTACTTCCTCTGTTATTTTAATGTCGGTACCACGACCAGCCATATTGGTAGCAATGGTAATGGTACCTTTTTTACCCGCTTCAGCAACAATTTCAGCCTCTTTAGCATGCAGTTTGGCATTCAGCACCTGGTGTTTAAGACCTCTGAGCTTCAGCATACGGCTTAAAAGCTCAGATACTTCCACCGACGTTGTTCCGACGAGTACAGGGCGTCCAATCTTGTAAAGATGTTCAATTTCGTCAATAACCGCATTGTATTTCTCGCGTTTGGTCTTATAGACCAGGTCCTCCATATCCTTTCTTATGACGGGTTTGTTGGTGGGAATAACAACAACGTCCAGTTTGTATATATCCCAGAACTCGCCAGCTTCCGTTTCGGCAGTACCGGTCATACCTGCCAATTTCTTATACATGCGGAAATAATTCTGGAGGGTAATGGTAGCAAAAGTCTGAGTGGCAGCCTCGACCTTCACCCGTTCTTTTGCTTCGATCGCCTGATGCAGTCCGTCAGAATACCTCCTTCCTTCCAGAATACGCCCGGTTTGTTCATCAACAATTTTGACCTTATTATCAATTACAACATACTCCACATCCTTTTCGAAAAGTGCATATGCCTTCAGCAACTGGTGAACCGTATGAACCCGTTCAGACTTAACTGCATAATCCTGAAGAAGTTGATCTTTCTTTGCAAGCTTCTCAGCATTGGAGAGATTGGATCGTTCAATTTCAGCAATTTCAGAACCAATATCGGGCAGGATAAAGAAATGCGGATCTTCTGATGCAGCGGTAATCAGATCAATACCTTTGTCGGTGAGTTCAACCGAGTTGTTTTTTTCATCGATAATGAAGTAAAGATCATCTGTAACAAGATGCATGTTTTTGGAGTTCTCCTGCATATAAAAGTTTTCCGTTTTGAGCAGGAGCGACTTGTTACCCTGTTCACTCAGGAGTTTAATGAGGGCATTATGTTTAGGCAGACCTTTGTAAGCCTGCAAAAGGTTGAATCCGGCTTTATCCAGGTTGCCTTCCGCAAGGTATTTGCGGGCATCAGCCAGAACCTGATTGACCAGCTTGCGCTGGGCATTAACCAGATTTTCGACACGCGGTTTAAGTTCTTCAAAGAGCTGGTCATCGCCTTTTGGTACAGGCCCTGATATAATGAGGGGTGTACGTGCATCATCAATCAATACCGAGTCGACTTCGTCAACTATAGCATAAACATGTGCTCTCTGCACCAGGTCTTCAGGACTGAGCGCCATGTTATCACGGAGGTAATCAAAGCCAAATTCATTATTGGTGCCGAAGGTTATATCAGCCTGATATGCTTTACGACGTGCCTCGCTGTTTGGCTGATGTTTATCAATGCAATCAACCGAAAGGCCATGAAACTGATACAATGGGCCCATCCATTCTGAGTCGCGACGTGAGAGATAATCATTTACAGTAACAATATGAACACCTCGCCCGGAAAGAGCATTAAGAAATACAGGAAGTGTGGCAACAAGGGTCTTTCCTTCTCCAGTTGCCATTTCAGCAATTTTACCCTGATGAAGAACAATGCCACCAATAAGCTGCACGTCGTAATGAACCATGTCCCAGCGGATACGGTTTCCACCGGCCATCCAACTGCTATGCCAAAGTGCTTTGTCGCCTTTGATTTCAACATGATCGTATTTAGCAGCCATCTCACGGTCGAAATCATTTGCCGTAACTTCTACCACATCATTCTCAACAAATCTTCTTGCAGTATCTTTCATGATGGCAAATGCCTCGGGCAAAATTTCATCCATCACTGCGGCAAGCCTTGCATCAATTTCCTTCTCAATCCGGTCAATACGCTCATAAAGATTTTCCTTCTCATCAAAATCCTCTGTACGTTCAACTTCCTCCCTCAGGCGGGCAATCTCAGTTTCCAGGTCAGACACGCTTGACCTGACTTTTGTCCGCAATGCTGCCGAACGGGCCCGTAATTCATCATGCGAGAGTTGCGTAATAGAAGGGTAAATCTCACGTATCTTGTCTACTATGGGCATTATTTCCTTGATATCCCTTTCGGACTTGCTGCCCAGAAAACCGGAAAGAATTTTATTAATCAGGCTCATCAGTGAAACGATTCAAAATATGCAAAGCACAAAAGTAATGAATATTACAGTAATCCTTTTTCTTTAAAAGAAAAAGAGTAACACTTACTGTGCAAAAAGCAGACCAGGATGCACAGTTACGGCCTCAGGTTTGTCAGTGCGAAATTATCAGACGACGCGAAACATTTCCACCGGATGTAAAGAGGGTGATCAGATACATACCATCTTTCCACTGCTGTACAGGAATTTTTAATGCCATATTGTTCTGATTTCCTGACAATGTTTCCGACCATTGCAACTGTCCCATCAAATTGACGATTGACACCGTAACTTTTTCTCTTGTTGATAATCCTTTAAGAGTTACATACAAGAATTCTGATGCAGGATTCGGGAAAATCGAAAGATTTTCCTGCGTAACTGCAGAAGAAGGTACTTCCACATAATCCTGAATATGGATATTGTCGACAGCCCATCCCCAGCCATGTGCATAAGGGTCGCTGAAAAGGCGGAACCTAATAAGAACCGTATCCTCTGGTTGGAAATAAGGATCGGATAGTAAATTAAGAGTTCGCACCTTATATAGAGACATATCACCCACTGCAAGGGAATTGCCACGGATATCTTTCGAACTATTGTACTGTGTAAGCCATTCAGGATATGCCCGACAATCCCAGCCGGGTTCAAAGGGTTTCCACGTAGTTCCTCCGTCTTTAGAACCTTCAACCACCACATAATCGTAAAAATCAGAGCTCCCGAATGAACTACCCTCCTCACCTGGCTCGACTAGCGCAATTTCCCAGAAGGTCATGTACGTTGCCGGTCCTGTAAGAATAATAGGGATTCGTAGCTGAGCTGTAAAATTCAGCTTCTGATTATCCATATCAGGACTTCTGTATGGATGCTCACTGTGCAGTCCTAAGGTATAAAAGCCTGATGGCTGATCAATAGAAAACCCATTCATCAGAAAATCAAATGTTCCGTTATTAAAATCGTTATGATAAGTGCGAATAGGTTCCGGTACCGGCTCAACCTGAAGAGTAAAGTAACCTGTTTCGGGAATACAGGTTTCGTTATGAGCCTTTGACTTGTCCCTTGCCACAATGCGATAGAAAATCGTATCATCGGCCGTAATACCTGCCAATCTGACAGGAATAGAGGCCGAATAATATACCAGCGAATCATGCCGGAGACCAATAGCAGGTTGGGAGGTGCTGTTAACAAAATACTCAATAAATGCTGTATCAACTCCGAGGTTATCCCGCACAATTGCTTCCAGAATAACAGAATCGGCTACATCAAGAACATACGGCACAGGTTGATGCTGTATATAGGGTTTAAGGGTATCTTCCCCAATATAAAAGGAGTAAACAAAATCAGGAGCCCCTGATGGAGCAGTAAATAGACGCTGAAAGGTATCTTTTACGGAAATGTAGTAAAAAATTCGTTGTTCCAGTTTTGTTAAAGGAATATCAGCAGAGAATTCGTTAGGATTTCCGGTTGGCAGTAATGGTTTTGCGGTTGAGGTCTTGAATGTATCAGAGGAAAAATACAATCTCGCGGAATTTCTGGACAGTGCTGTATCGCTGGTAATAACTGCCTTAACAGTGACCCGTGAGGTGAGGTCTTCAATATCGGGTAGGGTATCGTGTTTGATCCATGTATGAATCCATCCCAGGTCTCCCATAATTCCGAGTGCAATCGGGCCCGGATCGTGAATAACTTCCATCGTCTGGGTGGCATGTGTCATGAGGGCATTAATAGTCCCATCATATTTGCTGTCGTCAAGATGAGCAATACTGGATCCCTGATCCCAACGCAAAGGAGCGTATAGCTTCGCATTAAAACCAGAATTGGCGCTTCGGGTAACTATTCCGTCAAAATATACCTTATTGCTTCTCAGCGCTGACCCGAGCAAAGTTGACGGACGGGGATAATAAATCGTGTCGATGAGATAGAGACCATAAATATTGGTAACGAACTTATCGAAAATAACCGGAATTCCGGTGGAACCAAGTCCATAATCGCCTTCACGAGTGTCAGAATAATAAGTAAAACTTCTGACAAAACCGAGTCCATGACAGAGTTCATGCAGGACGGTTGTTACAAAGTCATACTTACCGGAGGGACAATTACCATCAGTTCCAAAATACCAGAGTGACAAATCATTAGAAAAAGAACCGTACATATCAGGCTGGTCTTCGCCATTAATATCGCGCCCAATCATTCTTTCTACCAGAACAATGGGAAAAAACTTAAACACATCAGAAGATCCGTCAAAACCTCTGTAATATACAGAAGGACCAGTACTTCCAAGAACACCGGAAGGGAGTTTTTCCCATGTAGCATCAATCCTTATTGGTACAGGAGAAGTAATCATAGAAGCCCACAGGTTCACTGCATAATCAAAAGCAGTTCTTGCCGCAGTCGGAAAGTCATGGTAGGTTACTCTAATATCAGCTTTTTTGACATTGGCAGACTTGAGACGGGAAAGTAATTCAGGGCGCGGTAAAATTTTGGTATGGGCATCAACCGGCAAACCATAACAAACCGGAGGTGGTAATTTTATCGGCTCTCCAAAAAAAGTTATCTGGCCAATACCTTTTCCAATAAAAAAAACAAGCATTAATAAAGAGAATAAAACAATCCTGTTTCTCATAAAAGATAAATATTAGCAATACATAACAAAACCATATCTTTACAAAGAATATTTGCCTTCAGTTTATGAAACAAATTTGCCTTTTTATTTTTTTCTTCACAACAATATTTTTCACTTCCTGCAGCTTTCACCCGGTAAGTAAGGATGAAGTTCCCTGGCTTGAAATGGAAAAAACAACGTGTAGAGGACAATGTCCGGAATACAAGGTTAGTTTTTATTCAGAAGGATGGGTCATTTACGAAGGATACTCCTTCACTCCCCGCACCGGCAGGTATTATAGCAGACTTTCGGAGGAAAAAATGAAAGAACTTGAAATATTGGTTACTGAGGCACAGCTTGATTCATGCCGGGATTCCTATCTTTCGCTCCGGCTTGATCTTCCAACAACTTATATACGCTATACCTCTGCAGGAATTATCCGCATCATAACCGACTATGACAATGCTCCAAAGAGCCTCAAAAAATTTGAAGAAGAGCTTGAACAGCTGACCGAAAGTCTAAGATGGAAAAAATCCAGGTGAGCATTACTGAGCAGTTGAATCAGCATCACTCTCTTTTTGACGCATGGACATAATATCCCGGTCAAACAGGTACAAATGCTGATCTCCGGCCAGGCGTAAACTATCCAGCAGAGTACGCACAGAAGCTTCTTCTTCAAGTTGCTCATTTACGAACCACTGTACCCACTGGTACGTATTAAAGTCTTTTTCTTCCAGACAGATCTGGACAATTTCATTGATTGATTCCGTAATAAACTGTTCATGTTTAAGCACTTCCTCAAACATTTTCAGTACTCCGGTAAACTGGACTGGAGGTTTTTCAATCTCAGGAATAATAGCTTTACCACCGCGTTCGTTGATGTACTTAATCACCTTCAGCATATGAAGACGTTCTTCTTCTGACTGGGCATAAAGCCATTCTGCTATACCTTTATAGCCTTCTGTTTCAGCCCACGATGCCATAGCCAGGTAGAGATGGGACGAATACCCTTCGCGCACAACCTGGCGATTGAGAATGGATTCTACTTTCTTATTCATATTTCATTGATTTTAGAGGTTTATTACATATTGTTCATTATTTCGGTTGCAAATTCAGAGCATTTCAATAAGGTTGCCCCTTCCATGAGGCGTTCAAAGTCGTAGGTAACTCTTTTGGATAAAATAGTTTTTTCCAGTCCGTTCACAATCAGCTGAGCGGCCTCATTCCAGCCCATATATTCGAGCATCATAACCCCCGAAAGTACAACGGAACCGGGATTCACCTTATCCTGACCTGCATATTTGGGAGCCGTGCCATGTGTCGCTTCGAAAACGGCATGACCAGTTTGATAATTGATATTAGCTCCTGGTGCTATTCCAATGCCCCCGACCATAGCAGCAAGAGCGTCAGAAATGTAGTCACCGTTGAGGTTCAGTGTGGCAATGACAGAATATTCCGAGGGCCGGAGAAGAATTTGCTGAAGAAAAGCATCGGCAATAACGTCCTTAAGAATCAATTTTCCATTCTTCAATGCATCATTCATTGCTTCCTCAGCGGCAGACTGTCCTTGTGATGCAACAATTCTGTCATACATGGCCCAGGTAAAGACTCTGTCTCCAAATTCCCTTTCAGCCAATTCATATCCCCACAATTTGAACATCCCTTCTGTAAATTTCATTATGTTTCCTTTATGTACCAGGGTAACAGAGGGACGTTTGTGTTGAAGCGCATATAAAATAG
This sequence comes from uncultured Bacteroidales bacterium, assembly GCA_964548125.1. Classification (GTDB taxonomy): domain Bacteria; phylum Bacteroidota; class Bacteroidia; order Bacteroidales; family JAAYUG01; genus JAAYUG01. The sequence continues at coordinate 3,839 of CAZJQN010000003.1, read as the reverse complement.
CGTCACGTACAAGGCGTTCAGTGCCCTCTTTTGAAACGGGTTTGATTCCTATCGAGCTTGTTTCCGGAAACCGAATTTTGGAAACTTTCATTTCATCCTGCAGAAACCGGATCACTTTTCTGGCCTCATCAGTCCCAGCCATCCACTCAATCCCCGCATAAATATCCTCAGAATTCTCCCTGAAAATGACCATATCAACCAGTTCAGGATGTTTAACAGGTGACGGGACACCATGAAAGTAGCGGACGGGCCGCAGGCATACATACAAATCTAATAACTGCCGTAATGCAACGTTCAGAGAACGAATCCCTCCACCAACAGGTGTTGTTAATGGACCTTTAATCGCAATAAGATGTTCCCGTATTGTATCAAGCGTCTCATCAGGAAGCCAGTTTCCGGTTTTTTTAAATGCTTTTTCGCCAGCATATACTTCTTTCCAGATGATTCTACGCCTGCTTCCATAAGCTTTTTCTACTGCTGCGTCAAACACTCTTACTGCTGCTGACCAGATATCCGGACCAGTCCCATCTCCTTCAATATAGGGAATGATTGGAAAGTCTGGAACTTTCAGGCAATTTTCTTTCTTTAATATTCTTTCTCCCTTCATAATCAATCAAAATCAAGATTAAAATCTTTTCTCATTCTATTCAATAGAGGATTTCTGGAAGCCAGCTCCTGAAATTTCTCTTCGGCCGTATATATTCTTCGCTGTGGTTCCTTCTCTTCTATTTCCGTAACAATACTGATATTGGAATTGTTCAGTGTTTTTCGCAAAAAGCTCAGCAAATCTGCTTTTACATTGAGGTTAAAATCTTCCAATTGTGTTTCATTATCCATAAGGAGACGAATAGAATGGCTCTCCTTCAGAACAGGTTTTTTTGATAATAGAATGCTATAAAGTCTTGGTTTTTCCGATTTCAATTCCTGAACAAATTCCCGGTAAGCTGATTCCAATTGTGCTTCGCTGAAGGGTTCATTTTTTATGTCTGAGGGGTCTTCAACCACAGGTACATCAACAGGATCTTTCTCTCCTCCTGGCAATTTCCCATTGGTTTTATTTCCAGATGAAAGGATATCTTTCAATGAATAGGAAGCAGGACCTGAAATAACTATCTGTTTTTTACCCGGAGGTTGCTTCTGATCAGGCCTGTCAGGAACATTTTTATCTGTTCTCTTTACCGGTTCTGCAGTTTGAGATAATTCAGCTTCAGACTGGTTTACCGAATTCTTTTTTTTTTCAGCTGTCAGGCTTGCCAGCTTTAGAAGGCTTAACTCTACAAGCAATCTTGGGTTACGCGATGATCTGAACTGCACATCGCACTGGGTGCATATATCGATAGCCTGAATTAGAAATTCTGGTTCACATTTCGCCGATTGTTCCAGATACCTGAGCTTTATTCCTTCTCCAACATCTAAAAGGTCAATTGTTTTTTGATCCTTGCACACTAAAAGGTCCCGGAAATGATTTCCAAGGCTGATTATAAAATTCTGAGCATCAAATCCATGCTCCAGAATTTCATTGAAAAGAAGAAGACCCGAAACAGAATCGTTTTTAAGGAGACCGTCGGTTAGCTTAAAATAATATTCAAAATCAAGAATATTAAGGCTTTTGATAACATTTGCATATGTGACCTGCCCTCCAGAGAAGCTGACTATCTGATCAAAAACAGAAAGAGCATCTCGCATGGCACCTTCTGCCTTTAATGCAATGATATTGAGAGCATCAGGTTCGGCTACAATTTGCTCACGTGAGGCAATATCGGCCAGGTGATTCACAATATCCCGTACCTTAATACGGTTGAAATCAAAAATCTGGCACCGTGACAGAATGGTTGGAAGGATTTTATGTTTCTCAGTTGTTGCAAGAATAAAAATGGCGTGCCGCGGAGGCTCTTCCAGTGTCTTGAGAAAGGCATTGAAAGCAGCCGCCGAAAGCATATGAACTTCGTCGATAATATAGACACTATATTTACCAATCTGAGGAGGAATTCTAACCTGATCAATCAGGTTACGAATATCATCTACCGAGTTGTTGGAAGCAGCATCCAGCTCGTGGATATTGTAGGAACGCGATTCGTTGAAAGCCAAACATGATTCACACTGATTGCACGGTTCGGTAGTATCGTCAAGATGATAACAGTTGATAGTCTTGGCAAATATCCGTGCACAGGTAGTTTTACCGACGCCACGCGGACCACAGAAGAGGTACGCCTGCGCCAGCTGACCATTTTTTATTGCATTTTTAAGTGTAGTAGTAATTGCTTCCTGTCCAATGACTGAACCGAAGGTTGCTGGTCGGTATTTACGGGCTGATACAATGAATCGTTCCATGGGCACAAATGTAGTAAAATATGTTGTTTAGTGATTCGCAGTTCATTTTTACAGTGCACGCATATTCTGTAAACTGAAAAAATGAATGTTAAAATGAGGTTTTTATGAAAGCAGAAAATGCACAGGCCCTGATAGTAAGCAACCGGTTCGTATTATATCTAACTAATATATAATGTTTTACATGATGTAAACTCAAAAAAAATTCCTTCAAATTCTAAAAGGCAATTCCAAAAAAATTTTCAATGAAAGAAAAAGTTTCTATCTTTGCAGGCCAAAAAATTAATTAATTAATTTTAAATCATTATGTTAAACCAGTACGAAACCGTTTTCATTTTAACTCCCGTTTTGTCTGAAACACAGGCAAAGGAAGCGGTACAAAAATTCCGGAGCGTGATCACCGATGGTGGTGGTGAGATCGTCCACGAGGAAGACTGGGGTTTGCGTAAACTTGCATACCCGATTCAGAAGAAGACCACCGGATTTTATCACCTGATTGAGTTCAGAGCTGAGGGATCACTTATCAGTAAGCTTGAAACAGAATACCGGCGAGATGAACGCATCATCCGGTTCCTTACGTTCAAGATGGATAAGTATGCTATTGAGTACAGTGAGAAAAAGAGAAGTTTAAAGGAAAACCCCAAAGAAAAAAAGGTGGAGGAATAAGCTATGAACCAGAATCAGGGAGAAATCAGATATCTGACGCCCCCGTCAGTTGAAATCAAGAAGAAAAAGTACTGCCGTTTCAAGAAGAACCGGATCAAGTATGTTGATTATAAGGATCCTGAATTCCTCAAGAAATTCCTGAATGAGCAGGGTAAAATACTGCCTCGCCGACTTACCGGTACATCTCTAAAGTATCAGCGTAAAGTAGCACAGGCCATCAAAAGAGCCCGTCACCTTGCGCTTTTGCCTTATGTAACAGATTTACTCAAGTAATCTTTCAGGAGGAATTACTATGCAGATTATATTGAAACAGGATATTCCCAATCTGGGATCGAAGGATGAACTGGTAACCGTACGTGACGGATATGCCAGGAACTATCTAATACCGAAGGGACTTGCCATCAGCGCTACACCGTCAGTCTTAAAAATGCATGCTGAAATTCAGAGGCAAAGGGCTCATAAAGAAGAGAAGCTTCGCAATGAGGCTCTCGCTCTGGCCGAAAAACTGAAAGAAGTGGTACTTACCATCGGAGCCAAAACAAGTTCCAAAGGGAAGATATTCGGTTCTGTCAATACTATTATGATTGCTGAAGCTTTAGCAGCTAAAGGCTTTGAGATAGACAGAAAGAATATCACCATTCGCGAAGAACTTGTAAAGGAAGTAGGAACCTATCATGCCCGCATAAAACTTTACAAAGACGTTTATGCCGACATTAAATTTGAAATCGTCTCTGAATAAAATAACGATTTAATTCTTGTAAGAATACGAAGAGGCTGTCTAAAAAGTAACTAGGCGGCCTCTTTAATTTTCAGGCAATATAGGTTGAATATTTTTGGATTTGGAG
>CAZJQN010000002.1:0-60406 GCA_964548125.1 uncultured Bacteroidales bacterium | reverse complement strand
TGGCTGCCGTGGAAGAAGGTCCTTTCGGCCGCACCATGGAACTGGTACTTTCAGGCAACTGGCATATGCAGAAAGTACTATAGGCTTACCATTCTGGACTTTATCGGATTGGCCCCAGTGATGTTCTCTACCCAGTATCTTATCAAACTTAAGGATTCCCGGTAATAAGATAATACTGGACGTAGATTCCCAGCAGAATATGCCACAGAAAATAATGTCCAAGCCTAACTGAAAGGGAAGAAAGAAAACCTGCCTTCTTGTAATACACCGCCTGCAAAAAATTAAAAAGGAAACCGCTAAGAAAAGTGTATACCATCACCCATGGCATCGCATTCCCTGTTTGTTCCAGAGGTTCCCAGAGAGAGGTAAGAACGGCAAGAATCCAGAAATACCTGCCTGCTCCTTTCCCATGGGTTATTAAACTTACAACAGAGAGAATCAATGTGAAGGGCAGAAGTCTGTAAAGAACCTCACAATAAACAGCCCCGGAGAAATAGAGTAAAATGGAATATGGGAATGGTTGAAGAAATGGAGGAAGAGTGGTATAGGGCTCCGGGTGAAGAATCAGTTTAAATACAACCACGTCGGCAATAGCAAAGATAATTCCGATGCCAAATGGTTCGATAAAACGTTTTCTACCCTGAACTTCCTTGTCGAACAGGTCAGGAAATCCCGCCACTTTCTGCAACGGAACCATGATAAATCCTGAAAGAACCAGAAGAAGCCCGGAAATACCAAAAATGCGGAACTCCGGTTTGTTTTGGAGGAAAAGAATACCGCACAGCCACGTAATTAAACAAACCAGGAAAATAAGAGCATAAATTTTCAGGGATCTTTTTTGTTGTTGATTGAACCAGTTTACAGAACCGAAAAGCCCCATACTATGCGCTTTTTAAATCGTACGCTTCGGAAATTTGAATATTTCTTAAACCTAGCTCGGCAATAAACTTTTTGCTTTTAATACTGTAAAACTTCCTGACAGCCGGCAGGAATTGCTTCCGGTACTTCAGCATAATACGAGAAATACCAAATATAAGTTCCTTTTTATATGGTTCATCTTTCAAATATTTCTTAATCATCAAAGAAAGTTCATAAAGATCATGTTCATCTCCGCTCAGACGGGCGAGTTTCTGCAGCTGAGCCAGAGGTTTCTGAAGCTTTTCCGGCAAAAGGGGATAGAGTACTTGAAGCTGAAACTGCAATAGTTTGATTTGTTTTCTCAGTTCATGAATATTGGAAGAATTTGCTTTTCTGGCCACCTTACGCCAGCATTTTCTTCCTTTACGAAAACAGTTTCTCACAGCTTTTTCATAAAGGGCAATATCATTATGAAGAGCAGGCAGGGCATTGATATAATGATTTGCTTCAGCAAGTTCCTGGCGAATGAGTTCAAATACATTTTTTTCTTCAATTTTTTTCTTCAGAAGATATTCATACTGTCCGCGCAGAATTATTTCTGTTTTTTCTAATGGCTCTCCGCCAAGTTTTTTAGGAAGCACAGGGCGGATTTTCTTGATTGTTTCAAGACATACATACAGGCTTCTGAGAGAGGAAATGTTCCGGGCCATATCTCTGTATCTATGTATTTCCTTCCGGCACAAATAGTACCCTATATCAGGTTCCATGAGCCGAAAGACAGCCCTTATGCGTTTCAGTGTTTTTCGCAGTTCGTGAACTGCCTGATGCACTTCTTCCGTGGGACGGACTACCTGACCAAGTGAGTATTGTAATTCTTCCGAAAGAATTCGACGCAGCCCCTCTCCTGGAACTTCTCCCTGTCTGAGAGCCGGCTCATTGCCCGGAGTCCATTTCGCAGGCGCCGGATGAATTTTTTTCCTGGTTGTTACCATAGTTATACAAAATTAGCCTAAAAAAGGAAGTTATTTGTACTTTTAAGGTCAAAAAACAGCAATGGCACTCATCACTTCAATTTCAGGAATACGGGGCACCATAGGAGGAAAACCCGGAGAAGCATTGACCCCTCTCGATATTGTCCGTTTTTCCACTGCATATGCAAAATTTATCAGACTGAGGTTCCGCGGAATAAAACCCACGGTAATTATAGGACGTGATGCCCGTATTTCAGGCACGATGGTAGAATCGCTCGTAACCGCAACCCTGTCAGCCTGCGGAATCAATGTAATACAGCTTGGATATGCAACAACACCCACCGTCGAAATGGCCGTTTTAGCCGAAAAAACACAGGGAGGAATTATTATCACTGCCAGCCATAACCCTATCCAGTGGAACGCACTCAAATTGCTGGGGCATAACGGCGAATTCCTTTCAGCAGAAGAAGGAGAAGAAATTCTTCATCTGGCACAAAAAAATGATTTCAGTTATGTACCAGTTGACCAGCTTGGCGTTATCACCAGGCGGGAAGGATATCTTGAATATCATATTCAGAAAATACTCGAGCTCCCGTATGTTGATACTGATGCTATCCGTAAGGCAAAATTCAAAGTTGCAGTTGATGCCGTCAACTCCGTGGGAGGTATAGCCGTACCCGCATTACTTAAAGCACTTGGCGTACAGGAAGTCATCCCGCTAAACTGCACCCCTGACGGACTTTTTACGCATAATCCCGAGCCATTACCTGAGCATCTGACGGAAATTTCTGTCGTGGTACCCCGTAAAAAGGCACACCTGGGCCTGGTTGTCGATCCTGACGTTGACCGTCTGGCCATTGTGTGTGAAGACGGAAGCATGTTCGGTGAAGAATATACTCTGGTGGCTGTAGCAGATTATGTGCTTTCCATGAAAAAAGGAAACACCGTTTCCAACCTCTCCTCATCCCGTGCCCTCAAAGATATTACTGAAAAATACGGCGGCCAGTATTTCGCCTCTGCTGTTGGTGAAGTAAATGTAGTGGCTATGATGAAAAAGGTAAATGCAGTGATTGGCGGTGAAGGAAACGGTGGTGTTATTCTACCCGACCTCCATTACGGAAGAGACGCTCTTGTCGGCATTGCCCTTTTCCTCAGCCACCTGGCAAGGTCAGGAAAAAAAACATCCGAACTTCGTGCAGGCTATCCCAACTATGTAATGTCTAAAAGAAAAGTTGAAATCAGTGAAGGAAAAAACATTGACCAGTTGTTGAAACAGGTGAAAGAAAATTTTAAAGATATGAAAATCAACGACATCGATGGAATACGCATTGATTTCCCTGAAGGTTGGGCACATATACGAAAATCAAATACCGAACCCATAATACGTATTTACAGTGAAGGAACGTCCGCCGAAGAGGCTGACCGCTTTGCTGCCATGGTGGAAAAAGTTCTGCAATCTGCCGGTTCATAATTGAGTTTTCAGTCCATTGAACTAATATAAACAGGAATGAAAAAACGAACTATCTGGATAATCAGTTTTGCCATTGCCGCGCTTCTGGTTATTTATTTCCTATTTGGTGCCTCACGGCAAGACAAGAAAGTAGTTCTCGAGACTCAGGTAAAACAAGGTCCTTTTGAGATTCTGGTAAGCGTAACGGGAGAACTCCAGGCAGCTCGCTCCCAGAATATTACAGGGCCTATCGAACTTCGCAGCCGTAACCTGAGACTTAACAACATCCGGATTCAGGATCTTGTTCCAGAAGGAACTGTGGTAAAAGAAGGAGACTATGTTGCTACACTCGACCGGTCGGAGGCAGATAATCAACTGAAAGACATAATGGATGAAGTAGAGAAAGCCGAATCGAAGTTTAATAAAACCCGGCTGGATACAACCATTCTTCTGCGCAACCTGAGAGACGAATTGATCAACCTCCGGTTCAGCATGGAAGAAGCCCGCATCAAACTGGAACAAAGCAAATATGAACCTCCGGCTACCATTCGGCAGGCACAAATTGATCTGGAGAAAACTGAAAGAAATTATGAACAGGCACGTAAAAACTATTCTCTTAAGGAACAGCAGGCCAGAGAAGATATGAGCCTGGCAGCCGTCGAACTCGCCAGGGCACGCAGACGAATGACGGAAATGCAAAGCGTACTCGAAAAATTCATAATTCGCGCTCCGGCTGATGGTATGGTCATTTATGCCCGTGAATGGAGCGGAGAAAAACGAAAGGTGGGTTCCACTATCAGCCCATGGGATCTGACCGTGGCAACACTACCCGACCTCACCTCTATGATATCCAAAACCTACGTAAACGAAATTGATATCAGCAAAGTTAAACCCGGCCAGCCGGTGAGGATTACAGTGGACGCCTTCCCTGAGAAGAAATATACCGGAGTGGTAACCGAAGTGGCTAATATAGGCGAACAATTGCCCAATACCGATGCCAAAGTTTTTGAGGTCATTATTAAAGTTAATGAATATGATCCTATACTTCGTCCTTCCATGACAACCGGCAATGCTATTCTAATTGCCAGACTGGACAATGTTCTTTCTGTACCCCTCGAAGCAATCTTTAGTGATGACAGCATACCTTATGTTTTTAAAAAGAATGGTACAAAACAAATTGTTGTTCTGGGCGAAACAAATGAAAATGAAGTTGTTGTGGAGCAGGGCTTAAAGGCAGGCGACAGGATACTGTTGTCAAAGCCTGAAAATGCTGCGAAGATGAAAACAGATGGCTCGGAACTCATTCCTGTCATCCTGCAAAAAGCGCAGGAGAGGAAAAAAAGAGAAGAATCTATCCATAGAAGCGAAATGGAAAATACCTACCGGCAAATAAAGGATACTGCCCGTCAATCCGACGGAACAGGAAGAAGAAGGATGCAAAGAGTAAGAGTAAAACCGTAACAGATGCAAAGATACGTTCACGATATCGTTATTGCATTTGAGTCACTTCTGAATAATCGCCTGAGATCAATGCTAACGGCTCTGGGTATTATTTTCGGGGTGGCAGCGGTTATTAGCATGCTGGCAATAGGGGCCGGAGCCAAACAGGAGATTCTCGAACAGATAAAAATGGTGGGCGTAAACAATATAGTCATCAGCCCCGTCATTCCAGAAGAGCCTGAATCAGGTGAAGAGAACAACTCTGGGAATAATTCCTCACAGGAAAAGAAAAAATTCTCTCCCGGACTCACATTACTCGATGTTGAAGCTATCCGCCAGGTTATTCCAGGTATCAGGACCGTTTGTCCTGAAATAACTGTAAATTCGTTTGTTATCCAGAATGGCAAACGGATTGACACTAAGATCATAGGTGTTGCCCGCTCCTACTTCGATTTGTACAATCTCCCCCTCGAAAAAGGGGTTCCCTTTGACAAGTATCAGGAAGAAGAAGGGATTCCGGTTTGTATTATTGGTGCCAACATCGATGCAAAACTTTTTCCCAATTCAAGTGCCCTGAATCAATATATCAAATGTGGAAACGTTTGGCTGAAAGTAATTGGAGTACTTCAGAGGAATATGATTCAGGTATCGGGACTTGAATCTGCTGGAGTTACTGTACAGAATGATAACATTTTTATCCCGGTTAAGACTATGTTAATGCGCTTTGAAAACCGTGCACTTGTAACATCAAAAAAACTCACCAACATTGTTGTAAGGCGCGGTGGAGTATTTATCAGAAGCTCTTCTGCGGCCTCTTCCGGAAAAAAGAACAACTACCATCAACTGGACAGGATTATAGTGCAGGTAAACGAAACAAGCCAGTTGAACCCGACAGTGGAGGTTTTGTCACGCATGCTGCTTCGCAGGCATATGGGAGTCAAAGACTATGAAATTGTAGTACCTGAACTCCTTCTGAAACAACAGCAACGCACCAAAGACATCTTTAATATTGTTCTGGGAGCTATTGCGAGCATATCCCTTCTTGTTGGGGGTATAGGAATCATGAATATTATGTTTGCCAATGTACTGGAACGGATACGCGAAATTGGCATCCGGATGGCGATAGGAGCCACACGGAAAGATATTGTCGTGCAGTTTTTATCTGAAGCTGTTCTGATAAGCATTTCAGGTGGCATTCTGGGGGTATTGCTCGGTATTGTCCTGAGCAAGCTCATAACACATTTCTCCGGCATCCTGACAGTGATTTCCCCCTTTTCTGTGGTGCTGGCTTTTGTCGTTTCTGCATCCATTGGAATCATTTTCGGGTATTCTCCCGCTAAAAGAGCCTCAGAAAAGGATCCCATTGAATCGTTGCATTATGAATAAAAGGTTCTTAACTTTCCTGATGTGGCAGGGTATTTTTTTGGTTGCGTTAATACCCTCCCGGCTATATTCTCAGAAGACAGAAAAAAAACTAACCCTGCAGGAAGTAATTGCCCTGGCACGGGATCAGTCGCCCCAGGCATTGCTTGCACGCCACCGTTTCAGGGCAAGTTACTGGCAGTATCGCACCCATCTGGCCAGCCTGCTGCCATCCCTCACTCTCACAGGCACTATGCCCGACCTGAATCGCAGCATAGAAAAAATAACCTTGCCCGACGGAACCGATGAATTTGTTGAGCGCAAACTGGTTAACACCCTTGGAAGCCTTTCCCTCAGCCAGAATATTTTTTATACAGGTGGCAGTATTTTCATCAACAGCGACCTTCAGCGAATTGATCAGCTCGGAACGACGGCCGGTCATTCCTATCTTTCAACTCCCGTCAGCATCGGGTTCCGCCAACCACTCTTTTCCTATAACGCCCTCCGTTGGTCAAGAAAAATTGAACCTTTAAAATACGAAGAAGCTAAACGAAACTTCGTGAGCAGCCTGGAACAGGTTTCTTCCCAGGCAGTGGATTTGTTTTTCGACCTTGCCGCCGCCCAGATTAACCTCGAAATTGCCCGTACCAACTTTAACAATACCGATACACTGTACAAAATAGCCCAGGGACGTTACAACATTGGCACTATTGCCGAAAATGAGCTTCTTCAAATGGAATTGAGCCATCTGAATGCAGGAACTGAACTGAACAAAGCCCTGATTGACCTTGAATTCAAGAAATCACGCCTGCGTTCCTTCCTGGGCTTTAACGAAAACATTGATCTGATACTGGTAATTCCTTCAGAGATTCCTGCCATTGAACTTGATTATAATAAAACACTGCAGGAAGCTTTGCAGAATAACCCCGACATCTTACGGATGGAACGGCAGTTAATTGAGGCAGAAAGAGATGTGGCCCAGGCAAGGGGCGAAAGAGGGTTTAACGCTACATTGTTTGCTTCCCTTGGCTTTACACAAAAAGCCGATGAACTGGCGGCGGTATATCAGGATCCTCAAAGCCAGCAAAGGGTGCGTGTTGGCATTCAAATTCCTTTGCTTGACTGGGGACAGGGAAAAGGGAAAGTGAGGATGGCTATGAGCAGTCAGGAAGTTGTCAGGACACAAGTTCAGCAGGATCAGACCGATTTTCAGCAAAACATCTTCCTTCAGGTCATGCAGTTTAACCTACAGGATGATCAGTTTATGATTGCCGCTAAAGCCGATACTATTGCGGCCAGCCGGTATGAAGTAACCAAACAGCGGTTTCTCATAGGAAAAATCAGCGTCCTTGACCTGAATGTTGCTCTTTCGGAAAAAGACCAGGCACGACGAGCCTACATTGAAAGCATGCGAAACTTCTGGAACTACCTTTACAACATCCGTCGCCTGACGCTTTACGACTTCATCGAAAACAAAGCTCTCTCAGCCAACCTGGAAGAAGCTCTTTAGCAATTCGCTCAAACCTTTCCTCCAACCCAATTTTATAGATGAACCTGCATGTATCGCCATGCTGAAAGTTTTTCCGGAGGTAAGATTATTTTTGCAATCATTAACATTTATTCCATGCCCCGCAAACTTAAGAACGAAGAACTGGGAAGAAAAACGGTAGAGGAGTTCAAAAAAACCCCTAAAATTCCTCTGGTGCTTGTTCTTGATAATATCAGGAGCCAGAATAACATCGGTTCGATCTTCCGTACTGCTGACGCATTTCTTGCTGAAAAAATCGTTTTATGTGGTATAACGGCTACGCCTCCGCATCCAGAAATTCATAAAACAGCCCTGGGGGCAACAGAATCAGTCAACTGGGAATACAGAGAGGATACAGCCGAAGCCATTAGAGAACTTCACAAAGAAGGGTATATCATAATTTCTGTTGAACAGGCCGAAAACAACGTACCGCTGAGTCAGTTCAAGGTTGATACCAGCCGGAAATATGCCCTTGTATTCGGACATGAAATTCATGGAGTAAGGCAGGATGTGGTCGACCTGAGCGATTCGGTAATTGTTGTTCCTCAGCATGGCACAAAGCATTCGCTCAACGTGGCCGTATGCGCAGGAATTGTCGTATGGGAATTCTTTACTGCTTTTACCGGCAAATAATAAAATCGGCTTTCACCCTTGAATAAAAATAAATCAGCCGGTTGGCGCTTTTTGTCAACCGGCTGATGAATTAAAAATGAAAATGTCGATTACTGAACGATAGATTTGAAGACATCATTGGTAAGGAACTTACCAAACTCCATATCGGTTGCAGCCATTTTCTTGAGAGAAGGATCCTTGGCTACAGCAACCCGCAGGTTATTGAAAACAACTTCACTGTTGTCCATACGGGCACCAAGAACAGCCTTCAGGTAGGCAACCAATGCTTCATCACCTTTAACGTTGTTCAGAACAGCCATTGCTCCTTCGTTATCTTTATTGAGAGCTTTGGCAAGAGCTGTATTGAATTCAGGTGTATTGCCAAGGAATTTAATGGCTGTTTCATACTCGCCTTTGGTAATATTGATAATTCCCAGTCCGTAGTTAGCAACTTCTACATTTCTGGCAACCGAAGTAAACAGATTTTCAGCTGTTGCGAAATCGCCTTTCAACAATGCAACATATCCAAGGTTTGATTTAGTCTGATCTGTTTCCTTGATTGCCTGGGCAGCTTCAAACTCTTTCTGAGCCAGATCGAGTTTGTTCTGCCATAAATAGACACATCCAAGATTGTTATGGGCGCGGAAACAATTGGGGAACAGTTCAACAGTTTTTTCATAAATAGCCTGTTTGGTGGCAAGGTCATTCGTCAGCTTGCCTCCGGCATAGAGCAGTTCTTCCAGAGAAAGGGCAGAAGGATTGGACTTATAGGTGCTCATAATTTCTTCATCCGAGCGGCCAACCACATCTACTTTGGCAATCATCCGTGAACGACGGAGCTGGGGCAGTATCTTTTCAGCAATTTCTTCGAAAGTCTTGGCCATATTCTTGATTTCCTTTTCCCGTACATTCGGATCGTTGTACATGGAAAGAACCCTCAGCACCAGTTCCTTATCTTTAATATCTGATTTCTCCATCAGAGCTTTGAAGCCTTCCCAGTCTTCAGGGGTTGCCATCAGAGACCAGAGTTCCTTTTTGTCAGCTTCGGAGATTTTGGCTTTTTTCAGCTCTTTCTGCAGAAATTCGCTGGCTGACTTCTGACGTGCCTTTGAGAGCCTGTCATTTAAATCGATCGGTCCATCGGGTGAAGCATACGCCAGAATTTCAATGCCTTTCAGCTGTTTATTAGGATCATCCTTGGTTGCCTTAATATATTTCCCAAGTTCTGCAACTTCCGGTTTCTTGATTTCAGAAGTACGAACATCACTCCGGTTGATGACATATAAAATCTGAGATTCGTATTTGTCGCTGGTGGTGCGGACAAATTTATCTTCCATCGTAATGGGTTTGGCATCAATCTTCACCAGCTTCTGGGTAGCAATAATCCCGTCAGCAACTTTAACAGGCGGCAAAGCCAGTTTGGCAGCTTCTTTCCCGGCTATATAAACACTGGGCCTGATAACAATTTGGGCAACGCGCATCTCATCTGTATATTGAATCGGATCAGCAGACCAGCTATAGCTACCGCCTTCAAGATATTTAATTGCCTTTTCGTTTCCTTCAACTTTTTCTCCCTGTACCTTACCTGTTTTAAGATCCTTTTCCTGATTGTTGTATACAAGCACGGGTTTCATCTCCAGAACAGCCTTCTTATTAAAGAATTTGGACGGGAAGGTTGCTTTGAAACTTACGTCAACCGTGTTTCCTTTTAATTCAAGAACTTTTGGAGTAGCTTCATATTTGACCTGATCGGCAGCCTTTTTCATTTTGTCAAGGCCACCGCAACTGCTAAGAACAAATATTCCGGTAAGGAATATTACAAAATAGTTGATTGTGAATTTTTTCATAGTCATCAAAAATTTAGTTTATCATTTGGATTGAATTAATTCCATTGCATTGAAATTCAAAGAACAAATCTAATGAAAGTTTTTTCAAAAAAAAAGAGCAAACGGCATATTTCTTTATTGTTGTGCCTTTTGACGGGCGACCGGTGGTATAATCCCCATATTTTTATAAATAAAAGAATAAATATCAGCTGTTTCGTCAATTATGACAGAAGTTGGTTTTCCCCCTCCATGACCTGCGCTGGTTTGAATACGTATCAGTACCGGATTCGGCCCTTTATATTTTGCCTGAAGCGTAGCAATATATTTAAAGGAATGTGCCGGTACAACGCGGTCATCGTGATCTGCTGTAGTTACCAGAATGGCTGGATAATTTACACCATCCCTAATATTGTGTAGGGGACTGTATTTCAGCAAATAATGAAACTGAACTGAATCTTCGCTTGATCCATAATCGGTTACCCAGGCTCCTCCGATGGTAAATTTGTGGAACCTCAGCATATCCATAACACCCACCTGAGGTATAGCCACCCTGAAAAGGTCAGGACGCTGGTTTACCACGGCACCGATCAACAATCCTCCGTTAGATCCACCCATAATAGCAAGTTTTTTCGACGAAGTGTATTTTTCGTCAATCAGGTACTCTGCTGCTGCAATAAAATCGTCGAAAACATTTTGTTTATTCAGTTTCATGCCAGCTTCATGCCATTGTTCGCCGTATTCTCCTCCTCCTCTGATATTGGCCAAAGCATATATTCCATTGTTTTCAAGCCATAACAAAACTGCTGTCGAAAAGGAAGGCTTCATAGTAATATTAAAACCTCCATAGCCATATAGCAGGGTGGGGTTTTTCCCGTTCCGTTTCAGGCTTTTTTTGTAGGTTATAAACATCGGGATTCTGGTACCATCTTTGCTGGTATAAAACACCTGTTCAACCTCATAGTTTCCAGGATTAAAATCTAGTTTCGGTGTAAACCATACTTCCGAACTGTCAGTTTCTATGTTATACCTGAAAACTGTAGTCGGATAATTAAACGAAGTGAACGTAAAGTAAGCAGTTTGTTCATCCGGCTCTCCCGAAAATCCAAGCAATGTTCCAATAGCCGGCAACCTGAGCGGATGGAGGTACGCACCATCTGTCTGGTAAATTTCCAGCTCATTTTTCACATCACGCAGGTACTGAACAAACAGCTTTCCGCCAGCCAGATAAGCAGCTTCCAGTACATCATTTTTCTGTGGAATAAGTTCTGTTTTCTTCACCTCTGGCAAAGCCTGAAGGTCAATTTTCAATAATCGGTACCTGGGAGCTTCCTGGTTTGAAACCATATAGAGAACACCATCCTGAATATCCACCAGTCCATTTTCATAATCAAAACCCTCTGCCACACAATGCATTTTATCATCCTGCCTGGTAAGGCTTTTCACCCAGAGGGCATTCCCCCTGCTACCCCATTTGCTTTCGACTAATACAAACCATTTTTCATCGCGGCTAACCCATGCTCCGTACATACGGTCACCTTCCGTGGGATGCTGGTGAATAAGCTTGTCTTCAGACTGTTTTGTTCCCAATCTGTGGAAATATACTTTCTGGAAGGTATTTCGGGAAGAAAGCTCAGCGCCTTTGTCCGGAGCATCATAACGGCTGTAATAGAAACCGTTTCCTGCCCAGGCAAGACCTGAAAATTTTACCCACTGCAGGTGATCATCCAGGTCTTTTCCTGTATTCAAATCCCTTACAAATACTTCTACCCAGTCAGAACCGGCTCGCGAAAGAGCATAGGCCAGATAGTGGCCATCGTGCGAAACGGAAAATGTATTCAGGGCTACCGTTCCATCAGGTGACAATTGATTGGGATCAAGTACCACAACAGGCTCGGAATCAGGATGATCCATCATACACAACACACTCTGGTTCTGCAATCCATCATTACGAAACAAAAAATACTTCCCTCCTTCTTTAAAAGGAGACGAAACACGCTCATAGTTCCACAATTCTGTGAGTCGTTTCTTCAGAGCATTTCTGTATGGGATTGATTCCAGATACGCAAATGTGAGCTTATTTTGTTCTTCTACCCACTTTTTCACCTCGGGAGAGGTATCATTTTCCAGCCAGCGGTAAGGATCAGGAACCGTAACACCAAAATAAGTATCGGCCACATCTTCTTTGCGTGTCTCAGGATATTTCAGCTGGTTTTTACTGCATGATTGCATCATAAGGAGTCCCAATAAACCAAAAAGTAATTTTTTCATAACAGGAGGTTATTGATAAGAACCTCAAAGTTAACAAATAGCCTCATAAGTGCAACTCCACTTAGTTACCAGGATATGCTATGCCTCATCGCGCATTTTGTAAGCAGGAACAGGAATTAAACCCAGATTCGTCAATTGAACCCATCGACTAACAAAATGAAAGATTTTGATAAGTCGGGGTTGCCTTGATAAGTCAATAGAAACAAATTGCTTAAATGTTTATTGTGTTTCTATTGACTATCTTGGTTAAAAAAAATGCCAGCTGGTAAAAAATACCAGCCGGCTTTATCGTGGATAAATACCTGCATCAGGATTTTTTCGGAGGTCGAGGCAGAAGAGCCTTCCTTGAAAGTTTTAGTTTTCCTGACTTCTGATCATAATCAATCAGCTTTACCTCCACTTGGTCACCTTCTTTCAATACTTCATCCACACTTTGAAGTCTCCGCCATTCAATTTCCGAGATATGGAGAAGACCCTCTTTACCGGGAAGTATTTCCACGAAGGCACCAAAGGGAGTTACAGATTTTACGGTTCCCGTATAAACCTTATCAACTTCAGGAACGGCAACAATGGCATTAATGCGTTTAAGAGCTGCATCAATTGATTCCTTGTTGTCGGCAAAAACATCGACAACTCCTTTGCTGTCAACTTCTTCAATAACAATAGTGGTATCGGTCTCGTTCTGGATTTCCTGTACGATTTTTCCACCTGGACCGATCAGGGCACCGATCATTTCCTTGGGGATAATAATCTGAACTATTCGCGGAGTATGAGGTTTCATTTCCGGTCTTGGCTCGGAAATGACTTCGGTCATTTTGGAAAGAATATAAAGACGGCCTGCTTTAGCCTGCTCAAGTGCTTTGGCCAGCACCTCATAGGGTAATCCGTCAATCTTAATATCCATTTGGGTTGCCGTAATACCTTCTGCAGTCCCGGCTACTTTAAAGTCCATATCGCCAAGATGATCTTCGTCTCCCAGGATATCACTGAGAACTGCGAAGCGATTGGTTTCGGGATCAGAAATCAGTCCCATGGCTATCCCCGAAACCGGCCGTTTGATTTTGATACCTGCATCCATAAGCGCCAGGGTCCCCGCACAAACAGTTGCCATGGAAGATGAACCGTTCGATTCAAGAATGTCGCTAACCACTCTGATAGCATATGGATTATCGGCAAGAGGCATAACGGGTTTCAATGCCCTGTGGGCAAGATTGCCATGGCCGATTTCGCGGCGGCTTAGCCCGCGCGAAGGGCGTGCATCACCGGTTGAGAAGGGCGGAAAATTATAATGCAAAACAAACTGTTCAGTTCCCTGAATCATCACCTCGTCAATAATCTTCATATCGAGTTTGTTGCCGAGGGTCACCGTGGTGAGTGACTGGGTTTCTCCACGAGTAAATAACGCAGAACCATGTGCTGCGGGCAAATAATCAATTTCGCAGGATATGTGTCGTATCTCATCCGGTTTTCTACCATCAACACGCAGATTTTCACTCAGAATCAAATTCCTGAGTGCCTTTTTCTGAACGTCATGATAATAACGCTTTATCATGACAGTTTTTGCAGGTTCATCTTCTTCTCCGGCATATTTCGCAAGCAGTTCTTGAAGTATTTCCTCGAAGGCTCTGTTTCTCTCCTGTTTGCTCATTCCGGCTTTTCCTATGGCATATACCCTGTCGTATGTTGTTTCCCAGATTTGTTTTCTGATTTCCTCATCGTTCATTTCATGGCTGTAGGTTCGCTTCGACCCTTTGCCGGCCAGGAGCGCCAGTTCTTTCTGGGCGTGGCACATGGGTTTGATGGCTTCATGAGCAAATTTAATAGCTTCCAGCAGATCATTTTCTGAAACCTCTTTCATTTCACCCTCCACCATAAGGATATTATCAGCCGAAGCACCAACCATAATATCCATGTCACTTTGCTCCAGTTGCTTGTAAGATGGATTCAGAATGAACTTTCCATCAATTCTTCCGACCCTAACTTCCGCAATAGGCCCGTTAAACGGGACGTCGGAGATGGTCAATGCAGCCGATGCAGCTAAACCGGCCAGAGCATCCGGCATAATATCCTTCTCTGCAGAGATCAGATTGATGGTAACAAAGGTTTCGGCATGATAATCTTCAGGGAAAAGCGGACGAAGCGCCCTGTCGACCAAACGGGCAACCAGAATTTCATAGTCAGACGGCTTTGTTTCACGTTTCATGAATCCGCCTGGGAAACGACCCATTGCAGCAAATTTCTCTTTGTATTCTACCGAGAGAGGAACAAAATCAACTTCTTCACCAGCTTCCTTAGCCGAAACAACCGTAGCAAGAAGCATGGTTTTACCCATTTTTACCACCACAGCTCCATCAGCCTGCTTGGCAAGCTTACCCGTTTCAATGGTAATTTGTCTCCCATCGGGCAAATCAATTATTTTCTGAAAAATATTTTCCATGGATATTACTTTTTTTTACAAAGGCAGTGCCTTCCCATAAAGCGTTTTTGAAAATCAACGCGCTTGCGCGGTGCGCAAACGCGTTGCTCCTCCGGATATTAATCAAATTACAATTCCTGTATGAACAGGAAATTACTTTACTTACGCAAATTTAGTGCTTTAACTACCTTACGGTACCGTTCAATATCTGTATCGTAAAGATAATCAAGCAACCTGCGGCGCTTACCAACAAGCTTCAGCAAAGCCCGTTGCGTACTGAAATCCTTCTTGTGAAGTTTCAGATGCTCGGTGAGATGACCTATCCGTTCACTGAACAATGCAATCTGCGCTTCAGGCGAACCGGTATCCGTTTCCGATTTCCCAAATTTCCTGAAAATTTCCTGTTTCTGTTCGCTTGTCAAATGCATGTGTAATCGGCAATTGTTTGTTATTTATACTCATTTAATTAAGACCTGCAAAATTATGTATTTTTTCCAAAAAACAATCAGGTAACCTTAAAATTCATTACGATCCTGTTGCTGGATCTGCTGGTCAAGAATTTCAAGAGCCTCCTCAAAAGTATACGGCCTGTAGCCTAATTCATGAAAAGCTTTTTCAATACGTAAACCTGCTTTCATAGGCCGAATTCCTGTTTCATGAAGGTCTCTGGTGGAAACAGCTTCAATAAGACTTTGATCCAACCCAAAATACTTCGCTACTTTTTCAGCCAGTTCCAGAATGCTCATAAACTCCCCTCCGGCCAGATGAAAAATCCCTGTCTTTTCCCTTTGTGCCAGAGCCAGTAATCCGTCTGCCAAATCTTCTGCGAATGTCGGTGTACGAAACTGATCATTGTTCACCCGAATTTTTTGCCCTTCTTTTAATGCATACCGCAGCCAGAGTATGAAATTTGGCCTGGCCAGGCTTGGATTCAAACCAAAAACTAGACTTGTACGAACAATCGCCCATTTTCCCATGTACTGCATCACTACTTTCTCGCTTTCCAGCTTGGATATGCCATAATAGTTCACTGGTCCGGTCTGATCTGTCTCGGAATATGGCCCTGCCTTGCCATCAAAAACAAAATCAGAGGAAAGATGGATGAAATAGGCATGACTTTTTGCTGCACTTTTTAACAGAGTTTCTACAGCCTGCACATTGGTATCCCAGCATTCCTTTTTATGTGTTTCACAAGTATCGACCTGGGTAATGGCTGCTGTATGAATAATGATGGATGGCCGGTGTTTAGAGATAATATAATCCACTTCAACCGGATTGGTTATATCCATCAGTTCAAAAATATACCCTTTCTCCTCCATCCTGTCAGGACTAAAAGATGTTGCCACAATGGTATAGTTTCCGGTTTTACGGAAACAACGGACAATCTTCTGGCCAAGCAATCCATTACTCCCGGTTATAAGGATTGTTTTCATAATATTATTCCATCAATAGTTTCAACCAAATCAAAACAATTCACTCTAACAAACAACTGACTGCATCATCAGTTTGTTACCTATAGCACAACGAAGGCAGTATTTTTTTTCGCAATATTGTCGGTACAAATGAATAAGGGACTGTGCATCCGCAGCATTAGAAACTGTTACTCCTGCCTTTTCCCATGCCCTTGTAATCTGGTTTTCTTCCGGAGGCATGGTTTCAAGAAAAGAAATAGCCTTTTGCAGCAAATCCTGATTTCCGTTCCTCTTTCCCCAGGCGAACAACACAGGCACTACAGCATTGATAACCAGCAAAGAAGCTGCCGTTTTCCCCAGTCTTTTAGGAAATGGTTCTGAAAGCCTGTCAAAATGATAGTGGGTATTCCAGAATCCGGATGCTTCAGTATGAAACCAGGCCAGAAAATCAGTTGGATGAACCGCCTGTCGCAATACATCAAATTCTGTCATTCTATCTTGAAGAAGTTTGGCAAATTGTGCCAGCCGCAGAGTTGGAAAACTTCCCGGTCTCATTCTCATAAATTTCCATAACGTTCTGTCAACTTGCCTTAAACCATACTTAGCCTTCAGAAAAGCATATTCCTTTTGTAATGCAAGAAAATATTCTTCCGGGAACAACCTCTCCTCGAGAAAACCTGCCTGACCCAACAAAAGCGCTTCGGTTTGCAAAAGATTGCCGATATGCTTTCTCAAAACGGCGTATGGAAGCGACCGGGAGAGCATTTCAAAAGGTTGGGCATTTATATTCATGCCAAGCGCCATAAGAAGCCTTCTGTAATAAACTTCCTGCCAGTCGCCCGCTGTCTCATCCAGTAACTGAAAAACGGCTTCTGTTCTTTGTTCCAGACGCTCCACGATCATCCTGTTCATCCAGTGAGTTAACAAAATAGGATCAAAAGAATTAAGAAAATCGCGGCAACCGATTTTACTGTGGTTGTTCAGCAGTAAAAGGTATTTTTGGGTCAATGCTTTGTTCCATGTTATCTCCAGGGTCTGTACTTCCTGTCCGAGAGCATTCTTCACTTCTGCATCCTTAATTTCTACTATGTGAAGAATCACGTTATTGTAATGCGGATCAAACTGATGCCCATGCCGGTTCCAATCGGAGGCTCTGCAATGAATTTCAGCATTACCTGCCCAAATGGTACTGCCTGCTCGTATTCTCACATCGGTAAAATCGGGGCCTGCATCAGGATTGGGAATTCCTGTTGAAAGGACTTCTATTTCCACCTGGTTTTCCTTATCTGAAAGGGGCAAGTCAAAGAGTTTATACCTCCATATAAAATGCAGGAATTCTTCGTTCATTCCCATTTTTAATTATATCACCCGTGACTGTCTGAGATATATTTCCATTTCCTTCTGTAAGTCTCGGGCCATGTTACCGGCACTTTCAGCAAAACGGTCAGTTCCATCAGCATATATGATAGCACGCGAAGAATTGACCAATAATCCCCCTTTTGGAGTAAGTCCAGCAGAAGACACCGCCTTCAGGTCACCTCCCTGCGCTCCGATACCCGGTACCAGAAAAAAATGCTCCGGAGCCAGTTTCCGCATTCTACTAAAGACTTCCGGTCGGGTACCTCCTACAACAAACATCATATTATTGTGGGAACCCCATTTTAAAGATGTTCGCACCACTTTTTCCCAGAGTTTTTCTGAACCTTCCTGCTGAATGCTCATCTGGAAATCTTCGGCTCCCTTATTGGAAGTAATGGCAAGCAAAATGATCCACTTTCCTTCTACTGAAAGAAACGGGGAAACGGAGTCTTCTCCCATATAAGGAGTAACTGTTATTGCATCAAATAACATATTCTTCAGGAAAGCCAGAGCATACATTTTGGAGGTATTTCCCACATCCCCCCGCTTGGCATCGGCTATAACAAATACATCAGGATAATTTTTCTTCAGGTAATCAACCGTCATTTCCATGGAAATCCATCCGGCCGCACCAAGGCTTTCATAAAAAGCTGTATTCAGCTTATAAGCCACTGTAAATGGCACAGTTGTGTCAATAATTGCACGGTTGAATTCAAAAACAGGATATTCTTTTTCCATCAGGAAACGGGGTATCTTGTTAATATCCGTATCGAGTCCTACACAGAGATAACTTTTCTTACTGACGATTTGCCGGGTTATATCCTGATATGTCATAGGTTAAAGATAAAAAAAATCAGACAGAGGCCATTTTGAGCCGTTCACTGTTTTCGGCCATTTGCAACTGGGCAATAATTTCATCGAGGTCTCCGTTCAGGATGGCCTGAAGATTATAAAGGGTCAGGTTAATGCGATGGTCGGTCACCCGACCCTGGGGGTAGTTATACGTTCTAATTTTTGCTGAACGGTCACCTGTTGAAACCATTGTACGACGCCGGGATGCAATCTCCTCCATCCGCTTCTGATATTCCATGTTGTATAGTCGCGTTCTCAGTTCGTTCAATGCTTTCTCATAATTTTTGATCTGGCTTTTCTCATCCTGGCAGGTGACCACGATTCCTGTCGGAAGATGTGTTAGCCGAACGGCTGAATAGGTTGTATTCACACTTTGTCCGCCAGGCCCTGAAGAACAATATGTGTCTTTCCGGATTTCTTCCGGTTTGATAACAACGTCAAATTCTTCTGCTTCAGGCAATACAGCAACAGTTGCAGCCGAGGTATGGATTCTTCCCTGTGTTTCCGTCTGAGGTACTCTTTGTACCCGATGCACTCCCGACTCATACTTTAGTATACCATAAACACCGTCACCGGTAACTTTGGCAACAATTTCCTTGTATCCACCGACAGTACCTTCTGAGAAGCTTGTAACCTCAAGCTTCCAACCTTTTTTTTCAATGTACTTTGCGTACATCCTGAAGAGATCTCCTGCAAAAAGACTGGCTTCATCTCCACCCGTCCCGGCACGAATTTCCAGTATAGCATTTCTGGAATCCTCCGGATCGGCAGGCAGAAGCAATATGCGAATTTTTTCTTCCAGAGGATCAATTTTCACTGTCAGGTTGTTCAATTCCTCCCGCGCCATTTCCCGCAGTTCCTCGTCATTTTCCTTTTCCAGTATTTCTTTGGCCGATTCAATACCTGCAAGCACAGATTTATACTCTTTGTATGCATCCATCAAAGGTTCGAGCTCACGGTACTCCTTATTTAACTTAACAAAACGCTTCATGTCAGAAATAACTTCAGGGTCGGTCAGCATCTGTCCTATCTCCTCAAACCGCAACCTGACGCCTTCGAGTTTTTCCAGAATAAAATTATCGGACATGGTTTATATTGAATTTGAATTGCAAAGGTAATATAATTGTTTGGTGTTTCGTCCCGTGTTTCAGAGAACCTGCAGTTCGCTTTTTGCAGGATAGAGAAATCCACCTAAATAAGGTAAGCAACCTGATGCATACTAAAAGGGAATACACTAAGAATAGGAAACTTTCTGGTTCTTAGCGTATTCCTTTTTTCATATATGCCGGACATGGAGTAATTCTGCTACCTGTTGCAGGCACCAAAGATTACCGGCATATTAATTCCTGCAAGGATTACCTCCCCTGCGAGAGCTCATTCGTCAGCCGCTTTGCCTTATATATATATTTCAGAGCGTTATATATAGCCAGAGAATTAACACCAACCGCCCTGTTCTTTTCGTCAACATAAATGAATCTTCCGGGCAGACTCTCCATATTACCGTCAAAAACAAGACCAATAACTTCCCTATTGCGATTTATCATAGGGCTTCCTGAATTTCCCCCGATGATGTCATTGGTCGTCACAAAATCCAGACCTGTACGGAGAAGCTCCTGAGGGGGATTTTTCCATCGTTCAGGCAAATTCCAGGGTTCTTTCCCATTAAATGAATAATACCGGTCATACAGTCCGTAAAACGTTGTTTTATATGGTGCTACAGTTCCATTATACTCATAACCTTTTACTACGCCGTCATTGATGCGCAGGCTGAAGGTGGCATCAGGAGGAATTCTGGTACCGTATAAATCAAACAACATCCGCCCCAACTTGCTACGGTTCGATGCCAGACGGTCCTGAATGGTTTGATATTCAGTGACAATGCTGAAATATCGTTCAGCTTGCATCCGGGCAATTGCGTACAAAGGATCATCTAAGGCCGATACGGGAAGACTATCATTGATAAGTTGCGAACGATAAACAGAATTGCCCAGTGATGTATTTGCCAGAAGCCATTTTGCTGCTTCTGAAGGAGTACGGTTCTGCAGGGCTTGCCGAACCAGAGGATCATCAGCGCCCAGCGTGGCTTTCAATGAAGTAAGATAGAAAGAAAGGAGCTTTTCTTCCACTTCAAAAGAGGAAGGATTTGTAAAAGCTGCCAGCCTTTGTTTCACCATTCCGGCTCTTCTGTCACCATTTTTCTGGTAATATTTCATTTGCGCTACGCTGTTAGCAAAGGAAAGATACTGCCCAGCAAGGAAAGGACCGGGGTTCATCATATTCAGTGTCAGAAACAAGGAGGGAAGTTTTTCATTGTCTTCAGCAATAGCGTCCCAAACACCCAGCTGGGATGCAAGGTCAGGACGCATAGCCACATCTTCCTTGAATTTCTTCTCAAAGGCAGCTTTTCTGGCCATCAGATAGGGATCTTTCAAACCGTCAAGTTCACCCCGCAATGCTTTATAACTGTTTTCCAAACCAAAAATAATATTCTGGATGCTGTCTTTCCTGACTTTTGCATTGTATTCCTGAAGAATAAGAGAGACGCTCTTCAGAAAAGATACCTGAAATGGTAAATATACATCCCTGCGGAATTTCAAATCAGCCATCGTTGATAATCGCAGGGTTGAACCCGGGTTCCCGACCACAAATACCGGTTCACCCTCCTGAACTCCCTGAAGATTGAATTTATAAAAGTCTTTAGTTTTCAATGGTTTTCCTGAATCATCATATACCCTGAAGAAACTAACGTCAAGACAATATCTCGGATAGGTAAAATTATCGAAATCGCCTCCAAAAAATCCCAATGGCAATTCAGGAATAAAAACAAGGCGAACATCCCGGTAACGTTTAAACCCATACAGGGAATACTTGCCACCGTTATAAAATGTGATTAACTGCAGTTCCAGACCTTTCCAATCATCACGGTTTCCATAATCAGCTCTGATTTTTTCAAATTCCTTTTGAGCGATAGTGGCAGGACTTGCTCCCGTAGTATCAGCTTTCAGAGCTGCCTGAATCTGATTGGTAATATCTTCGATCTTTACCAGTTGATCAACAAAAAGTCCCTCTACTTTTCGTTCATCCGAAATTTTGGAAGCATAAAAACCGTTGGCGGTAAGATTTTCTCCTGGTTTCTGAACAGAGAGTTCCGTTCCGCGGGCACAATGATGATTAGTCATTACGAGGCCTTCTTCTGAAACAAACGAGGCAGAGCATCCCCTTCCAAATCGAAGGGCTGCCATCCTGACTCCGCGAAACCATTCATCATCAGCAGGGAAATTATAAGTAGAGGTGAAATAG
Source organism: uncultured Bacteroidales bacterium (assembly GCA_964548125.1). Taxonomy (GTDB): domain Bacteria; phylum Bacteroidota; class Bacteroidia; order Bacteroidales; family JAAYUG01; genus JAAYUG01. The sequence goes on along the minus strand of CAZJQN010000002.1, from coordinate 38,752 downwards.
TCTTTAGGGGGATAATCAAAAGTCCACATTTTCCCCATATCGTATATACCTGCTGTAACGGTATCGGTTAGAAAATCAGTCTGAGCAGACAAACGGTTCACCTGACAAAATACTGTCAGTAGTATGCCCAGTAAAAAAATGCGGAAAAAGTTGCTCATTGGAAAATGGATTTAAAATTTAACGAAAGTATTATTTTAGAAAAAATAAGAATATGATATAAAGCATCCTGTCAGATATATTCAAACACCCCTGTTTCGCCTGCTATAGTCACCTTATTTAGGTCTGAAGCTTGGCACCGACCTATGATACGGGCATCGAGATGAAAGGAAGCGGCAATCTCAATAATATCGGCCGCGATTTCAGCAGGTACATAAAGCTCAAAACGATGTCCCATATTATAAACCTGGTACATTTCGCGCCAGCTTGTTCCCGATTGTTCCTGAATAATCCGGAACAACGGAGGTACAGGAAACATGTTATCCTTAATAACATGAACTCCCTTTAAAAAGTGTAATACTTTGGTCTGTCCTCCTCCTGAGCAATGAATCATTCCATGAATATTTTCCCGGTGACGCGCCAGAATCTTCATAATTACAGGAACATAGGTTCTAGTAGGCGATAAAACAAGTTTGCCGGCATCGAGGCCAAGTTCAGCAATCCTGTCGGTAAGGCGGTAACTTCCGGAATATACCAGGTCCGAAGGTATGGAATTGTCATAACTTTCAGGATACTTATCAGCAAGATAATGAGCAAAAACATCATGCCGTGCAGAGGTGAGTCCGTTGCTTCCCATTCCTCCGTTGTATTCTTTTTCATAAGTAGTCTGTCCAAAGGATGCAAGCCCAACAATAACATCCCCATCCTGTATTGTATCGTTGCTGATAACTTCTCTACGCCGCATCCGGCATACAACCGTGGAATCAACAATAATGGTACGCACCAGATCGCCTACATCAGCTGTTTCACCGCCGGCACTATAGATGGGAAAGCCAAAACTCCGCATCTCTTCCAGAACCTCCTCCGTTCCGCTGATAATAGCAGAAATTACTTCGCCAGGAACTAGATTTTTGTTCCGTCCTATGGTAGAAGAAAGGATCACCGGCCCGGTAGCACCCACACATAATAAATCATCTGTATTCATAACAATGGCATCACGGGCAATTCCTTTCCATACCGTCATATCACATGTTTCCTTCCAGTACACATAAGCCAGAGAAGACTTGGTCCCGGCACCGTCGGCATGCATGACCAGACAATATTCCGGATCTCCTGTGAGAAAATCAGGCAATATTTTGCAGAATGCTCCCGGGAAAATTCCTTTTTCCAGGCCTTTAACTGCCTTATGGACATCCTCCTTAGATGCAGACACTCCGCGACGTTTATACCGTGAATCGGAACTCATATAACAATTCATTTAACTGCCAAAGGTAAGATGCCTTTGGAAACAAACAAAGATTTCCCCCTGATTGCCTATTCCTTTTTTATTTCATCGGACTCCATCAATTCGTTTATTGCTCCACTTTAGATAAGCCTGATCAATCGATTACTTTCAGCATACCGGATCCTGCTTTTCAAAACCAACTTTTTTATATCCGGGTTAGGGCCAATTCCGGCAACACAATGTTATAACTCATCATCAAAAAACACACGTTCATCTCTTTCTCAACTCCGTTGATTAAAAAGTTGCAACCAGAAATCACCACGGATCGTAAATTAATCGAACCCAAAATCAAACTATTTTATGAAGAATAAAGCTGAACGGGCTGAAGTTTACACCCTGGACGGGAAAAAGGTATATGTTTTTAATGATTGCAATAAGCTCGATTTGTCAAAATTGTCAAAAGACATTTACATAATCAGATATCAGGATAAAAGTGGCAATATCCTGCATCAGGAAAAAATAGTTCTTAGGTAATAATCCGAAAAACCTATTTTCTTCTCCAGGATTTACAAATTTTTCCAGCAGAAATACTTTTCAGAGCTGGATACCGAGGAAAAGTACATCATCTATCTGAGGTTGATCTCCTTTCCACAAATCGAAGGTGCTTTTAATATGCTGATATTGCTCCGTCATAGGCTTCTGATGGATATCTTTTAAAAGATTTCTGAGACGGGCAATTTTGAATTTTTTCCCTAAAGGTCCACCGAACTGATCAGTATATCCATCCGAAAACATATAAATTAGATCTCCTTTCGACATTGCATAAACTCTGTCTTCAAAGATTTTGTCATCATGGCTAACAATTGTTCCCCCTACAGAGTTCCTGCTACCAGGTATATACATTTGTTCTCCGTTGATGTATATAATAACCGGACGCATTGCTGAGGCAATTCTTACGACATAGGTATCAAGGTTGATGTCGCATAAGATCAGGTCCATTCCGTCATTCGACCTTTCGGCTTCAATATTCTGGTTAAGGCGACGATGGATCTCATGATCAAGAAGGGCAAGCATTTCAGAAGGAGACTCAAGATCGCTTCGATAACATATATCTTTTATAAGCGTAGTGCCCATCACCGACATGAATCCTCCGGGAACACCATGACCTGTACTATCGGCACAAATCAGTAAGAATCGGTTATCTTTGAGTTTATCAAACCAGTAAAAATCACCGCTGACAATATCCCGAGGTCGATAAAACAAAAAATATCCGGAAAAATATTTCTCCAGCATAGTGGCCGAAGGGAGCATACTTTGCTGAATACGCTGTGCATATTCAATACTTTGAATAATTTCCCTGTTTTTCAGCTCAATCTCCTCCTTTTTCTGCACCACCTCCCGCGTACGTTGGGCAAGTTCAACTTCCAACCTCTTCTTATATTCCTCAGTCTGTTTATTACGATAGTACATAACCCCATAAACAGCAAGAACAGTTGTGACCAATACTGTTAAAAGGAACCACCATTGCTTCCAGAGCGGAAGACGTACCTCTATTGTAAAGAATGATTCATTTTCACTGCAGTCTCCCTGGTCATTACAGGCCATCAATCCGAAAGCATATTTACCATCCCTTAGATTGTTGTAATTGACAAAACGATTCCCTCCGGCATCAGTCCATTCAGGATCAAATCCTTTCATACGATATCTGTAAAAAACCCGTTCCGGTGAGCGGAAGTTCAATCCGATAAACTCAATGCGAACACGGTGTGAACCATACGGTAGTATAATCTTTCCGGTCGGATCATATTCCTTATCGTCTATCCGCAACGTAACAATGTTCAGAACCGGAGGAATATTCGTTTTCTTTTCCTTATTAAGATTATAACCGACAAGGCCCTCTGTAGTACCAATCCATAATATCCCTCCAGGATCAGAAACAAGCGCATTTGGATTGCAATCTGCAGTAAACCCATACGCTTTGTCAAAAACTTTAACCGATTTTTTCACGGGATCAATCCGGCTAATACTCATTCTATGCCCCAGCCAGATTTCTCCATCCCGGTCAGTAGCCACACTGTAAACATAATTTGAACCCAATCCTGATGTAGTATTGACCTGAAAAAGCGTATCAGGGAGAAAACACAACACTCCCTGTCCCATAGTTCCCGCCCAATAATTGCCATTGGCATCCTGAGCAAAAGCGGAGAATTCAATCAGAGCAGAAATACCTTCCGAACGGTAAGTGCGGTCGCTCAGGTTAAAAATACCTTTACTGGCACAGGCAAGCCAAACTTTTTCCTCCCTGTCGATATATACCGACTGAATAATATTATACGGCAACCCGTCAGCCATGGTTAACAAAAGTGAGCTATTTCGGACCAGATCCATTATTACCAGGCCCCCGTTGGTTGCAATAAATATACTGTCACCTTTCCCGTTAATATGATTGATGACATTTTCAACAGCGTTTCCTGAAAACCATATGCGACGGAAAGAAGATGCATTCACATCGAACAGATAACAACCACTTTCGGAAGTACCTACCCACACAAGACCTCTCCTGTCAGTAAACATTGCAGTTATCTTGTCGGAAGGAAGCCCTCTTGTTCCTGCCTGCACAAAAAACCTGTTCATCAGGGTGTTCTTATTTAGTACAAGAATCCCCTTTTGACCTGCCAGAATCAGATCATTGCCCCGCACGGTAATAGCGGTAATATTTTTCCCTACAAGCCTTGAAAAATCATAAAACTGAAGTGCCTCATCTGCAAAGGAAACAACTCCGTTCCCGTATGTAGCCATCCATATTTGGCCCTCCCTGTCTTGAAAAAAGGACCGGATATAGTCAACCGGCAATCCGTTGGATGTATTGAATCGCCTTATACCTGAATGCTTCCTGGATTCCTGGTCCCAGAGAATTTCAATAACTCCCTCGCCGGCAGCAGCAACCCAAATATTATGTTCGGTATCTTCAAAAATTGAAGTTATACTTTGCTGATTGATACCAAAGTCTTTTCCAAAATCACTAACCCTGAAAGAACTTACGTCAGACCCTTCAACATGAATCTGCAAAATACCGTAATCATCAGTTGCTGCGAGAATGCTTTTAGATGATTGCAGCTGTATTAATTCATTAACCCGCGTTAAAGGAAAATTTTCCAATGTTCCTTTCCATTGCGGACAACTTGCACTACCTGATAATGTAAATACATTAATTCCGTTATCGGCAGCAATAAGCAAATTGTTATTACCCGAATAAAGCGCGGAAGTTAACGTTCTGCCAGACAAAACAGAATCACATCTTATAACCCGTTCACCTTCATTAATGCCATATATACCATTTTGCTGGGTAACTATCCATTTGACTCCAGCTCTGTCAGATATTATCTCTGTAATCTGGGAGGTAACTCCCGAAGGAAGATTTATCTGTCGACTGTTTTTCCCATCCCAAACGAAAACCTTGCCGTTACTCATACCAAACCAGAGATTTCCCTTTTCATCAGTAAATACCCTAGTGGAGTAGGCTTTGAGTTCTTCCCTCTGAAAACGGATCGGAACAAATGTAAAACCATCAAAGCGATAAACATCTTCCCCAGTGGCCAGATATAAGAAGCCATTTTTATCCTGGGATACTGAGTAAACAAAAGGATTCAAAATTCCTTGATCCCGCGAATAAACCTTAAAACGGATCTCCTGCGAAAAAAGACTGACAGAAATAAATCCTGAAAAAATCAGAATAAGCTGCAAACGTAAAAATTTCCTCATGTATTATACACTTTTCTATCTAACACCAATACCATAAATAGGTTTTGGAATCCCACCAATTGGGGAGGAATAAAATTTCAATGCTTCATTGTACTGGTTTCGTATATGCATAACCACATTATTGTTCCGTACTACCGGTGAACTCTTTTTGATCATACTAATTGCTAATGATGTATTATGTTCCTTGTCAAAAATTTTAAAATCACTCTCTACCCAGTTATCTTCGTTTGAAACCGGCAGAGGCTGACTTTTTCTTAAAACAGAGGTAATCAGTATGTAACCATCGTCATCCCAATCAAAATTGGACTCTCTTACGTTAATGGTTCTGTCATCAATATAAGGGTAGATAACGGAAATTTGTTTAGGGTCATCCCACATACGAAAACAATATTCAAATGTAAATGCATTCGCTCCTTCGATTGGATTATTCTCATCAGGTAATGTAGAAAGAAAATAGCGGTAAAGGTTCCCGTCATCGCCACTGACTCCTTCAGCTATAATCTTGATAATGTAGCCTTTGAACTGTTCCACATATTCACCTTCCGTTGGATTAAACGGACCAAAAGTAAACCACTTCTGATCGAAGCGGATATCAACTCCAAATGTTCTGGTAGCCAATACGTTTCCTGCCTTATAGTTGCCCTGTGGTTGGCCCGTCTGAACATCTTCATTGGTATAACATCCAACGCCGCCGTAAACCGTAAAACTGGTACGTGTATCAAACACACCTTTCAATTCATCAATCGCTCCTCCGCAGTCCGGATCATAAACCCGTATATATACCGGACTGGTAAAATCCTTAGGTATAACGAAGAAAAAGGTCTGTGAAAAATCATCATCTCCCCATGAAGTCTCCGCATTTCCTCCAAAAGTAACCAGATACGGTATGTTTTCATCTTTTCCGGGTACCGGCTGACTCCATATAGGACACAATACGGCAAAGAACCAAACCCCTGTCAGAAATTTTCGCAACGATACTGATTCCCATTGTCTCATATTACTATACTTAAACATCATCAAATCAGTTGATAAATTCCCATTAGCTAAAATAATCAAGGTTACTTCATTATAAAAATCTAATAACGTAATTCATAATTTTTTTCAACTCACTCAAATTAACTGTACAAAAATTGGGCCCAAGCATTTTACCTCCAATGAACATCATGGAGCTGTGGACACGGAGGGAGTCAGTGTATAATCACCCTCAACAACCACTTCCTTATAAGAAGCACGAGTTACCTGGTTTCCTCCTCCTTGTTCCTTTCCTGAAACTCCCAGGCGAACACGGTATTTCCCGGGACGCACATACCGATATCTCACGGTAATTCCCATTGCCTTTGTTCCGTCGCCAAAATCCCAATAATACTTTTCCGGCACAAAACTGACAAACCAAGAATCCAAACCCGAGAATTCAACCCATTCATTGACCTTGATCGTATCAGGGCAAGCTATCCATGGTTGCTCAATCTTCTCTATCGGAAAATAATAAGCAACCACATTCTTTTCAACTGTCCCTTCCAGTTTATTCACAACATTGAGTTCGACGGTATATTCTCCGGTGCCGGGGAAACAGTGGTATGCCTCCAGCCCCCGGTGCTTGCCTCCATCGCTGAAAGTCCATTCATATACAGCAATTGAAGTATCAATTACTACACCCATATTTTCAAAAAAGGTATAGCAAAGACGTGGCATTTTTAAAGGCTCCGGATTACCAAACTTTGGTTCCGTTAAGGAAAAATAAAACACATCACTCGTTGTCCGATCATACCTGTCGGATGAGAAATAACCCCTGTCCCCGTTTCCTTCAGGAACAAAGCATAAATCGTTGTACCGCGAATTGAATGGCTCCGGCATTCTTCGTGGCTCAACCCATTGGCCATTGACAAGTTCAGAATAGAAGATATCCAGTTTGCCCATGGTTCTATCAGGCCGGTTAGATGAAAAATACAAACGTCCGTCAGAAGTACAGGTCGGATATACTTCATTAAAGGAAGAATTAATCACCGGACCCAGATTTTTGGGTTCAGTCCATTGCCCTTTTACAAAATCGGAATACCATAGATCCATTCTTCCGAAACCTCCCGGGCGATCAGAAGCAAAATACATTCGCTTCCCGTCCGGACTCAAAGCAGGATGGCAGGTATTATAACCGTCCATATTGATAACTGATATTAGAACCGGCTCAGTCCAGCGGCCGCCGACAAAACTGGATTCAAAAATCCCGAGCAGGTTATTAGTCCCCATGTAATTCTTAAATCGGCCCGGTTCAATAATATTTTTCGTTAGATACATCTTTGTTCCTTCCCGGTTAAAAACCATAGGCCCCTTATTGCTTCCAGAAACAAGTTCCGATGCAAAAACCCTGGGAGAACCTGTAAATGTACTGTCTTTCCTGCGTGTAACGTAAAAATAGTTTTCCAAAGGAGTACCTTCTGCAGTACTATGTTTGAATAATCCACCGGCACTTCTGTTGGTAATAAAAATCAGCTGATTTCGTGCATTCAGCAATACAGGGGCATATTCGTCATACGCAATACTTGAAAAACTTAGTCTTTCAATCCGGTAAAGGCTGTCCGTCTGCCCCGTAACAGTGAGCAATCCGCCCATTAACAAACCCACCCACAAGAAGATATTCCCGTATTTCATAGGCTCAGAAAAACCTTGGACTTACAGCATTTACCTTAAAATTGAAATTATATCGCAACGAAAATTCCATGGATCCTGCCGTAGCCTGACGAATAACCCCCGTAGGATAATCCCATGAAAATCCCAACTTTAACTGTCTCAACATCTGTATATCAAGCATAGCTATTACAGTACCATCAGCCCGATAACCTCCACCCACCCATAAACAATCATCAAACAAAACAAAACTTCCGTTCACATCATACTGAAAACCTGACACAGGCTGGTATTTAATAAGGAAAGACGGCTTAAACCATAATTTGTTGGTAATTTTTAAATAATAGCCTCCGGTAAAAAGAAAATTATACTGTGACATATTACTCTCTCCGGTAAAGAAGGAAGACAACGAACTTCCCGGAGGCAGAGTAAAAAACCAGGGAATAGAGAAACCTGCATACATCCTGTCAGTAAAATAAAACATTCCGAACCCGAAATTTGGCATCATGGCACTTCCCTGCAGGCGGTCTTCACTGAATAACGGATCAGAAGGGTCTCTTATATCTCCTTTGAAAGGATCTTCCTGAAACAAATTCAGTGCGGTACGCAGACCAAATGACATCTTCCCTTTTCCCAGGATAAAACGGAAAGCATAATCAAGTCCAATCTCGGAAGTGCTCTGATTAATTACCTTTTCCTGCCGAAAAATAAGTCCCATTCCCAGCTTACTTTTGGCCATGGGCCAGTGAAAACCCGAAGAATAATCAACCGGAGCTCCGTCAAACCCAAGCCACTGTTTGCGGAAAGTTCCTGCAAAGCTCAAAACATCATGACTGCCAGCATAAGCAGGATTGATCAACAATCCATTAAATAAATACTGACTGTTCAAAGGCATAAGATCACGCTGACCGTATAAATTACACGGGAAAATAATAAGTAATCCTATGATCAACCTGTTTATCATACCTGATTCATCTCCGCAAAAGAATATATTGCCCAGGTTTTCCGTTTTTATTGTAAATACGACCGTTTGCCTTAATAATATAATAATAGATTCCTTCCGGCACATCTTTGCCAGTCTTGTAATGCTTACCGTCCCAACCCGTCCATTCAAAACTACTTTCTTCCATGTTGCTATAATGGTAAACGACTTCCCCCCACCGGTTCATGATGGTTATTTCAAATGACTCCAGATTCTCCATACCCTCAACCCAGAAAACATCGTTGATTCCATCACCATTTGGTGAAAAACCATTATAACCGCGTATATTGGAGAAGACAACACGTACACTGTCAGATTGGACTGCACATACGTTGTTATTGACCGTCCAAAACAACAGGTAATCACCAAAATGATCCTGAGGAATCCGGATCGTTGTTTGGCCGGAATGGCTGTTCTCAATCTGAAGTTCTGTTTTCCCTGTTTTTTCGGAATATGTCCATATTCCTGATTCAGTAGGCCCTGTTATTTCTTCTGCATTTAGCAGATGTTCAAATTCATAGTAAAGTGTAGTATCAGAAACAAGGATCTGATGTGGAGGGATTCGATACAAGACATACCAACGTGAGAGGGAATCAGCACAGCCGTGATTATCAACTACCCAGAATAAACGCACCCATTCAGCAGTATCAGCAGAAGAACTGGTAAGCGAAGAGTTTTTCAAAATCGGGTCGGAAAGAGAAATATAGTTCTCCAATCCGGTGGGTTTTACTGCATTAATCTTCCAGACTCCCGTACCAACATCATGATCAACATTCAGTTCCAGCGATTTTCCACAATATTTTAATGTATCCTGTGGAAGAACTATATCAGGTTTTTTAAAGACATCCACAGAATCTATACCTATAAGCAGATCAGCCTTGCATCCATATTTATCAAAGAGAGAATCCGGCTTATAAACAAAATGATATTGTTCGATTCCATAGGGCGGATGAGGGATATCCCTGAATTGTTGATTTTTGGAATTCATAATAACTGCGAAGGAAGAATCTCCGCGACTGTAATAAAGCCGGTAAGGAGGGGATCCAGTGCTAGCAGTAAACTGCAACCTGACTGGAGTTTCTTCACAGATCCCACTACTAAACACCGACACAAAAGAGAGGCTGGCCCGTGGCAAAGGATGCAATGCAATCACTGTAACCTCTGATGTATCTTTGCAACAATCATAAGGTCCTGAAAATACCATACGCCGGAACGATGTCTGTACGAAAACCGACCCAGGATCATATTCTCCGGTTACAATACCGGCAATGTCATTCCATCCGCTTCCTGTATTTCTTTGCCACTTGTAACGAAATACATTATCCCCTCCGGAAGGCAAGGTGGCAGAAAGGTTCCCTGGAGAAGTACCAGTACAGATACTGTCTGAAGGAATCAGCAAATTTTCCGCAATAGACGGCAGAACCGTAACTGAAATTGTATCACTGAAAGAAATGCATTTGCCTGAACGAACCTGGCGCATGAACTTTACATTGTTTACAAGCTTCTGGCTATAGGTAAAGTCACGTGTTGCACCTACAGAATCCCATGTGGGATAAGAAACCTTCCATGCGTAATTGTATGTTGAACCATCCCCTCCCGAAAGGGCTGGAGGTCCGGAACCCCTCAGTAAACCAAGCATAGAACCATAACACTGTGTTGTATCGAGGTCATTAGTGTGCTGAATCCAGATGGCATTACCCTGAATTTTGGGTTGTACGGTAAGCTTTACAACGTTGCTCGTATCCTTGCACGTATTATTGAACCCGGAAAAAATAACCCGACGGTACCAGGCTGTTGTATTCATTATTCCAGGATCATACAGAGTATCTGCAGGATTGCTTTGAACCTTCTCGGAAGTCCAAACCGTCTGATTTAGACTCTTTTCCCAGTAATATGTATAATTGCCAATATCACCCCCCCGTGGGTACCTTCCTTTAAGCTGTTCTGCCGGTTCAGCTTCACACAATGTCTGGTCAGCGGAAATAATATTATTTGTAATTGGCATGGTAACTCTAACCCTTACTGTATCACTTATGCTTTTGCAAACCGTATCAGCTCCTGACCAGACAACCCGCCTCAAAAAAATAGTATCGGTAAGGTTTTGCGCAACATAGTTTTTTTGAGCCGACAAACCTGGAGCATTCATAAACTGACTGGAAGGGCTATCAGAACGATATTGCCATTTATACACATAAGAACCATCTCCTCCGTTTGGCAGACTGGCTGAAACCATCGGTGAATTGCCGAAACAAACCAGGGTATCAGGAGTAGTAATTTTATTGTTGCTTATTAATGGCAGGACCGTCAGAGTGACCGTATTGGAAGTATCGCGGCAAACACCTGAAATAATACGTCTCCTGAAATAATTGGTTTGGTATAGTACTGGAGGATTATAGTTTTGCGATGTAGCTATACCTAAAGTGGCTGATACGAATGAAGGATTAAGGCTGTTATCCCAGTAGAAACTATAGGTTCCATTTCCCCCTCCTGGCCAGGGCCCTGAGAGCACACCGGGGTCCTGTCCATAGCAAAAGGTATCAGATGCAGCAATGGTATTCAGAGTAATGGCAGGATACACTTTCACAGTATAGGAGAGGCTGGTATCCCGGATGGTATCTCCCGGAGCTATACTGAGAATGAGTCGCTTGAAATAGGTTGTTGAATCAAGAATCGGAGGTTGATAGAAAACATTTGTCGCTCCGACAATTTCAGTATACGGTCCCTCTTTGGTAAAACTCCGAAACCATTTGTAAAAATAACTACCTGGGCCGTTTCCTCCTTTCGGGAAAGAAGCTCTAATCTCTTTCGGTCTGGTTCCGGCACAAATGGTATCATCGAGAGGCATTACATTAAACAACCAACCACGAGTCTGAACTATCAGATTGTTTCTCGTAGATCCGTTCGCTCCGTCGCTGGCTGTTGAACCTGCTATGCTGCTTCCTTTTAATCCTCTGGAAACATTCCGGGTAAAATTCCCTGACTGAGGCTCAGCATACCAGATAAATCCACCACCTCCTCCGCCACCTGCACCGGTGTTTGACTCATGTGTTGTACTACCCCCGTTCCCTCCTTTGGCTTCAGCTGTAAGACTGCCTATATAGGAAGTTACATCGAGAATAATGGCTCCACCTGAACCACCACCACCGGCCCCGCCAGTGCAAGCCAGAGGAGTTTCTCCGTTAGACCTGATTACTTTTCCGTTTCCAACCAAGGCTCCTGCCATAATGAGGACAATACCTCCACCATTCCCACCTTTAGATGACACTAATCCGAGAGAATGGGTACCGCCACCTCCTCCCCCCCCAAAAAAGATCCGCTTCTGGGTTACATTGGAAACATCATAATAGGATGCAAGATTTTTCCCTGATTCACTCTGCAGGCCAGGCGAACAATCATTCCATTCCTTTCCTCCGGCACCACCTTGTCCGCCATTGCTGCCCCCGGCGCCGCCGGAATTTTGCCCATTGCCACCACCCGAATTGGAACCAAGGTATCCATATCCCTTTGCATACGATGACATGAAATGTACAATCCCTTCACCTTTCCATCCGGCTGAATCAGAGACTGCCGAATAATTTCTCTGCTGAAAAGATCCATCATCACTGGAACAACCATAAGGGTACAACTGTCCGACCGCTCCCCTGAATCCTTTACCACTAACATCAATATCGGCATTCAACCATAAGGTATCCGACACAATAAGCGCTAAAATCCCTCCGGTTTCCCCATCCCATGCCTTGCAAGTCAAAACTCCATCTACGCTTGCTTTCCTGTATGATTTAACTTTTATCAGTTGCAACGTATCTTCAGCCATGTAACTGACCCGGTACGGATAAACCGGAGGATCATAAAATGAAAGATTTGTTGTAAAGATGACCAGTCTGTTGGTTACTTGCACTTCATTCACAAGCAAAATTTCATACCTCCCTACGTAACTACCCTGGAAACTCGGATAGTTACCCGTTGCAGGATCAACTTCAGCTCCCTTCATCTGATAAATCATCACTGTGTCTCCTTTGCCCAATCCCGTTACATCGTACAATTTAACAGAGTCAATATTGGCCGAATTTTGATTAAATACTGCTTCAACCCTATAGTAAGAGTTCACAATCCCGGAAAGGGAAACAACCTGAGCATTCAAAGAATATATCAGGGAGCCAAAAACCAGCAAACCACAACAATTAAGCACCTTATGCCTTGCCATCTTAGGTCGGGTCAACAGTACAATGTATTACAGCGAATTTAAAAATTAATAACAAAATACGTTACACACTTTTATTGTTTTTGATGAATTCTATTCAGAATCTGCATTCATTGTCCGTTTTGTAAGGCCGGAAGGGAAATGTAAAATTGTGTTCCTTTCCCGGCTTGTGTTTCAAACCATATTTTTCCTCCCGCATGTTCAATAATTCTTTTTGAAATAGCTAGCCCCAGACCCATTCCGGTGGTTTTTGTCGTAAAATTAGGCTGAAACAACCTTCCCTTCATTTCCTCAGGTATTCCGGTACCGTTATCGGCAACCATGATACGGAATTCATCATTGGTTTTTCGTAATTCAAGTACAACAATGCCCTTCCTATCAGAGGGAATGGCCTGCAAAGCATTTTTAACAAGATTGGTCAGCACACGACTGATTTGTTCTTTATCAGCCAACACTAAGGCTTTGTCCAGTCCGTTCAGTTCAAGCCGCAGATTGGTCGATTCATTCCCGTCAAATAACAGGGCAGTTGACTGCAAAATATCAACCAGATTGAACGGTTCAGCCTTCCCTTGCGGAATACTGGCAAAACTTGAAAAGGATGAAGCAATATACGACAGAATATCAATCTGTTCAGCCAGAGTGGAAGCAGTTCTGCGCAGCAAATCGTCAAAATGGGGAGATTTGTCTTCCCATGCCCTTTGCAAATGCTGAATGCTTAGTTTCATAGGTGTGAGAGGATTGCGTATTTCATGGGCAATCTGCCTGGCCATCTCACGCCACGCCATTTCTCTTTCCGACCTGGCCAATAATTCGGCACTTTTTTCCAGAGCAATTACCATCCGGTTATATTCATTTACAAGGCCTGCAATCTCATCCATGCCAGGATAATCAATTGGTTCCGACTTTTTATCAAGTTTTACCTGCGCCATTCGCTCCTGTATCATCCGCAAAGGCATTGTTATTTGTCTTGAGAGCAAAATCGCCAGGCTTACAGAAAGCAGAACCAGCAAAAGATAGATATTGACAAGAGCAACAATCAGATTGGAAATGTCTGCGGTAAGCTGATTTTGTCGGGTAAAATATGGCAGGTTCAGATAAGCAAGAAATTCCCCCGAACTGTTTCTTAAAGGCACATATGCTGAAAAATAGCTGAGCGTACCTGTTTGCTCCTTTTGAATAAATTCGGCTCGATGCAAAAATTGCATTTCGCGATATGCCAACGGATGCATGAGATTACCTGCCAGATGACGATGAAAGATTTCCGGCCGCGACGTGGCAATCAAAAAACCTTTCCGGTCATAAAAATTGATGTCACAATAGAACATATTAGAAATTTCGGCAAGCATTTCCTCCAAATTGCTGAAAAATGGAGATGTCCAATCCGCAGAAAGACTCTTATCCTTATGCACATATCTGTATAATTCAAAATACACCGATTGCATTTTCTCTGTCAGCGCCTCGGTATGACGGGTATTATATTGTCGCAGGCTGAAATAAACAGCTCCCCCCCCCAGAAGAAATAAGGAAAGAAGCAAAAGAAATATCATCGAATACTGAATCCTGTTACGGAATGTCCTTTTGAAAGCCAGTTCAACGATTCCTGTGCTGGTAAATAAAAGGAAAAATGCTGCCGACAAAAAATAAAAAATGAACACGTACGAAAAAGCTGTAACTTTTTCAAAAAAAGTGGGAACAGGTTTACTCAATACAATCATATTATCTTCTGACGGTCGAAAGATTATATGCTGAAAGTCGTCCGCTCTTTTAAAGGAAAATTCCTCCCTGCTCCGGAACATGGTGTCAACCAGGCTGTATGGATATCTTCCTGATTGGGTAACCAATTGTCCCTTATAGTATTTGGCATAGGCATACCCATCTGCTTTTAACGCCGATGATGTTTTTTCATCCAGCAGCAATTCAGGATAACCAGGAGCTTCAATAATTTGCCTTGACGTAATTTGAACAAAAAGGTCTGTTTCGGTATTCCGGGGCTTAACTTTATAACGAAATCGACCCAGATAGCTAATTCTACCGTTTTGATTGTTTAAATAATAAAATCCTGTATCAGAAAGTGGATATCCGTAATTGTTCAGCATCTCGGAAAAGAAAGAGTAACAATGTGTCATACGGTTTTCAGGTTGTACAAGCAGGGAATCATCGGCATCGCAAATGGTAAATTGAATATCATATCGGGCCCAGTATCCACCAAAATATCTCCTCTGGAGGTAATTATCCAGATCCTCATACCGAAATACCGAAGGTTGAAGCTTGAAAGGGATCAAGGTATCTGAAGCCAAAGCCGGAGCTACCTCCCCAAGCATTAGTTCGGCGACAGGATCGTGCTCTGCCGCCAGACTCGTTGCAATCACCTTCCCTCTCTCCCATTCTTTTTGCCACCCTGCCTGATCGGCAATAATCACCGTATATAACGAAAACAAAAAAATCAGAACAACATAGAATGAAAAACCAACGTTTCGTTTCTGATAAAAAACTGATTGAACAAAGAACAAAGAAACAACGAAAACAAATATTGCTAAAAGCAAAATACCTGTAACCCTTATCGCCGGCAAAATTCCCAGTGCAAGAACCAAACTGGACATAAATATTTTCTGAGAAATTCCTGCATCTGTGGCAGCCTCAGCAAAACGCCTGTAAATTAAGCCAAGTGAAACAAAAAGCACAGCGACACAAATCAATCCTATGAAAGTGTAAACAGTCAAATCAGGTATATTTCTGATTTCAAATGAAATATCACTATCAATCACAAGACTGATAAATAGTAGATGGAGAAATACAGCAATAGCAATAAAAACAATGTGGTACAAAAATGATTGCAGAAACAGAATCATTTTTTTCTTCCCAAAGAAGAACCGAAGAGAAATATGGCGAAAAACAAAATATGCAAGAGAGAAAGTAAATACTGCATTGAGAAGCAGATCACCCATCGAAGGTAAAGCATGACCGGCTGCGAAATGAGCCGGACTGAATAAACTGGTTTTATATAGTACTGCCGGCCAATGCCATTGAATCATTACCATTCGTAACAGTATTCCAGCGGCAAAATAGGTGAGAAAAATAACCCATTTTTCTTTGACTGACCTTGCCTGATAGAGAAGCTTCCTGACAAATGATATCAGTAAAAGACCAAAAATTGCATAAAGCCAGGGAATAAGTTTCCAGATAGGATGATTTTTTAACAGATAGGTATCGAAACAAAGATAAAAAACAATGATGCCGTTCTCATTCTTAATTGGAAAGTTATAAAGCACATCTGAAGGGGCTTTCGTAACTATTACCGAAGATGGTAAATGAAAATCGGCATTAAATGAATTCCGTAAATACTTGTTTTCGTAAGGGTAAATACGTTTTATCATAAGTAGACCCATGACAGTGTATGGATCTGCTTTCTCTACCACTGAAGCATAGTATGCATTACCCAGTTTGAGTAAGGGTTGATTTAAAGTATCAGCCTTTATGGCAACAGGGTAATCAGAAGAATTGTCTGACCAGGAGCAAAGGCTATCATCCCGGTAGACCAGTATGGACACATCTTTTTGTCTTATATTCCGTAAAAGGTTCAATCCCCCCTCAGGAATAACGCTCGCTTCTGAAGTTGCTGAGAACATGTCAGCAATCTGATTCACTTTCTCTTTCAGGTTCTTTTCTTTGTGCAGAAAAATTCTCTGAATCCTGCGCATCTGCAACTCCCTTGCTTTACCGCTTTGGGCAAAATAATCAAGTCCGTTTGAAACAAACAGTATAAGAATGAGAAGAAGCAGATAATATGGCAAAGACAGTTTTCTCAAGGTAAGCCTTTTGATCCTAAATATCCAATTTTCATTCATGATGATAGGGTTCTCCCCTCAGGATAGTCAAAGCCCGGTATAATTGTTCCAGAAACATAATCCTGATAACCTGATGATTGAAGGTCATTTCAGAAAGAGAAAGCATGAGATCGGCACGTTGATAAACCTTATCTGAAAAGCCCCACGCACCGCCTGCAACAAACACACAACGTTTTAATGTCCGGTTCATCATTCCCTGAAGCCACCCGGCAAACGACTCGGAGGTATGCTTCCTGCCACGCTGATCGAGCAGAACAAGATAATCAGATTCCTGTACCTGCCCAAGCAGAGCCAATCCCTCTTTATCTTTTACCACTGCAATGTCATTAATCGATTTCTTCTGACGTATTTCAGGAACTACAATATATTCAAACGGAAGATACTTTCCGATTCTTCTGGAATATTTTTCTACTCCATCGGTTATCCATCGTTCAGCATCCTTACCTGTTACCAGAAACACAACCTTCATAGATTCTTTTTTCTTACCCCGCAAATTTTATTCCCAAATTAACAAAATCTGGTTCGATTTTTGTATAGTTTACATGTAATGTTAAAGTATTATTTTTGAACGAAGAAATCGAGCATCATGCTATTGTTTTACCGTTTAAGTTTTTGGTTTGTTTCGGTGGCACTATCATTTATAGCCGGAGCGGAGCCTGTTCCTGATAAGGTGCCACCCGAAATTGTTACCGCTTTCAAAACGGGCAACTACCGGGAACTGGGCAGAAGATTCAATAATAGTGTTGAACTGGTAGTTCTGGAGAACGAAAATGTGTATAGTAAAACACAGGCTGAAATCATTATTAAGGATTTCTTTTCAAAGTACCCCCCTGTAGGTTTCGTTGTCCGTCATGAAGAATCGAGGGAAGGTCTCTGTTATGCCATCGGAAGACTTACAACAAAACAAGGTTCTTTCCGGGTGGTAATCCTGTTGAAGACCAAAGGAGAAGAAGTGACTATCAATCAGTTACGTATCGAGAAAGATGACACTGCCCGATGAAAGCGTTCTGCTGAGGCGTCTGATTGAGACAGCTCTGGCTGAAGATGTAGGCGATGGTGACCATACTTCGCTGGCATGTATTGATGCCTCTGCTGCAGGCAGGATGGTCTTGTTGATCAAACAGGAAGGAATTTTTGCAGGTGGTCGAATTGCCCCTATGGTTTTTCATGCTATTGATCCTACTCTTCAGGTGAAACAATTTATAACCGATGGTGCAGATATTCACCCTGGAGACATTGCGCTGGAGGTCAGCGGATCGCAACGATCCATGCTGCAGGCCGAACGCCTTGTACTTAACATTCTTCAACGAATGAGCGGCATAGCAACAGAGACTCATAAATACACTGAAAAAATCAAAGGTTTTAAAGCCCGCATTACTGATACGCGCAAAACTACACCTGGCATGCGTTTTCTTGAGAAGGAAGCTGTTCGTATCGGAGGCGGAATAAATCATAGAATGGGACTCTATGATATGATTCTTATCAAGGATAACCATATTGATTTCTGTGGTGGTGTAGAAGAAGCCATAGAAAGAGCCGTTCGGTACCTGAAGTCCACTGGAAAAAACCTTATGATTGAAGTTGAAGCCCGGACATTGTCAGATGTGGAGAAAATACTCCGTACCGGAAAAGTCAACCGTATCTTGCTGGACAATTTCTCTCCCACCCAGACAAGTGAAGCAGTGAAATTTGTTGCCGGACGCATCGAAACAGAATCTTCCGGCGGTATAACATTGGAAAATGTTCGTGATTACGCTGCTTGCGGTGTAGACTACATTTCTATTGGGGCTCTTACCCATCAAATCCGATCGCTTGATATGAGCCTCAAAATGAAGTCCTGAAATTCAAATTTCCCGCCTGAACTTCAGATCCTTCTTTTTGTTTATTTGATGTCAATTCATACAGTATGGATCTGAAATATTACCGTCGCGAATATAGACGTGCTGCACTGATTGAAAAGCACCTGCCCGAATTACCTTTTCCTTTGTTTACCCAATGGCTGCAGGAAGCGCTAAAGGAGGAAAAACACGATCCAACAGCCATGGTACTTTCGACTGCCGGAAAAGACAATATTCCATCCTCACGTATCGTCCTTTTGAAGGAAAGTAATGAAAAAGGCCTGGTATTTTTTACCAACTACCTGAGCCATAAAGGAAATGATATTGAACAGAATCCGCATGTATCGCTTTTGTTTTTCTGGCCTACTCTGGAACGTCAGGTACGGATAGAAGGAATTGCTGAGAAAACTACGGTTATTGAATCGGATACGTATTTTGCCAGCCGACCTGCAGAAAGCCAGATTGCCGTCTGGGCATCGCAACAAAGCACAAGAATTCCTGACCGAAAAATACTTGAAGAGAGATTCCACGAATTCTCTGAGAAATTTAATGAAAGAAAAGTACCCCGACCTCCTTACTGGGGAGGATACCGGGTAGTTCCGTACCGTTTTGAATTCTGGCAGGGCAGAGAAAACCGACTGCACGACCGGATTGAATACCAACTGTCTCATCATAAATGGATCAGGGAGAGACTTGCCCCCTAATACTTATTGCAGTTGCTTCAGACGTTCCTGCAAAACGGCAATTTTATTCTGTGCATCAGCCTGCTTTTTTCGCTCATTCTCAACTACTTGAGGAGATGCATTTTCTAGGAACCGCTGATTGTTGAGCTTCTTTTCCACTGAAGCCAGAAAACCCTGCATATACTTCAGGTCTTCCTGAAGTTTTCTGATTTCTTCTGTTGTATCGGTCGTTGTTTTGTGGATTATAAAAAATTCAGCTGACTTTACAAGAAATGAAAAAGCTCCTTCCACCTTATCCTTGGCTGTTTGAATTTCCCTCAGATTAGCCAGTTTGCAGAATACAGCATCAAAATCACGGCTGAACTCTCCCTGATTATCGCGAATGGAGAGAACTAGCTCTTCACGGGGCGAAACATTATAATCCTTTCTGAAACCTCGTATCACCGTTACTGCTTCTTTTACCAGTTCAAATCTGGCTATAGCTTCCCTCTTATAAGGTTTCGCATCAGGAAATCTCGCCAGCATAATGCTTTCACCTTCATTTCGCTGATTAAGGTTCTGCCAGAGTTCCTCTGTAATGAAGGGCATAAAAGGATGCAACAACCGGAGTAGCTGATCAAAAAACGCACGGGTAGCTTCATAGGTCGTGCCATCCATAGGCTTCTGAAAGCCGGGCTTCACCGCCTCAAGGTACCAGGATGAAAATTCATCCCAGAAAAGCTTATACGTGGCCATTAAAGCATCGGAGAGGCGGAACTTTTCAAAATGATCCTCAATGACTGCAATGGTTTCATTGAGTTTTTCCGTAAACCATGCAACGGCCTCCCGTGCATTGTCAGGTTGAGGCAAAGTAGAGTCTGCTTTCCATGACTGGAACAAACGGAATGCATTCCAGATCTTATTTCCAAAATTCCGACCCTGTTCGGTTAAACTTTCATCAAACAACAGATCATTGCCGGCAGGAGAACACAACAGCATCCCCACACGAACTCCATCAGCACCGTACTTTTGAATTAGTTCTAAAGGATCCGGAGAATTCCCAAGAGACTTGGACATCTTTCTCCGCTGTTTGTCACGCACAATTCCAGTAAGATAAACATTGCGGAACGGCTTTTCTCCGGCAAATTCATAACCAGCCATAATCATGCGGGCAACCCAGAAAAAGAGGATTTCCGGTGCCGTGATAAGGTCATTAGTCGGGTAATAATACTTCATGTCAGGATTTCCCGGATTCCTTATCCCATCAAATACAGAAATTGGCCAAAGCCATGAAGAAAACCAGGTATCAAGCACATCATCGTCCTGTCTGAGGTCTTCAGGGGCAAGCGTGTTAATTCCGAACTCTCTTTTGGCTTCTTCAAGAGCCTCTTCCTTTGAAAGGGCAACCACAAATTTTCCATCCGGCAGATACCAGGCAGGAATACGATGTCCCCACCAGAGCTGGCGGCTGATACACCAGTCTCTTACATTCTCCATCCAATACCTGTATGTATTCTTAAATTTGGAAGGGATCAGCCTGACTTCATCTTCTATTACAGCTTTCAAAGCAGGACCTGCCAACTCCTTCATCCGCAGAAACCATTGAACCGAAAGTCGCGGTTCTATAATAGCATCTGTTCGTTCCGAGAAACCAACCTTGTTAACATAATCTTCTGTTTTTGCAAGAAGTCCTTGCTTTTCCAGCATTTCAACCGACCTGACACGGGCTTCAAACCGGTCCAGACCCACCAGCACCTGCGCCTTTTCATTTAATTTCCCGTCGTCGGTAAAAATATCAATTACATCCAGCTTGTGTTTCAATCCAAGTTCATAGTCGGCCATATCATGGGCCGGAGTGACCTTAAGACACCCGGTACCAAATTCCTTATCGACATAAGGATCAGCTATTACCGGGACCTCTCTGTTAACAAGTGGTACCAGTACTTTTTTGCCAATTAGATGAAGGTAACGCTCATCTTCAGGGTTAACGCAAACAGCTGTATCACCAAGGATGGTTTCGGGCCGTGTGGTAGCCACAGTAACAAATCCGTCTTCTCCGACGATCTTATATTTTACATAGTAAAGCTTGGAAGTGACTTCGCGATAAATAACCTCCTCATCTGAGAGGGCAGTGCGCGCCTGAGGATCCCAGTTCACCATCCTTACCCCCCGGTAAATTAGCCCCTTTCTGTACAAATGCACAAAAACACGTAGAACACTTTCCGACATATCGGGGTCCATGGTAAATTTCGTACGCCTCCAGTCGCATGAAGCACCCAGCTTTTTGAGCTGTTCAAGTATTATGCCCCCGTGTTTTTCCTTCCACTCCCATGCATGCTTCAAAAATTCTTCCCTTGTGAGATCTGACTTGCGGATTCCTTCGGCTGCCAGTTTGTTAACAACTCTTGCTTCAGTGGCAATGGATGCATGATCGGTACCGGGAACCCAGCAGGCATTTTTTCCCATCATGCGCGCACGCCTTACCAGAACATCCTGGATGGTATTGTTCAGCATGTGCCCCATATGCAGTACTCCGGTAACATTGGGAGGTGGAATCACTATCGTGTATGGTTTCCTTTCATCAGGATCCGAATTGAAAAAACCCTGTTCCATCCAGTACCGGTACCATTTTTCTTCCGTTCGCGAAGGATCGTATTTACTTGATATTTCCATGAATACACAATAAAAATGAATTGCAAAAGTAATAAAACTGCTTTAAAACAATATCGGCAAGTCAGGCAAATTACCCTTTCATCATTTAGGTGTGGTACACTTTTTGTTTAATTGTTATACCTTAGCAAACAAAATTTCTTTACCTATGAAACGAGTTGTTCTTGTATCAATTCTTTTTGTTTTCGCGGCTTTTGCAGTTTTTTCACAAACTGAAACCAAACCGAACAAAGCGGAAATAACTTTTGAGCAAACATCGCATGATTATGGAACCATCCCGTTTGAAGGGGACGGAACATACAGTTTTGTTTTCAAAAATACGGGGAAAGAACCGCTGGTTTTGTCAAATGTCAGTTCCTCCTGCGGATGTACGGTGCCCGAATGGACAAAGGATCCTATTGAACCAGGCAAGACCGGCACTATTAAGGTAAAATACAATACCCGTATTCCGGGCCAGTTTACCAAAACAATTACCGTATTCAGCAATGCCTCTAATTCACCAGTTAGCCTGCGGATTACAGGCAATGTTGAAGCACCTAAAAAATAACTTTTGTACCTGGAAATATTGAATACATATGCCTGACATTTCCGGAAGGGGGCTGCAAATGCCCCCTTCTCCTATACGTAAGCTGGTTCCTTTTGCTGAAGAAGCGAAACGAAAAGGTCGCAAGGTTTATCATCTCAACATAGGACAGCCTGATATTCCCACCCCTGACATTGCCATCAGGGCTATTCGCAATATAAATCTTAAGGTAATTGAATACAGTCATTCGGCAGGTATTGAATCCTACCGCCGCAAACTGGCAGGATATTATCAACGCATAGGAATTGATGTTGACTATACAAACATCATGGTAACAACCGGTGGTTCTGAAGCATTGCTTATTTCGCTGATGGCAACCCTTGACCCTGGTGATGAAGTTATTGTTCCGGAACCATTTTACGCTAATTACAATGGTTTCAGTATTGCTGCCGGTGTGAAAGTAAATCCGATAAGTTCTTCCATTGAAACGGGATTTGCCTTGCCTCCGGTCAGCGAGTTTGAAAAAGTTATTACCCCGCGAACAAAGGGAATTATCATCTGCAATCCCAATAACCCTACAGGGTACCTGTATTCTAAAGATGAACTGGAACAGCTGCGCAATCTTATTAAAAAACATAACCTGTTCCTCTTTTCCGATGAGGTTTACCGCGAGTTTGTTTATGATGGTAAGACCCATACCTCAGCAATGAATCTGAAAGGAATTGAAGATCATGTTATTATGCTTGATAGTACATCCAAGC
Source organism: uncultured Bacteroidales bacterium (assembly GCA_964548125.1). GTDB lineage: Bacteria > Bacteroidota > Bacteroidia > Bacteroidales > JAAYUG01 > JAAYUG01. Next base: position 15,505 of record CAZJQN010000002.1, on the reverse strand, counting down.
GTTACAGCATGTGCGGCATCAGAATAGGCTGTATTGTAAGCCGGAATAAGAATGTACTCGACACAGCTCTAAAATTTGGCCAGGCACGGTTAAGTCCTCCCACCCTGGGCCAGATTGCTGCCGAAGCCGCCATCGACACACCTCCCTCCTATTTCACAGAAGTATATAACGAATATATTGCCCGACGGAATTATATGGTCAATGCTCTGAACCGGATGGAAGGTGTAATTTGCCCTATGCCTGGAGGAGCCTTCTATGCCGTTGCCCAGCTTCCGGTTGATGATGCTGACGAATTTGCCCGATGGCTTCTGAGTGATTTTGAATTTAAAAACCAGACTGTAATGCTCGCCCCTGCCAGCGGTTTTTATAATACCCCAGGCCTTGGTAAAAATGAAGTCAGAATTGCTTACGTGCTCAAAATTGACGATCTGAAAAATGCCATGGAATGCCTTGAAGTGGCACTTAAAACCTACCCGGGAAGAACGAAATAATCAGTTCGGTTATCCGATGCTTTGCTGAAGCCAGAGAATCAAAACGGAAAGCGCAAGGGTCAGCAGGGTTGTAATAATGCCTGCCTTGAAAAACTCGCGAAAACCAATAGTGACTTTTTCCCGCTCGGCCGACTCAATGACTATAAGATTGGCCATTGCTCCTATGATGGTTGCATTCCCAGCCAGGGTAGAAGCAGAAGCCAGACTCAGCCAGAGTATATCATTCGCCATACCAGTCTTCATGAGCGGAAGCATCATAACGGTATAGGGCACGTTGCTGACTATTTGCGAAAGCAGAAGACTTAACCCATGCAGCACCGCTATTCCCTTCAGATCAGCTTCAATAACTTTCTGCTGCAAAAAGGGATCCATTAGGCCTGTTCTAACAGCCCCCTCAACAACTATAAACAAGGAAGCAAAAAACAGTAAGAGCACCCAGTCAATATTTTTGACAACTTTCGATGGCTTAATCTTACCAAAAATTAAAACCAAAGAACCTCCTGCAAGGGCAATTACCGGTATGGATAAATGGAGGGACCGGCTGAAGAAAAAAAGAACGACAACACCTATAAATATCGGTACGGAAAATTTCATGGAGGCATACTGATACTGGAAATCATTTCCGTTGAAATGCATTGGCACCTTGTTTCTGAAACTGGCAGGATACAACAGTCTCATTACGAGAATTATCACAACCATACTCAACAAAGAAACCGGCATCAACCTGAGCAGAAATGTGCCATATGGAATGCCTGAATTCATACCAATGAGCATATTCTGAGGATTTCCGGTAATAGTCATGGCACTGCCTGCATTGGAAGCAAGAATCTCAGCTATGAGATAGGGTACCGGATTAACCTGCGATGAGCGACATATTGCTATGATAACAGGAGTAAAAAGCAAAACTACGGCATCATTCACCAAAAAAGCACTGGCAATACCTGTTACAAAAACAACAATAACCAGCAAACGCTGCTGGGTTTTACTCCAGGAGATCGTTCTGCTGGCAATAAGTGAAAAGAAACCATCAAGTTGAAGGGTAGTGATAATAATCATCATACCAAGCAGGAGGGCAATGGTATTGAAGTCAATTGCTTTTATCGCCTCATCGAATGAAAGGATTCCTGCCAAAATCATGGCCACAGCCCCAAAAAACGCTGCAGATGGTCGGTCAATATTAATTTTCGGTAATCGGGTAAAAATGATTCCTACGTAGGTGAGTACGAAAATGATTAATGCAATCGTTCCGGAATTCATGGGTAAATAAGGTATTTCTTTCTGATTTCCTTGAATTTATTCAGCCCTGGAATCCAGCTTTTCCTGATATCTTCTTCTGAAAGCCGGTTCTTAATCTGTTCACGCAGAGCAGGCGTTCCGGCCAGAAGATCGAAGTAGGAATTAAAAAACCTGTTCTTATCAGGAAATTGATTATAGGCATCAATTAAAAAGTCTAGAATAAGTTCTTTTCTTTCAATGAGAACACTTATATCATAATTCCGAAGATCGGTTCCACAACACATTTTGCCGGCATATGGCGGATGGAGACTCATACCGGGAATACTGCGGGGAGTAAAATGAAATGAACATTCCCTCCTGGAAGGGTAACCGTATACCTGAAACGGAAACAGAGTACCCCGTCCTACACTAACAGCCGTTCCTTCAAAAAAAGCAAGAGAGGGGTACAGATAGACTGAACGCATGTCAACCAGATTGGGTGAAGGCTTTATCGGAAGTTGATATAATGAATCGTGTGTATATCCGATACAAGGAATAATTAGTAGATAACATGACAATGAGTCGCTAAGCCATCGTTCTCCATTCACCATGCTTGCGTATTCGCCAATGGTCATTCCATATACGACAGGAACCGGATGCAACCCCACAAATGACCGACAGGCTGGTTCCAGCACCGGCCCGTCAATGTAAAATCCGTTCGGATTAGGACGGTCCAGTACCAGCAGAGTAATTTGGTTATCTGCACAGGCTTCCATTACATAAGTCAGGGTAGAAAGATAGGTGTAGAATCGCACCCCAACATCTTGTATATCAAATACTACAACATCAATACCATTCAGATCGGAAGGCGAAGGCTTAACTTTTTTCCCGTAAAGCGGAATAACAGGAAGTCCGGTCTTCGGATCACGACCAGCCGGCACTCTTTCCCCGGCATCAAGATCCCCCCGGAATCCATGCTCCGGCGTAAATATTATTCTTACATCCAGTCCGCTCAAAAGAAAAGTGTCCAATAAGTGTGTCATTCCAATCCGTGAAGTATGATTGGCCACCAGCGCAACCCTTTTCCCTTTCAGAAAGGGAAAATAGTCTTCGGTTCTGTAAGCACCAGGTATAATCTGTCCCTCTACGGCAGTTGTTACCACAAAAACAACTAATACCTGTATAATTCTGTTGATACACATAGCTCCGAAATTTACAATTTGTTTTCCTAACCGGGAAATTCAAAAACGTCCTGAAGAAAAAGCAATATTGCCATGGAAATTTATTCTGATTATTTCAGGATGAATCAAGTTACTGACAAACCCAACTTTATTCGTTTCCGTTTTGAATTGTTACATTTGCCAACGCACATTCCTTAAAATGAATACAGAATTTTTCATTGCCCGAAGGCTTATAAAAGACAGGGAAAGCCGCAAACAACTCTCCCGCTCCATAGTGCGAATTGCCGTAATTGGCATCGCGCTCGGATTGACTGTAATGATAGTAACCGTGGCTACTGTAACGGCTTTTAAAAAGGAAATCCGTAGCAAGGTAATTGGCTTTGCCTCGCATATTCAGATAGTGAATTTCGATTCCAATCTTTCGTACGAAACGCAACCTATCAGCAAAGATCAGCCTTTTCTGGGAGAACTTCAAAAAATGCCCGGCATCCGGCATATGGAAGTTTTTGCTCTTAAACCTGGCATAATAAAAACTAAAAACGATATCCAGGGTATCGTCCTCAAAGGAGTTGATCATGATTACGACTGGACGTTTTTCAGAAAATACCTGAAAGAAGGCACCATCATACAGCCTGGTGATACCCTGCCTTCTGACCAGATTCTGATATCGGCTTATGTTGCAAGGCTTCTCAGGCTTAAGACTGGAGATCCAGTTCTGATGTATTTCGTTCAGGACCCACCTCGCATGCGCCGTTTTGTCATTTCCGGCATTTACGAAACGGGGCTTGAGGAATTTGACAAACTCTACGCTGTTGTTGATATCCGGCACATTCAGAAGTTAAACGACTGGACACCTGACCAGGTGAGCGGCTTTGAAATATACATCGACCGGTTCGACGATATTAATCTGATGAAATACCGCGTGCGCGACCAGGTAGGTTACGAAGTACATGAGCAGGGAGATAATCTAAAGGTAGTCAGTATCACCGATAAATATCCTCAGATTTTTGACTGGCTGGGTTTATTCGACATCAATGTTACCATCATCATCATACTCATGCTCTCCGTCGCAGGCATAAATATGGTATCAGGACTATTGATTCTTATTCTGGAACGAACCAACATGATTGGTATATTGAAGGCCCTGGGCACAGAAAATCTGCGTATTAGAAGATTGTTTTTGTATCTATCCGGATTTTTAATTGTAAGAGGTCTGTTATGGGGAAACCTTATGGGTCTGCTCTTATGTGCCATCCAATACTTTGGCAAATTTATCAGACTCGACCCCTCAGCTTATTTTCTTACCTATGTTCCTATCAGTTTTGAGTGGGGCTATTTTCTTCTTCTCAACATAGGAACCCTGATTGCCATTCTTGCAATGCTCCTGATTCCTTCCATGATTATCGCCCGCATTAGCCCTGATAAAACGATTCGGTTCAATTAATAATCTATATCATTATAAATCAATTTATTACCATTAATTTCTGATAATATACGTGTTGGCTTGTACTTATCTTAACCATAAAAAAAGAATTATTTCCTGCGAACTCTCTTATCGGAAGTTGAACAGATTCAGCCCCCTGAGAAGCAACTGAATAAACAAGCCGGCCTGTGCAATCAAAGACATTAATCGATTGCATCGCATCCCGGCCTGAAAAAGATACCCTGCACTCGTCAATTGCCGGATTGGGATAAAGGAAAGGATAAGAAACCGAAGATTCTGCAACAGCAGAAGGATCGTACAAAATCAGGTCAACATAATTAATATTGAACAGGCTTGTTTTCATAATTAGCCGCATAACCTGCTGTCCTTTCTGCAAAAAAAAAGGGGAGCTTCTAACTGTTTTCCAGGTTTGCCAGCCTCCGGTCGGAGTGAATGATACGGTTCCTGATGAGACCGGGCCTGAAGGAAAAAAAAGCTCGGCTGCTCCCTGAGCACTTTGAGCTGCTACTCTAAACTCAGCAACATAATCACATGCCGAATCAACAACAACCGTATATTCTATCCATTCATCCTTTTCCACCCATCCGATATTATATCCACCTTCGGAACAGGTTTCTATATCCACTCCCTCCGTTCGATACTTTCCACCATTATTGGAAGCATCCTTATCATAATATGCTTCAACTCCACAGCCAATATCAAAGTTTTCAGCTTCAATTCTTCCGGGCAGGTGCACGGGAGCATTCTCCCATGCAGTTCTCACACATGGGATCACTTTAATGAAACAAGTATCAGTTATCGATTGATCGGCGTACGAAACGGCAACCACAAACGTATTTCCTTCCTTTTTCCCTGTCACAACCCCTCTTGCATCTATTTCTGCTATGGATGTGTCGGCCACAATCCATTTAACAAACCTGTTGCATACTGTTGTCGGGTAGACATTAGCTTCGAGCGCACCGGAAGATGTCTGTTTTATGCTTAACGAATCCTTTGATAAAACGATGCTGTCGGGAGGAACATTTTCAGTGCATTCTTCCCCGATAAAATGGGAAAGCAACTTTACGTATGCCGACTGATAATAGATTCCAGGTTCAGTAATCTCCCATGAATTAGCAGGCCAGCCATCATTAAATTCAAGAAAACACTTCTGAGGAGGCTGATTTTTCAATGAAGTCAGGTTCCCTCCATAATCTTTGTTAGGACCCCCCGGCACATAACCAGGAGCAGGATTTCCAGCAAGTGGAGTACCAAAACGATACCATGCATGGTAAATTTTCATCACAGATCGCTCTGCTCCATAACCTGCCATATTACTGAGATAAACCATATTAAAAGGATTAACCCCATGGAAATAGTGTAAAATATTCAAGGCACGGTTTCTATAACGCTGGTGATTTGCTGAATCGACGCGATAATTGATAAAATCCATATTCGTATTTCCGATACAGGCTCTAGGATTAAGGCTTCCCCAATGGTAAGAAGACAGAGGAACCCATGCGTTATACAAATCCTCTCCGGGGAAAAAGATTGCCGACGAGTTTCCCATATTGGTTTTACGGGAAAGTATAGCATTTTTCACGGTAAGATCGGCTCCGGGTAAAGTTGTGTAGAGCAGCAAAGCATCACCTTCCGGCGCATCGTACATACTCCAGGTAACATCATTAAACGGTCGTGTCTTAGTATAGTTTGCCTTAACCGCATCATGGTATTTGCTTTCTCCTGTAAGAATAAATAAATAAACGCCCGAAACAACCTCTGCCCTGTCCTGATAAGCAAGATCCCAGTCGGCATCACCTGATTTGATGGTTCCATCATCACAAGCATTACTGCGGGGATTTGACTTATACCATGCCCAGGCCTTCTGTGCCCTGTTTTTCAGGGTATCGGCGAGTGATTTCCATCCGGAAATTTTGGAAAAAACGATACTGGCATGGGCAAACATGCCTGCAGCAGCAATACTCGACGAAGAACATTTCGGTCCATAATACCGGGGCCGTGTATCAGTGCTCAGTGGCCAGGCATCATTGTAATCGATATTTCCCATTTTGATATGCACTCCCCCATCGTTCATATCCTGCATCCTCATCATCCATTGCATTTCAAATCGAATTTCGTCAAGAATATCAGGAATTCCGTTACCTGACTCAGGAATGTTTGTTGCATCGGTAAAAACACCGGGATTAAGCTCATAAGCTGTCAGCAACTGGTGAATTGGCTGATAGCAGAAAGTAACATACTTATTTACATCACCGGCATCCATCCATCCACCGCGCATATCCCTGAATTTGGAAGCATTATTTTGGTCATTGACATCCCGTGTCACGGTATCCTGCAGGAACCATGGCTCTTCTGTCCATGCACTTCCGGCGTAAACAGCTTCTTTCCGGGTAAATTCTCGCTGATAGTAAAACATACGGGTAGCAGCTGCAAGAACTTCCTTGTAAACATCTGATGCTATACGGAAAGGGTACGATCGAACTCCTTTTTCAACATCATAGATATAATATTCGCCTGGTGTAGTGACTGGCGAAAAATCAAACCACCAGCCTCTGTCTCCTGAGGTAGCATCAATATTACCACCATTCCATACAACAGGAGTACCTGAAAAAACAACAGAATCAGTATCCCATACCCGAACCTGATAGTTTTTCCCTGGAACAAATTCATCCTGAGCATTGAAACCCTGCTGAGGATCAATCAGAACTGCAGTTTTCTGATCAAAACAACGATAACCGAACTGATCAACAACAATATACGTGCTAACAGGTATATTGTTGGCTCCGGAATTTCCCTGCGCAATTACTCCAACCAGTCCAAAAATGCTAACAAGGACCGAAAGGAAAAATCGAAAGTATGTCTTCATAGTTCACTTTTTACCTATAAGAAAGAACCGTAGCTTTTATTTGTAGCATAAAAATTCTTCAAGAATACACTAATAAATCCAATGCGTTAACGCAAATCTTTTCTTTTGCCCAAATTATACAAAAAAAGCAAAGTATACCCACATTGAAATTTATGATAACAGGTCAAGAATTTAAGTTATTAATCAGGTAATGGTGGTTAATGAATCGATTTCCAGGAAAGTTAATCATATATATAAATATCTTATTTTTCGCAGATTAATTGGAAATCTGCAGATTTTGTTTCTGCGAAAAAGGCAAAATCCGCGGGGAAAATATTTTTTATTGACATTGGTATTAAAAAAATCATTACTTACAATGAAGAACAACAAAATTTCTCGCCGCAGGTTTCTGGCCGGAACCTCCATGGCTGCAGCCGGATCTTTGGTGTTACCTGCATTTAACTTCTCAAAAACCGTTCAGCCTGCCATAAACAAGCTCCCCCGATGGAGAGGATTTAACATGCTTGATTTCTTCTCAGCTAACCCGCAACGAAACCCGCAGTCAAACAGAACCACTGAAGACTATCTGATATGGATACGCGACTGGGGTTTTGATTTTGTAAGAATACCATTAGCTTATCCCAGATACCTTAAGTTCGACCGTACAAAGGACATCAGAAAAGATGATGTTTGCAATTTTGACGAATCGGTTCTTGAAGAGGTTGACAAGTTGATAGAATTATGCCACAAATACGGTCTGCATGTAAGTTTGAATCTGCACCGCGCACCAGGTTACTGTATAAATGCCGGTTTCCGTGAGCCTTTCAACCTGTGGGAAGAAAAGGAAGCACAGGAGGCATTTACTGCACACTGGAGCATGTGGGCGGAACGATATAAAAACATTTCATCAGACAAACTCAGCTTCGACCTGCTGAACGAGCCAGCATATATCGAAAACATGAACGATCAGTATGCACCTAAAATTGCCCTTTCGGGTGAAACATACAGAAAAGTGGCAGAGATGGCTGTTAATGCTATTCGCAAATCAAGCCCTCATCGTCTGATAATTGCCGACGGCAATAATGTCGGAAACAATGTTGCTCCTGAACTTTTTGACCTTAATATTGCCCAGAGTTGTCGTGGTTATTATCCTCACTATGTATCGCATTACCAGGCTTCATGGGTTTGGAAAAACCCTTCAAAGGCCCCCATGCCTGTTTGGCCGGGCGTAATTGACGGAAAAGAATTCAGCCGGAAAAACCTTGAAGATCTGTATAAACCATGGATTGAGGCAGTAAACACGGGTATTGGTGTCCATTGCGGTGAATGTGGATGCTACAACAAAACACCGCATAAAGTTTTTCTTGCATGGTTTGAGGACGTGCTTAGCATCCTTACCGGAGCAGGTATCGGTTACGCTCTGTGGAACTTCAGAGGCGACTTCGGAATACTCGACTCAGGGCGGACAGACATTGAATATGCCGATTGGTATGGCCATAAGCTGGATATGAGGCTTCTGAATTTGTTAAAAAAATATTGATATATGAAAAAGTTTCTTACCTGCCCTTGGTTTGAGAGGCAGTAAACAAAAAATAGTAAGTGATTGACATTAAGCTAATTAATCACTCAACGCCTGATACACAAGAGCTTTAAACTTGCCATGAATTTCTCCGGCATGGCTAAGTGGAACCTGCTGCATAAAAAGCAATCCCACAATCCTTTCTTTCGGATCAGCCCAGTAAGTTGTTCCGAAATAACCTCCCCACGAAAAGGATCCTTCTGAAACACCAAGAATCGTCTGGCCTCGTTCAGTTGTTAACTGAAAGCCAAGTCCGAATTTATCATATCCTATAATCAGGCCTTTTCGGCCATTGGCTCTGTTGGCAGTCATTCACAACATCTCGGCTTTGCCGTTGCCATCAAAATCATAAACCAGAAACGGTATATAATGAGCATCGGTCCTGACGTTTTTACCAATGTCAATCCGTCAGAGTTGTATTTCATTCAGTGCATAAACATCTATAATCACATTTTCTGTGAATACATCCCTGACGTTATCTCCGGTATTTTAATGGACCCCAATTAAGAACGATTTCATATTGCCCTTCACTGTCAATAATACTTGTACTCCTATCACCCGGTGACTATAAACACAGCCGGAAATTTCTTTGTTGAAAGCCTGCTGGAAATCACCAGTACTGCAGTTCACAGATCAAATAGACGATAACCAAAATGTTCAAAAACAGAATACGTACTGACAGCTATATTGCTAGATCCGGAATTTCCGAGTGAAACTACATATTAATAAAACCAAGCAAATCTCGCAAATCAGCCATTAAACAAGCGAATACTCAACTTGAGCTTATGCGGTTTTGCAGGAAAAAAATTTATAAATACCCTGTAAGCCGCTGTTTGTTTAATAATTCCCTTATCCACTCAGTAAGGGTTGACCACGGTGAAAGAAAACCTTGTATTTACAGGTAATTCTTTTTTAAAACACATTACCATAATTTTTTTATCGCTTAGCTTAGTATAATGACAAGTAAATGGCACTACCTCAACAGGATTGGTTGTGTTATATGGGGTAATTGAAATTATCAGTTTATCATTGTCAACATCCGAAGAACTATTCCATGTTATGTAATATATACCAGACCCCATCGTTTCTTTTGAAACCGTATAATTTCCTGAACCAGCCAGAATCTGGCCATCGGAATCGATAAGACCATATGCAATGATTCCGTTTTGGGCCTTCTTTGAATGGAGGGCATATGGAACACTTAAAATTTTGCTGATAGATGAAATAGTATAATTATTTCCGTTTGCCGGATCAATCTCCGTTTTAATGGAAAATGCATTCTGATCCCATGGTATGGTATCAAACCTTCCTGATACAACCGACCCATTTCCCACCGCAATGGAAAACAATCCGTTATCATTTGTTGTTACCTAATGTGTTTCAGTATAAATCGAATTAAAGGTCCATATTAGATTTGGAGGTAGACCTATCGGGTAATAATAACCGATGCTAATCTGAACCTTTACAGGAGAATTTCTAACCAGCTCATTATTCGCATTCCGAACCACAGCCTGGTAAGTAAAAGCTTCTGGTATCTGAGCATTACATACAAAAGCTGAAAGAAAAAGAATTACGATGAAAAGTCGCTTTGTATCCATATTAACTGTAATTTATAAGATTAGTGTTTAACTATTTTGTATGTTTTGATTTCACTGTCCTTCATCATAATACGAAGAACATAAACCCCGCTTTTGTAAGCGTTAAAAGGTAAAATGACTTCATTTTGCCTGATATCTTCTTTTCGTAATAAACGTCCATTCATGTCATATAACAGGTATTTCATGTCGCTCGTATTGTTGCCATTGATCAGCAAAAACAGTTTCTCTACTACAGGATTTGGAAACACTTTGCACGTAAGTTGTACCGCATCCCCCTCTTCGGTACTTGAAAGCACATAAATCTCATAGGGAACCTGAACCCCCTGCAAGGACGAACCTCCTGAACCCAGAACCACGTTACAGACTACCTGTCCCACGGTATAACTGACAGAACCACCTGTGCTACTGCCTGTACCACCTGAAGCAGCAATCGTTTGCTGTGACAAAATGATACCATTTAAACTAAATAGTAAGATACCGCAGGTAATCACCCGTTTAATAATAAAATTCCAACCAGACGAAACAATGATCTGAAATAAAATGTTATTCATAAATGAATTGTTGATGTTTATTATTGTTATGATGTCTGCTCTATTACAATTCTGTTTAGTATTGTTTTATATTCATAAATTTTTTAAAAATAAAAAATCTTTAAAAAAAAGATAAATGTTCTTGAACAACCTGGAAAAACGATTAGTGAAAGATTTGCCCGGTTTGCAGGCACAGATGCTGATGGCACCAAAGAACCGTCCGTTTCTAATCGCACCAAAAAAACCGGTTCTTGCAGCCGTGTTAGTCTTGCTTTTCCAAAAAAGTGAAGGATGGTATACAGTGTTAATCAAACGGAATGAATACGATGGACCTCATAGTGGTCAGATAAGCCTGCCTGGCGGTCGGAAGGAGCAATCTGACAGATCGTTACAGGAAACTGCGCTCAGAGAAACAGAAGAGGAACTTGGTATTTCATCCAGTCATATACGCATTCTCGGAAATCTTACCCCTCTGCACATTCCTGCAAGCAATTACCTTGTTCATCCATTTGTCGGATATTACAAAGAAATTCCAATCTGGAAACCGGATTTATCTGAAGTTAACTATGTTATTGAAGTCGGATTAAATCAACTACTCGATACGGGAAATATGAAATTCAGAAATATATCTTCTGGTAAAGCTATATGGGAGGCGCCGTATTATGATTTAAGCGGCGAACAGGTATGGGGAGCAACAGCAATGATAATGAGTGAATTCCTGCAAATTGTAAGATCCGTTGAAATGTAAAACCTTAACCAGAAAAACCAGTATTTTATTCCCGGCTTACTTCTCCAGGCTGGCAATAATATTGCTGTAATGATGGTAAAGATGCAGCACATCTTTAACATATTGCACGGCCAGTTCTCCTTTGCAGGCGCCATTTTTCACCACTGGATCATTGTAATAGCGGGGATATTTCTTCTGTATCAGAAAATATTCAACATTGTCCCATTTTTTTGGATCCTGTCCATATTTCTCTGCCAGACGCTGGGCATCCCAAACATGACCTAACCCAATATTGTAAGCGGCAAGGATAAATTTAATCCTGTCATCTTTCGGTATAGTTGGGTCAAATTGCTGATCAAGATAAGCGATCAGCTTTATTCCTGCCTCAATATTTTTTTCAGGTGAAGCAAGCGTATCAATTCCAAACTGATCAAGAACACTGGGCATAAGCTGCATTAAACCATACGCTCCCGCCCATGAACGAGCTTTAGGATTAAAATGTGATTCCTGGTAAATGAGTGACGCTACAAGGGTCCAGTCCCAGTCAATCTGAGCGCTATATTTTTGAATAAGCTCATCATATTGTGAAATTCTTCCTGTTCGCAAAACAAAGTATTCATTATTCACAATAGATGAAGTACGGATATTATCAAAATATTTACGATAAATTACTGAAAAACGTGTAGTTCTGGTAAAACTGCCAAGCCAGGAATTTAGAATACCGAGAAGCTCCGGAGAATCTTTCCGTGCAGCCCATGCGAGATTCTGCTCCAGGCTTACCGGAACACTGTAGTCAAGGTTAGGATAATACATGGCTGCAACGCGGGCTATATTTTCGTCACACACAGTATAATCTATATCTCCCCTGGCTACCTGCTCTACAAGGTCTTCGGATGTAGAAGAGACCTCTTTGATTTTGATTCCTGCACCTGTTTCATCAGAGAGATTCCTCAACCGGTCAGCATATGAAGATCCCTTTTGCACATAAATCAGCTTGTGAGCAAGTCCTGTTGGTGTCTTTACAAATTCAGGGGTAGCCTGAACCATTCCTGAATTACCTGATACTCCCGGTTTTCTCTGTACAAGAACCTGGCGGGTGCTGGTAATAGGAATAGAAAAATTAACCACCTTCATTCGCTCATTAGTAACGGTAAGGTTCATTGCAATCAGGTCTGCATCGCCCGTATTGAGCATGTGAATGGCTTCATGAATATCGTTCTGAACAATAACCTGAATGGGAAGACCAATATGGTTTGAAAACTCCTGAAGCAATTCGTATTGGTAACCTAACGGCTGACCTTTGTAAATAAAATAGTTCATTGAATTGAAATCCGTAATGGCAATAAGCCTGCCTCTTTTCCTTATCTGCTCATAGTCGAAATTATGTACAACCTGTTTCTTTTCCGTTCTATGACAGGTAGTGAGCAAAGGAAAAAAGACCAATACGGTAATTAATTGAAAAACAATATAATTTATTCTTTTCATAAATTCTGATTAGGTTAACAATTGCCTGTTAATCGTAAAACGACCAGGAAATGCCGTACGTAAAAACAGCGCCTTGCATTGGATAATGCCACGCCGTAAAGTAGGTTCTTGGCAACAGGCCAGAAGTTATGTGTTCATATTTCAGCATGATGCGGGTACGTTTTAGCTTGAAATTAAGGAACACATCCGCAAAGGGATAATTCCCGATCTTATGCAGGCGCTGCACAAAAAACTGCCCTGTTGCGGGATTAAAACCATCAGCATAGTATGAGGTAAAATAGTATACATCAAATCCAAGGTTTGCAATTAAAACATTCCTAACCAGGATTTGTTCAAATGCCGTAGTATTTCTTACTGCAACGGCAGGTATGTTCACGAGGGTACTTCCGCTCTGCTGGAAAGCAAGCTCTGTTATTGTACGGAACTTCCATACGTTCAGGCATGCCCTGGCCATCATACTGTTCACAATAAAACTTCCTTTATCCTGAGCAGGTATGGAATCGGTAAAATATAAGTAATTCTGTATCCACCTTGTATCTCCAATCAGTGTAATCAAAGGTGTCTCCACACGAGCCTGCAACCAGGTCATGCTTTGCCTGTCCAGGTTTTTGCCGGCAGCAGGGAAATCCCAGCGGACATTGTTCCCGTAATACTGTCGGTAGTAGAAATCAGGGGTCACAGCTTTTCTTCCGCCTTCTGCCAGAAGATTCACTTTTCTGACGGAAGTAAGCATCTGAGCCTTAAGCTCGTAGTCAAAGGCATTATAGCCTGCGAGGTAGTACTTTCCGGAAAATACCCATGTAAGAATTTTTCCGGCAGAGCTTACCATCGAAGCTTTGATTCCGAGGTTATAACTGTTCAGCCGGCGGTCATTGACAGGATAATTCAACAATTCATTAAATACGCCGGCATAGCCGCGAAACCGGAACCAGGCTGACGGACTGTCATGAAGTTCAAGCTGCAACTGGTGATAAAACTTCCGGAAAAAAACCTGATCATGGGTAAATGCTGTTGTATCATAAAAATGCCTGAAATAGGCACTGTCAGTTCGTGTATCACCAAAACCGGACAATTTCGTAAGGGAAGAGACGTCAAAATTTCTCGTAAATGCATCAAAACCAATGGTATAATGCAAGGTGGAAAAATAGGCATCTTTTTTCTCTACGGTTGAATCAGCCGTTTTCGTCCAAGGGAATTTCCCGAAATGCAAAGACTGATTAACCATCATCCCTGTATGCTGGTATTTTGAAGTAGCATAATTGAGAAAAACAGGAGCATAGGTAAGCGTTCCCTGTTCCGGAACTGTATCAGGAATAATGCCGCCATTTTCCTGAAGCGACACAGAATTTACAGCCAGCACACCTTTTACCTCATATCTGTCTGATATATAGTTTGTTGTAAAGGCAAAAGCATTATCCTTGGCCTTTTGGTTAGGATATTGGCCAATGGAAGAAACAAGAGAATACTTAAGAGCAAAATTGAATTTAGGATTAACATTCTGTGTATGTAATGCCTGAAGCACCTGCTGCTGAGAAGCCATTGGTCCTCCGGTGTAGTAGGTAAGAAGGGTATATGGTTTTCTTGTTCTGTAGTAACATGCGAATGAAGGAAGTTCCAAATAAGGTTCCAGTGAGGAGAAAAAAGAAATGGTGTGAACCTCAGTGCGTTCAGGGAACCAGGCGCTTTGTACATGAGTTCCCGGGTTTCCGGTATATACGGAAGGGAAATACCGCCTTAAAGCGGGATTAAACATTTGAAAACGTGGGAGGGCTGTATCAATTTTTGTTTGAGTGCGCTGGGTAAAATCGTGGGTTAAAGAAAATGCTATTATTACACCTGACGTATCTGTTCCCGTTTGGGATTGAACTGATAGCAGGGGATAAATGAGCAAAATATATATAATGTAAAACCGCATAAAAACCATAACAAAGGTAGGCTATCTTAACCGGGGAGCTATCTGTAAACTACTGATTTTTAATTATTTTTATAAACAATTGATTGTTAATAACCCGGGGGTAGTCAAAGGAATGGTTTTTTGCAGGTCAGGGTAATCAAGCTGAAATTTTATGAAAAGAAGAGAGGGTGTCAAAAAACTGAATTTTTGAACACCCTCTCTGAAAGATCGGCGACGACCTACTCTCCCGCATTGTGGTGCAGTACCATCGGCGCTGATGGGCTTAACTTCTCTGTTCGGAATGGGAAGAGGTGGTACCCCATCGCTATAGTCACCTAAAGTCTTTCATCCCGTTTGTAACGGGACGTATAGGATTGACGTATGGGAAGTTTTTATTTGTTATCAGGTTGATACTGAAGAAAGTTACGGGTGATTAGTACTGCTCGGCTTTGCCATTACTGACTTTACACCTGCAGCCTATCAACGTCGTAGTCTTCAACGACCCTTAAGGGAGAT
>CAZJQN010000001.1:1487-99871 GCA_964548125.1 uncultured Bacteroidales bacterium | reverse complement strand
AAAATCTTGTATTTATTAGTTTTATTAATATTATTTGGATTTTTATTATATTATAATTGTTTCATATTTTTTGTTATTATTATAACAAAATACCTTTTCAAATTCGTACTTTTTGATGAATTTATCAGAAAGAAATCCCAAATGCATATTGAAAAATCAATCAATTTCGTATGGTTCAACTATCATCTTTTGCACGACCTGCTGAAGAATATACCATACCGGATAAAATAAATGGCAAATGCTAAGTATTTTTATCAAAAATCTTTGAACACATGCTCGGAAAAACCTTTGCCGAAAAAATACTGGGTGCCCAGGCTGGCAGCATTGTATTCCGCCAGCCTGATCTGGTTCTTACCCATGACAACACCGCCAGTATAAGCAAGACATTTGAGAAAATGGGAGGAACGAAAGTAGCGTTTCCCGATCGCCTTTTGATTGTTCTTGATCATAATGCTCCTCCCACAACCAGCAAACTGGCGAATGACTACCTTGCCATACGAAAACTGGTCAGAGAGCATAACATTGAACGGTTTCATGATGCCGGAGAAGGAATATGCCATGAACTTTCGTCTCTCCATGCACGTCCCGGGATGATTATTACGGGAAGCGACAGCCATACTTGCACGGCCGGTGCTTTCAATGCCCTTGCCGTAGGAATAGATAGAACTGAAGCCGCCGGGCTCTGGAAAAAAGGCGAAACATGGTTTCGTGTACCCGAAAGCCTGAAAATTATCCTTCGGGGAAAATTCAGGGAAGGTGTTACTGCTAAAGATCTTGCCCTCTGGTTAACGGGGATGCTGGGAGCAGACGGGGCCAATTATCTGTCAGTTGAATTTCATGGTGAAGGCGTTAATCACCTCTGCATTGCTGACCGGATGACCCTGGCCAATATGGCATCCGAAATGGGAGCAAAAAATGCTGTTTTCCCTCCTGATAAAATACTTGCTGACTTTTATGGAACGAATTCTCTTGAAGGAATCTGGGCCGACAAGGAGGCAAGCTATACCCGCACCATCGAAATTGACCTCAGCGAAATTTTTCCTGTAGTAGCTGCTCCACATCAGGTGGACAATGTGCATCCCGTGTCAGAATACGAAGGAACAGAAATACAGCAGGCTCTGATTGGAACATGTACCAATGGAAGAATTGAAGACCTCCGGGCCGCTGCAAAAATTCTCGATGGAAAGCAGGTTAAACCGGGAGTGCAACTGCTGATTATTCCGGCTTCACGAAAAGTCTACCTTCAGGCCGTTGAAGAAGGGCTTGTTCGTATTTTTCTCAAGGCAGGTGCCAATATTCTTTCAGCTTCCTGTGGGCCATGCCTTGGAACCGGACAGGGAATTCCTGCCGATGGAACCAATGTCATTTCCACCGCAAACCGTAATTTTAAAGGGCGAATGGGAAATCCCAATGCATCTATTTTCCTGGCTTCACCTGCAGTTACTGCTGCATCGGCTCTTACGGGATTTATTACCGATCCCACTTCTCTGAGTAAAGGAAAGAAATATCCCTTCCCTCCCATCCGGCAGAACACCTATACAATTCCGTCCGGAGAAAACCGGAAAACAGGAAATATCTGGAACTACGCTGATATTGATCACCTCAATACCGACCAGATGTTTGCCGGGAATCTGACCTATAATATACTCAGCTCGGACGCTGATGCCATACGACCCCATCTTTTCAAAGGATTTGATGAAAATTTCGCAGGTAAAGTGGAGGCAGGAGACATCATCATTGCAGGAGAAAACTTTGGCTGCGGCAGTTCACGCGAACACCCTGCCGTAGGTCTGGCCCATGCCGGAGTGAAAGCAGTGATCGTCAAATCAGTGAACCGGATTTTTTATCGTTCGTGCATCAATCAGGGCCTGCTTCTTCTGGTAAATCCCGAATTGGTAAATGCCTATAAACCGGGTGATATGGTCACCATCCGGCCCGAAAAAGGAGAAATCCTTCTAAATGACACTATCTTCACATTTCCCCCTCTGCCTGAAACACTCATGGATATTGTCAAAAACAAGGGATTAGTAGCGTATTACAAAAACCATTGAAACATTTGAGCGTTATTACCCTTTTGCAGATAAAAAGAGAAATTGTACTTTTGCACGCCCGATGCCCTGATCGGTATAATATAACTGGTCCGGTAGCTCAGCTGGATAGAGCAGCAGCCTTCTAAGCTGCGGGTCGTGGGTTCGAATCCCGCCCGGATCACGCAAGAAAAAAACAGGCCTGTATGCTAAATATGATACAGACCTGTTTTTTTATAATTACTATTATCAGGTCGTTATCAGAAATTAGAAAGAAAAACACGATCAGAAGAGTATTTGTTTACACTCCGGTACCAGGTTTCAATGTAATCAAAGTACTTTTTGCTTTTCTTTTTTCTACTCCCGAATGAACAATGTTCAGCCTATTGCCGGAATGTTAATCCCTGATTACCCGTAATGGTAGCTCAGGCAAACTAATATGAATGGGGTTGCTACAAATTTCAGTAACCGGGTACCCGGAAAATTGATAGAAACATTTGTATAAATATCAATATACTAAGCGTTAATATAGAACGATTTATAAATAAAAATACAAGAAAATTTGGCCAATTCGCTACCCCTGCAGAAAATTTGGTGAATATGAACATTTTACCAAATGAAATTGTAAATTTAAACCTGGCTTTCTCTACAAGAGATAAATTCGAAGAAATACTTGATTCTACATGGTTTATTGAGTATCGGAACGAGAAGAACAGATTGAAAAAAAAAGAATTGATAAGAAAAGGAATTAAGATAAGAACTGAAACAGAGTATATGTTTTATGGCTAGGCTTTAATGTGTTTTTGAAACTTAAATTTTTAACTTATTCAGGGTTAAATTTAAAATAATCGTAATAAAAACCCTGCCGTAAAGCCATTTACGAGGACCTTTAATGATAAGTGACACATGAAGAATACACCCAGACTTGAATAAAAAATTCTTATCTTTGAATATCAAATAATAAAGATAATGGACCAAAACCAGATACGAGATAGAATTAAAAAGACTATCCATGGTAAGGACCCGAAGGCTATTGCTTATCTTTTTGGTTCCCATGCCAGAGGAGACTATCGTCCGGATTCAGACTGGGACATACTTATACTCATTGATTCAAAACAAGTTACAAATGAAATTGAGGACAAATTCAGGGAAGAGCTATTTGATATTGAATTAGATTCAGGACAAGTAATTTCAGTATTCATTTACCCTAAAGAATACTGGGAAAAAGTTCTTGTTTATTCACCCATGTATAAGATAGTAAATGAAGAGGGAATAAAATTATGACTATTGGCAATAAAGATGATTATATTAAATATCGATTTCATCGTTCAGAGGAAACCTTTGAGGAAGCCTTAATTCTAGCCGAAAAGGAGAAATGGAATGCTGTTTTAAACAGACTGTATTATTCCTGTTTTTACGCTATAATATCTTTATTGTTAAAGCATAACATAGACACTCAAAGTCATGATGGAGCAAGAATTCAATTTGGACTTCTCTTTATAAAAACTGGTATAATTGATAAAAAGTATGGTAAACTTTTCACTAAACTATTTGATTTAAGACAAAAGGGGGACTATGGCGATTTATTTTACTTCGACAAAGAAGTTGTTGAGCCATTAATTGAACAGGTTAAAGATTTTATTGAAGCGATTAAAAAGCAAATTGATAACTAACCGCCTGCCACTGCCCTAAATCCAGGATTTTTTAAACAGGAAGAACGAAAAAATACAGCAAAGTAAGATTAGGGAAACATAAAAAATCAATCCGGAAAGTAATAGCATATTACAAAAAGCCGGCATGACCTGAGCAGAAAAAAGCGACATAGTATTTGCATGCTTATTCCCCATATCATTTTGTTCTGCCCTCTTTAGCAGTGAGTGAAGATTTTGGCAAGGGCATTGATTCCTCTGAAAATGGATTATCAACATCATTGTTCTATACAGCCTTGTTATAATCCGAATTAAAGTTATCTTTGATTAAAAGAATGGCATGGGAAACATTCTAAACCCCTTATTTAGAATGCCCGTATAATCAAAGAATTTGACTAGTTACGAATACAAAGAATGTTAAATCACCTGAAAATGAGGAGCGATTTTTCGTATGTTACAAACGGAATTCAGACATACATTAGCACATGGGAACATAAACTATCTGAATTACCTGCGGATACTATCACAGGAAGAAGAAACAAACAAAATAGGACGATCAAGCAGATTCTTGGACATTTGATTGATTCGGCAGCAAATAATCATCAGCGCATAGTGCGTTTACAGTACAATAAGAAACTTGTATTTCCGGATTATCAGCAGGACAATGATTTATGGATTGCGCTTCAGGATTACCAGAATGAAGACTGGAATACAATTATACAACTCTGGAAGTTTTATAATCTTCATATGATTCACGTGATAAAGTCGGTTGATCAATTAAAGCTTGATAATTCCTGGCAAAATTTCGAAAACACAACCGTAAGTCTCAGGCAGATGATAGAAGGATATCTGGATCATATTGAGTTGCATTTCGGCGAGATTCAGGAACTGATTGATCAAAAGGAAAATAAAAAAGCTTTATAGAGCCGGTTTTATTTAATCTTCTTATTATATGGATTCTGCACCGGGCCTTATTCATTCATTAAACAAACCACTATTATGAGCAAGAATTTCAATCCGAACCCGTCATCAGGAGCCGTATACGGACTTGGCCTGATAGGCGCAGCTATTTATTTTATCTCCCATGCAACCGGATTCTGGATGGGAGTACTTGGCTTTCTGAAAGCCATTGTATGGCCTGCATTTCTCATTTATGAAGCCATGAAACATCTGAACATGTAATAATTAATTGCCCCTTGCTATCGGGACATTTGTTTATTACGCAGTATGATCCAAAATATTTGCAGGAAAATGCCTTATTTTCCTGTCGGGCATGTATTTTTTTCTACTTTGACAAAGAAAATTAATACATAATTGCAGTATATTTCTCTTTTTATTAAGAAACAATTTTACCAACTAAACCTGACACTTGTATGGTATTTTTATTAAAAAAACGCAATAGCAGGTCAAACCTGTTATATCTGTTGTCTTTTCTGATCCTGCTGAGTACGGCCAGTTTGCCAGCCCAGGAATTTGTAGTGCAGGGTCGGATAACAGATGCTTCAACATCTGAACCTTTGCCGGGAGCTAATGTAACGATTAAAGGTACCTCCATCGGTGTAATTTCAGCCCCGGATGGAAGTTACAGAATCACCTGCCGGAATGATCGAGACACCTTACAGTTCTCATTTGTTGGACTTGAAACACAGGTAATTCCTGTGGAAGGAAGAAACAGAATTGATGTTGCCCTATCGGTTAAAGCCGAAATCCTTGACGAAATTGTGGTCATCGGGTATGGCACCGTAAAGAAAAAGGATTTGACCGGTGCCGTATCAGTAGTGAGTTCTGAGCAAATTGCCAAGACCAATTCCATGAGCTTTGACAGGGCAATACAGGGAAAAGCTGCAGGTGTTTGGGTTACAAACACTTCGGGTCGGCCTGGTTCGGAGGTATCGGTAAAAATAAGAGGCATTGGTTCAATAAACAGGGAATCAGAGCCTCTGTACGTGATCGATGGGTTCCCTATTACCGGGGGACTTAATCATTTAAACCCGAACGATATCGAATCGGTTAATATTCTGAAAGATGCTTCAGCAACAGCTATTTATGGGGCAAGAGGAGCCAACGGGGTTGTGATGATTACCACCAGGCGAGGCAAAAAAGGCGAACCTCAGGTCTCATTTTCTTCGTATGTTTCGTATTCAAAAATTCCTCGGTTGTATGATATTCTGAATGCCGATGAGTATGTAGCTCTCATGGATTCAGCCTATCGGTATTACAATTCTGACCCTTTCACCACCGTTCCTATGCCATTTCCTGTTGCATATTCCGATTCGGTGAGAGCGCTTAACGGAAATATTGATACTGACTGGCAGAAAGAAATTTCGCAACCGGCAGTAGGACAAAACTATGATCTGAGGATTCTGGGTGGTGGGGAGAAAAGTACCTACATGATTTCAGGAAATTTTTATAATGAAAACGGCATATTGATTGGAACCTCCATGACCCGTTATACGCTGAAAGCAAATTCGGATTTTTCAATAGGTAAGCGAATTAAGATAGGAGAATCTTTCAATTTCAGTAATATCGGCGTTGACGACCAGAGCCATTACACCAATGGGAATCCCTGGATTATTGCTGCTAAAACCTCACCCCTTATGCCGGTGTATGATAAAAACAATAAAGGTGGATATGCGGGACCAACACCTGAAGTGACTCCGGTTAATGAACGAACCAATCCGGTTGCTGAACAAATGCTGAATGACAATACAAACAGGAGCACCCGTTTTTTAGTAAGTCTGTATGGAGAGGTAGAAATTTTTAAAGGGTTCAGGTTCAGAACTAATTTCGGATACGACATGAATTTTTATCAGGTAAGACAGTGGAATCCTGTGTATGAACTCGGAACCATAGGAGGCCGTTCACGCTATGTAAGTACCCTTTTCATGTCCCGAGACCAGGGAGGAAAATACTTCTGGGATAAACAGCTGATTTATGAAAACACGTTTGGCAAACATAACCTTGCCCTGACATTCGTCCACACCAATGAAGACGGGAAAGGGGAAAGCCTGAGCGGTAAAGGCGCCAATTTTGATTTTGAGAACCTCAATGTTCTGGCTATGGCCGACCCTACTACCTACACGGCCAGCGGATATGCCGGACAGGAACGAATGGAATCCTACCTGGGAAGAATTATCTATGATTATAACGGAAGATATTTTCTTACCGCAAGTATAAGAAAAGACGGATCTTCCAAATTTGGTCCCAAGCACAAATGGGGCACCTTCCCTTCCTTTTCCGCTGCCTGGAAATTCAGTGAAGACCTGTTGCAAAAATACAGCTGGATTACATCAGGTAAACTCCGCATAGGATATGGAGTTACCGGAAATGAAAACATAGGTTCATTTCAGTATGAAAGCTATATTGAACCAAAAGTTGAATTTGTAACTGCCATGGGAGATCCAGGGCGAACAGTTTTTGGCCGCGGGCCGCTTTACAATTTCGGAAACGCTGCTATTCAATGGGAAGAAGCCTCTATGACGAATCTTGGACTGGACTTGATTCTGTTTCGCAACCAGCTGGAATTCACTTTCGAATACTATTATAAGGATCAGCAAAAAATGCTGGCAACAATCCCCATTTCAAGTGTCCATGGACGCCTCGAAGGATTTGAACCCTGGGGGAATGTGGCCAATATGATTAACAAAGGAATTGAATTGAATTTGACCTACAGAAAATCAGCCGGGAAATGGAAATATTCTTTAAACGGCAACTTGACAACCATTAAAAATACTGTTACTAATCTGCCGGCTGGAAGAAATATTATTGAAAGCCACAGTATTACCATGAAAGGACACACCATCAGCAGTTTTTACGGATATATTGCTGACGGAATCTTTCAGAGCTGGGAAGATGTTAATAACCATGCTTTTCAGAATGAGAAGACCAGTCCGGGCGATATACGATTCCGTGACATCAACCGGGACGGGAAAGTAACTGATCTGGACAGGGTAATCATAGGAAAACCTGTTCCCGACTTTACCTACGGTTTTAACCTCGATGCTGGCTATGGACAGTTTGATCTGGCCGTCTTTTTGTATGGAGTACAAAATGTTGATATATACAATGATTTTAGAGCAAATGCCGGCCTGGCCACAGACCCGGAAGGAAAAGACAATAACAAGCTTCGTGAAGCACTGGATTTCTGGTCACCATCCCATCACACCAACAAACAGGTCAGGGCAAGTATTATTGATCCCAACGACAATAACAGAATTTCAAGTTTCTTTATCGAAAATGGATCCTTTCTCCGCATCAAAAACCTGCAGGTCGGTTATACACTTCCTGCTAAGCTCCTTACATTTCTGCGTATCCGATCGCTCAGGCTTTACGTCAATGCATCCAACCTTTATACTTTCACCAGGTACACAGGATATGATCCTGAAATCGGAAGTAAACAAAATCTGAACTTCGGAATTGACTATGGAAACTACCCGCTGCCCCGAACATTTATGGGCGGCGTGCAGATTGATTTTTAACCAGGTTAACAAAACAAACTATGAAAACACTTCAATATTCCTTTATAAAAGCCCGGCTGATTTTCGTATTGCTTCTTCTGGCCGGTTGCGGCAAAGACTATCTGTATCTGGAAAACAAAAATGCGGTAACAACAGGCAATTTTTACCGAACGGAACGCGATGCATCCGATGCCCTGATTGCTGCATACTCTCCGCTTGGCTGGAGAGGGTTTAATGGTAACACCTTTCAGTTTCTATTTTACTCGTTAGATGACAGGCTGATACACGAAAACGCACAATATGAACTTTACATATTCAAAGCCGATGACGGACGTGTAGGTTCCCTCTATTACGATTTATTCAAGGGTGTTTACCGGTGCAATATTCTGCTTCAGCACCTTCCCGATATACCAATGGCTGAAGAAACCAAAAAGCTTTATTACGGACAGCTGCATTTCTTGAGAGGATTCTATTATTTCTATCTGGCCAGCACTTTTAATGCACCGCCTCTGGTAACTTATGCAACTGAAGATCCGAATATTAAATACGGCAATACACCCCAACATCAGATTTACGATTTTGTAGAAAATGAATTTCGGCAGGCTATTGATGAATTACCATGGCTTTGGACGAAACCGGAAGATATCGGCCGGGCCACACGAGGCGCTGCCCTCGCTATGCTAGGAAAAACCTACCTATACCAGCAGGTTTGGGATTCTGCATCCCATTATCTTAAAATCCTTATTGATCAGGGACCCCATGACCTGATGATGCCACCAGAAACCAATGCTGATTCGGTTGACTATGTTTATGCCTATCTTTGCAACTTCTCCCCGTTTGACCTCAAATCATCCCATAAAACCTACAAAGCTGAAAATAATATTGAATCTGTCTTCTCTGTCCAGTTTAACGATGGTTTTACCACCTGGGGACATTACTGGAATCCAGGCTGGCAAAATGACGGATCTTTGTTCTCAGCCTATTTTGGAATTAATGGATGGCGCAATGTGGTGCCAACCAAAAAAATGGCTGAGCAATATGAATCGGTAACCAATCACCCTGCCGGCCTGAAAAAAGACCCCCGATTTTATGCAAGCATTTTTTCTCCCGGTGATATAATCGATCAATGGTACCCTGACAAATCTGATTATTATCTGGTTCCGTTCAAAATCGGGATTCATAATCTGACAGCCATATCACAGGGCTACGGATTAAAAAAATACTGCTACCCTGTTCACCTAGCCAATCCGGCAGCTCCCTTTCAGGATCCCAATAACTGGCGATCACTCCGATTTTCTGATGTTCTGCTGATGTACGCCGAAGCAGAATATCATATTAATCCTGCTTCTGCAGAAGGCCTCGCTGCACTGAACCGGGTTCGGGCAAGGGCAGGAATGCCAGCCCTGGCCTCGCTCACCAAAGAAGCCATAATTCATGAACGTGACGTGGAACTCGCCTTCGAGTGCCTGCGCTTTTTCGATCTTGTCCGGTGGGGAAAACCTGACGAGAAAAACGTAATCTGGGCAAAACCTGAAGATTATATTACCAATTTTGTACCGGGACGCTCAGAATTTCTGCCTATACCGATTTCGGAAATCAATGTAATGGAAGGTATGCTGAAACAAAATCCCGGTTGGTAAATGGTATTTATCTGACACCGAGATTGGACCGCAGTGCATCAAAAAAAGCATGCAATCCGGGCGTATCTTTACTGCGGATCATCTGAATGAGCTGATCCAGCTGACCATGGATTTTTTCTACCTGCTCCAGCGTATAAGGGTTCAAAAGGATCTCTGATAAAAGATAATTATCTTCCGAAAGAAGCCCTTTGGCAATGGCCATATGCTTCATAAAGGTAGTACCCGGAGCATCCTGTTGTTTCATACAGGCGGCAAATACAAGTGTGGATGCAAATGGAACTGACAGGGAATATGCAATGGTCTGATCATGTTCTTCGAATGAATAGTAATGAATCTTCAGGCCGAAAGAACTGTAAAACTTTTTGAAAAACTCCTGTCCCTCGCTGTCTCCTTCCGAAATGATAATAGCATTTTCATGCTTTAATTCCTTAACATTGGCAAAGGTAGGACCAAACATAGGATGGGTTGAAACATACCTCCTTCCTGTACTCTGATAGAATTTCTTCAGTCCGTTCTTTACCGAAGTGATATCGGAAATTATACAATCATCAGGTAATAATGGAAGGACTTCCCGGAAGGCCGGAACGGTATGCTGAAGGCTCACAGCATTGATCAATAGTTCAGGCCTGAAGGCTTGTATCTCATCGGCAGAAATAAACCTGTGCGCATGAAAAAGATACTTCAGTTTCGTCTTGTCCTTATCATAAACAGCCACATCATGGTCCAGACAAAGTGACTCTACCAACCACGATCCCATTCTTCCTGCACCAGTAATCAGAATTCTCATAGAACGTAAATTCTCAATTTATTTTTGTATCAATTATCCGATCGATCTTCTGTTCGAGAAACATCAAATCAGCCAGAACAACAGCAGTAACAGCTTCAATCACAACAGGCACTCTGAGGGCGATACAGGTATCGTGCCTTCCTTCAATTTTCAGATCAGTCATTTCCCCTGTCTTAAAATTCAGGGTATGCTGAACCTGAGCGGTACTGGATGTTGGTTTAACGGCCACCCTGAATATCAGTTCATTACCATTGGTAATACCCCCGTTGACTCCTCCTGCGTTGTTAGTGCGGGTAGTACCGTCCTGACCAATAAAAGCATCATTATGTTCACTACCCCACATACGGGCCGCCCTGAAACCACAGCCAAATTCGATTCCCTTAATAGCCGGAACGGCAAAAACTGCATGGCTGATCAGGCTTTCCACCGAATCAAAAAAAGGTTCTCCTAAACCGGCTGGAAGATTCTGTACCTTACATTCCACAATACCTCCGATGGAGTCTTTCCTGGCAACAGCTTCTTCAATCGCTTTCTGGATGTCGGTTTTGCCTCCGGCTTCGATGAGAGAAGCACTAATTGCAACCGGATGAATGATTTTTTTTGCCACCACGCCTGCCGCCACAAGCCCAAGGGTGAGACGTCCGGAAAAATGTCCGCCTCCCCTGTAATCTTCAAAACCTCCGAATTTGACAGATGCCGTATAATCAGCATGGCCCGGACGGGGAGTTTCCCTGAGTTTCACATAATCCTGTGAACGGGTATTGGTATTTCTGAAAATTACAGTTAATGGTGCACCGGTAGTAAAGCCGTTGAAAATTCCGCTTACCAGTTCAGGAATATCTTCTTCCCGGCGGGGAGTAGTGCCCAATGAACCGGACTTCCGTCGCGAAAGATCGGGTATAAAATCATCAGTGCCCAGAGGAATTCCGGCAGGACAACCATCCAAGACGACACCGACAGACGGGCCATGTGATTCTCCGAAAATATTTACTCTGAAAAGCCTTCCGAAACTGTTCATAAAGAAATCATTGTGGTTGCTTTAACTCAGTATGTATTCCCAAAATGGAGAGTATCTGTTCCATTGTCTGCCTTGTCAGCTGTCCGGGAGCAGTTTGCTTACCGCCTACCAACGATGCAAAGGTAAATTCAGAACCTAGAGATAGAGCCGCGATCCTTGATAATGGACCAAACAACCCCATGCCCACAATAACCTTCCTTCCCTTATAATAATAGAGCTGAAACAAACGAAGCAAAGCTTCACGGTCATTAACCATACAGGCAATCTTGGCGATATCTGCTCCGGCGCAATAACAAAGTTCAAGATTCTTTTCCAGCCGGCTCATGACCGGTGTATCGAGATAGTCGTGAAATGAAATAATTACCTGACAGTTGTGTTTTCTTGCCATTTTAATAATCTCGTTCCGGTAATCAGGCGGAGCCTCCAGTTCGATGTCAACATAGGCAGCCCCTGATACGATAGCATGCATAAGCATCTCTTTGCGCATTGCGTCACTATGATTTCCGGGACGACATGTGGCAATAATCCGGTTTCCTGATGAAAACAGTTCAGTAATCTGTTCAGGTGAGAAAAAAGCCTGATCAAGACGGATTTCGCTAAAAGGTTCCCTGCGGACTGCCGAAAGGCAGTTTTCGAACGATGATTCTGCAATACTAACGCAAATCATGGAGATGTTGTTTTAATTCGGTAAAGGGTATCGGCATTGATATAGCTTCGCCTATGCGGTGTAAAAGTACAAGAAACATTTGTTCCTTTTCTTTTTTCTTATCGCGAGCCATTGCATCAGCCAGTTTATCAGGGGGGACCGGAGAAAGCAACGGTAATCCTACACCGCTGAGTAACTGCTGAAGGCGCAGGGCTGTTCCGGAGGGAGCAGTTCCTTTTTTCTCAGACAATTTTGCTGCCATCACCATACCAACAGAGACGGCTTCTCCATGAGATATTCCGGCAACTTTCTCCAATGCATGACCAAATGTATGGCCAAAGTTAAGAATTCTCCGAAGGTTTTTCTCCTTTTCATCTTGTTCAACCACCTCTGCTTTAATTTTTACCGCACGATATATCATTTCCTGCAAAACTTCCGGATCATGATTCAGAGCGGCCTTATAATTTGCTTCCAACCAGGAAAAAAAATTTTCATCCCGAATAGCCGCAGCTTTAATTACTTCAGCAAAACCCGTTATAAATTCATGGTTATCAAGCGTTTTCAGCATGGTGTGATCACACAGAACAAAGTCGGGCTGACGGAAAACACCAACCATATTCTTAAACCCTCTGAAATTGATACCGTTTTTACCTCCCACACTGGCATCTACCTGCGAAAGCAACGAAGTGGAGACAAAACCAAACCGTAATCCGCGCATATAGACCGAAGCTGCAAAGCCGGTAATATCGCAAACGATTCCGCCTCCTATACCGAGAACAAAGGTACTCCTGTCAGCACTCAGACGGATCAGTTTATCGATAATATATTCCAGAGTATTAAATGTCTTGTTTTGTTCCCCCGGTTTTATAACAATAACAGGCCATTGACTGACAAACTCCCTGTAGTTTGCGTATACATTTTTATCTGTAACTGCAATAACTTTAGCATCAGGAAGGTACTTTCCAACCCGGGTATATGATTCGCCCATCAATACCTGTGACTGGTGATTCCCGGTACGAATAATCAACGTTTCCATAATGTTTGTAACTCACTTTTGTGTCGTATCTGAAACGGTTTCATCCTGTCTGTTCATTACGGTTGTCTGATGATTAATGGATTCCTGATGAATAGCTTCGAAAATTTTAGTTACGAACTCCATACTAAGGCCTTTTTCCAGTCCTTGCTTTACACGGTTGGTAATAATCTCATCCCATCGGCGGGTTTGTAAGATAGTAATATTATTTTTCCGCTTATACTCTCCGATTTTTTCAGAAA
Organism: uncultured Bacteroidales bacterium; assembly: GCA_964548125.1. Classification (GTDB taxonomy): domain Bacteria; phylum Bacteroidota; class Bacteroidia; order Bacteroidales; family JAAYUG01; genus JAAYUG01. Next base: position 86,372 of record CAZJQN010000001.1, on the reverse strand, counting down.
TTCCCATTCTCTTTTCCAGGAGGTTCATGAGCTGATCATCATACTGATCAATTTGTTCCCGGAGTTCATCGAGGGTCACTCTGGCAACTGCGTCGACTTCCTGGTGACGTAAAACTATCCTGGAAAGAAGGTGTTTTAGTTGATCGGGTGTTATTTGCTGTTTGGCATCACTGAGGGCATTATCGGGATCGTGGTGTGTTTCAATAATCAGTCCGTCAAAGTTGAGGTCCATGGCTTGCTGAGAAACCTGCAGGAGGTTCTCTCTGTTGCCGCAGATATGGCTGGGGTCAGTAATGATGGTTAGTTCCGGATATCTGCGTTTCAGTTCAATGGGTATCTGCCATTGCGGGTGGTTTCGGTACGCCGTCTGCTCGTATTTTGAGAAGCCCCTGTGAATGACCCCCAGCCGGCGGATTCCTGAATGATAAAGTCGCTCAATAGCACCAATCCATAACTCAAGGTCCGGATTCACCGGATTCTTAATGAGAACCGGAATATCCACTCCCTTCAGGGAATCAGCAATTTCCTGAACAGCAAAAGGATTGGCAGAAGTACGGGCGCCAATCCACACGATATCAATTCCTCCCCTGAGGGCTTCGTATACATGTTTTACATTGGCGACCTCAGTAGCGATATACATTCCTGTCTCTTCTTTTACACGCCGGAGCCAGGGAAGAGCGGCTGAACCATGCCCCTCAAATGCATTCGGACGAGTTCTGGGTTTCCACAATCCGGACCTAAAAATCCGTATGCCCATTTGTGATATTGCAAGTGCCACCGTAAGCACCTGTTCTTCTGATTCGGCACTGCACGGCCCGGCGATAATTAGAGGCCTCTCCTCTGAAACCCCCGGTAACTTGAATGGATCAATTTTCATATTTGTACTTTTTATCCTGTAACTGATTTGCCCTTTTCGTATTCACCAAGAATGGTAAGATCACTTGTGAAAGGCCTTATAGCCTCAAGTGATTGAAGATATAAACGATAGTCAGTAAACATCATATCTACATAAAAATGATATTCCCAGTCTCTGCCCGGTATAGGCATCGACTGAATCTTGGTCAGGTTCATGTTATAGTACGACAAAATAGAAAGTATTTTCGACAGGCCACCGATTTCATGTGCAAGCGAAAAAGAAACCGATGACTTGTTGATTCGACCATTTCCTTTAATGTTACCATTAGTGTCTTTAACAATGAGGAAACGCGTGTAATTCATTTTATTACTTTCAATCCCCTCGGCTAAAATTTCCAGACCATATTTCTCAGCAGCATACTTACTGGCAATCGCACCAACTCCCCTTATTTGTTTTTCAGCTATTTCCCTTGCACTGATAGCAGTATCAATGCTATCTACCAGCCTGATATGGGGATAATTGCCAAAAAACTGCTGCGACTGAAGTATTGCCATCGGGTGAGAATAAACCTCCCTGAGATCGCTGATAGCCTGACCCGGAAGTGCTACCAGGTTTAAGGTAATCTGAAGATAAATTTCTCCAATAATTTTCATTCCTGATTCCTTGAGAATGGTATAATTGGGGAGAATACTGCCGGCCAGGGAATTTTCGATGGCCATTATTCCCATGTCAGCCTCCCTTGATTTAAGCGATGCAAAAAGATCCTTAAACGTATCATTGGGTATGATTTCTACCGGCTGGTTTTCAAAATACAGGTGAGCAGCTATGTCATGAAATGCTCCAAAGCCACCCTGAATGGCAATCCGTAATGTTTTGTTTTTTGTTAATGAATCCATAGTAACCATATTTAAAAAAAAAATCCCGGATACTGTCCGGGATTATCACAAAACGCTTACTGCGCGTCCAGATAATCCCGTCACGTTATTCCAAAAAAATAAAAATAAAAACCTGATATGATGTTGCTCATGATTGCTTAAAAGGTTATTCAGCGACAAATATAATATTTTGTGAAGAGAAATGCAAAAAATATTTATACTTGTAAAATAACCATATGTTTAATATGACACGCAGGGAGCGTTTTGAGAAGTTCATTGCCTATTTTTCTGAAAAAATGCCGGTAGCTGAGACAGAACTTCTCTATAAGAATCCATATGAATTGCTCGTAGCTGTAATTCTGTCTGCCCAATGCACCGATAAAAGAGTTAATCTGATTACTCCTGCATTTTTTAAACGATTTCCCGACGTTTATACTCTGGCCAAAGCGACCGAAAAAGAGGTATTCCCGCTTATCAGTTCTTGTTCCTATCCCAACAGTAAAGCCAGGTATCTGGTTGGAATGGCTAAAACGGTTGTGGAAAAGTTCAACGGGATGATACCGGAGGATACGGCTGAACTGCAAAAGATACCGGGAGTTGGGAGAAAAACAGCCCATGTTATGGCCTCTGTAATATATAACCGGCCGGTACTTGCCGTAGACACACATGTTTTTAGGGTAGCCGCCCGTCTTGGACTTACGTACAGGGCAAAAAATCCACTGCAGACCGAAAAACAGTTGGTGGAATTTATCCCCGAAAGCCTCATTCCCAAAGCCCATCACTGGTTAATACTTCACGGACGTTACATTTGTCAGGCACGAAAACCCAAATGCGATCAATGCGGACTTACCGGGATTTGCAAATATTATAACCAGCACAATAAGCCAGTTTGATAAGGCCAGCATGCAATGCTCAAAATGTTTTATTATTTTTGACAGCAAGCTTTTTTATAGTTATGCGAATCATTGCAGGGATTCTGATTGTTGCAGGGCTTACCTTGATCCCCTCTTCCTTTTCTCTGAAACGGATCGACTACAGAGAAAGCCGTAACAAAAATGTATGCAAGTTTCTGAAAGGAGATGTGTTGATTTACTTTGTTTTCGTTGACAACAAAGAATCAGCACCCTGGACTGAATTTGATATCCGAACCACCCTCGACTCTATTTCAACAGCCGTAAAATGGCTGCACAACCAGGCAGCATCAGCAGGAATTCCCTTGCGAATAAAAACAGATTATTATATAGGTAAGGAATATTCAACCATAAGCAGGAACCTGACCTATGGTACGGTAAGCAAAACCATTGACAAACTTGGACTAAGAAAGGGACTGGAAGAACTAAACACATGGGGAGATAATATAGCCAAAAGGGTTGGAAGTGCTTATGTAATGCCTGAAAAAGACGGAATTCCCGAAATCAAAAATCCAAGGAACAAGGAAAGATTAGTAGCCTTTTTGCGCGACGACCATGCTGTTGAAAGTGTTGCCCTCATGTTTTTTCTAAATAATTATTATAGAGTTGACATCTCACTTCAAGTAAACACATTCGATACTAACGATGTTGAGTTTGGGATTATTAGTTATAAATACCCTTCAGAAATTGCGCACAATATCCTGCATCTTTTCGGAGCAGCCGATCTGTACAAAACCCCATTCCGCAGAAGTCAAAGTAAAATCAGGCTGGCACAGCACGAGTTCCCTGACGATATTATGCAGGATCCATACGGGCGAAACATTGAAAGCATGTCTATCGGCGCATTAACCAGTTATCTTATAGGGTGGACTGATTCGCTCGACTCTTCCTATGACGACTTATTGACTGACCGAATATACTGACAGCGGGATTCTGCAATCATTGTTATTTAAAAATATGTCAATCTATACCCAGAGAGATACTTCTGTTACGAGTAAAACATTTTCCGGAACTTGTAATCAACCTGAATCAAATTTAATCACCCATTATTTTTTTTATTTAAAAAATTTGTACTTTTACTCACATAAGTCAAACAACGACAATTAAACCCTAACCCTATGTGGCTGCGAAATATTTCTGTCAAAACCGTTTCCTTTCTCGGCTTGTTACTCGCATTTGCCATAATAAACGGATGCCGGTCAGAAGGGAGTAAGAATACCAGTAATGAACAAAATACCGTAGATCTTACTGCAGGTGATGAGATATTTGAAGATTTAAACGAAGCAAAAAAAGTATTTTATTCACTCCCCTCACCGCTTGAAACAGCAGTGCTGCTGAAGTCAGCTGGAGCCAAGTATAACGAAAGCCTTCTCAACCCCTTATCTAACGCCAATAACTATACCACCAACAGACAGATGGCGTTGAATCTGGGAATCTTCTCAACCGACCTCAGTTTTGCCAGCCTTTTTGACCAGACACAGACCTCTATAAACTATATGCAGGCCGCTAAAAAGATGGCCGATGGTCTGGGCATTCTTGATGCCATCGACCAGACTACAATTGATCGGCTGGAAGAAAACGTGAACAACCGGGACGAACTGATGAATATTATTTCTGAAACACTCATGTCGTCCAACTCCTTCCTGCTGGAAAACGAGCGTAAGGCAGTGGCTAGTATCGTATTGGTCGGCGGATGGGTTGAAGGCCTGTACATTGCCACCCAACTCGTGGGAAAAAGTCCGGTGAAAGGAAATAAACTTGTAGAACGAATTGTGGAGCAAAAGTTTTCGCTTGAAATTGTACTGCGACTTCTTGAAGAAAATAAAGAAAATCCTGATGTTGAAAGCATTCTTGAGCAAATGAATGATCTGAAAAAAACTTTTGACAAGATTACCATCAAAACCTCTGCTATCACACCCGTAGAAGATCCTAAAACTAATGTAACACTCCTCAAATCCAAGTCAGAAATTCAGATCACTCAGGAAATATTTGATGAATTGCGCGAGAAGGCCAAAGACATCAGAACCAACTTTACATTATAAATACCGCGACGTATGAAAAGAGTCTTACAAGCAACCCTTGCTATAGCAATTTTGGTCATGGTACCCCTCTACGGGAATGCTCAATGTAAAGGATTCGCCAAAAAAATCTGCAAACTCGAACTTACTCCCTATATTCATGATGGCAATTTTCACGCCGCTGTTCTTGTTGAAGGTGAAGAAGCAGAACTTTACAAAACCTTTTATTCTGACCAGGAGTATCGTATTGCTATCTGCGGTTCAGATGCTCTGCCTCCCATCGAATTCAAGGTGATTGATGCCAACAAAAATGTTCTGTACGACAACAAGAAAAACAACTATGCCAAGACCTGGGATTTTAAGCTTGAGTCAAGCCAGCAGCTAAAAATTTATGTAAAAGTTCCTTCTTCAGGGTCGAGTCCTGATGCAATTCAGCAAGGTTGCGTTGCTATTATGTTTGGATTCAAAGAGAAGTAAACTGCCTGAGCTTTTTCCGAAGAAACTTCCCGGTATACGATTGTTCGCATGCAGCAACCATTTCGGGGGTGCCTTCACAAACTAAATTTCCACCATTGTTTCCGCTTTCCGGACCAAGGTCAATTATCCAATCGGCACATTTGATGACTTCCATGTTGTGTTCTATCACAATAATGGAATTGCCATGTTCTATCAAAGCCTGAAAAGCATCCAGAAGTTTTCTTATGTCATGGAAGTGAAGACCTGTAGTGGGTTCATCAAATATAAAAACAGTACCTCCTTCCGCATTTTCATGACTCAGGAAGGACGCCAGTTTTACCCTCTGGCTTTCACCACCACTCAGAGTGCTGGACGACTGTCCCAGCTTAATATATCCAAGTCCTACATCAGCAAGCGGTCTAAGTTTCTCCACAACTCGCCTGCTCAAAGTATTCTCTGATTTGCCAAAAAATGCAATAGCTTCATCGACCGTCATTTCCAGCACATCGTATATATTGGCTCCCTGATAGGTTACTTCCAGAACATCTTCTTTGAAACGCTTTCCCTGGCAACTTTCGCACACAAGCGTTACATCAGCCATGAACTGCATTTCAATGTGAATGACTCCCTCCCCCTGGCATTCTTCGCAACGTCCTCCTTCTACATTGAATGAAAAATGCGATGGATTCAACCGGTAATGTTCAGCAACAGGCTGAGATGCATATAATTTCCTGATTTCATCCCAGGCTTTAATATAGGTAACCGGATTGGAACGGCTTGAACGCCCGATTGGGTTCTGGTCAACCATCTCAACTGACCTGATTGTTTTGATATCTCCTTTGATAGTTCCAAATTGACCCGTTTTCTCAGCCGAATCCTGAATTATTCGTTTCAGGGCAGGATACAGAATATCGCATACAAGAGAAGATTTTCCTGAACCGCTGACACCTGTAACTACGGTCAGAATGTTTAAAGGAAACCTGACGTCGATGTTCTTCAGATTGTTCTCCCTGGCTCCTGTGATTTCGATATAATTATTCCATTTTCTTCTCCTGTCAGGGATAGAAATCTCTTTCCTGCCCGTAAGATAGTCGGCAGTAAGGCTGTTTTTGGACTTTTCCAGATCCTTATGCGTTCCGCAGAAAACAATCTCACCACCCAACCTCCCGGCACCAGGACCTATATCAACAACCGTATCAGCGGCCCTGATGATTTCCTCATCATGCTCAACCACCATAACAGTATTACCCGAATCACGCAAATGCTTTAACACATGAATCAACAATCCGGTATCACGTGGGTGCAGACCGATGCTCGGTTCGTCAAGTATATACAAGGAGCCGGTCAGATTACTTCCCAGCTGTGTAGCCAGACGTATCCGCTGTGATTCCCCTCCGGAAAGAGTGGATGACAAACGATTAAGGGTAAGATACCCAAGCCCCACCTCTTCGAGATATTGCAAACGACTCATAATTTCTTCAAGCAGTCGTGAGCTGATTTCACGTTCGTGTGCTGACAAGCGAAGGGAACGAAAGAAGTCTGTCACTTCATTTAAAGAAAGCTGGACAAGTTCCGGAAGACTTTTCCCGCCTATTTTAACCCACCCAGCCTGTTTCTTGAGCCGCACACCCTTGCATTCCGGACATACCGTTCTTCCTCTGTACCTGGAAAGCAATACCCTGTATTGTATTTTGTATTTCTTTTCCTCAACATGCTGAAAAAAAGCATTAATACCAGGAAAATATTTATTCCCTTCCCACAAAACCCTTTTCTGCTCCTCTGTAAGCTGATAATATGGTTTATGAATTGGAAATCCAAATTTGTCGGCCTGCAAGATCAGCTTTTCTTTCCAACGCTTCATTTTTTCACCCTTCCAGCAGGCAATCGCATCTTCATATATAGAAAGACCTTTATCAGGTACTACGAGATTTTCATCAATACCAATTATGCTTCCGTACCCTTCACACATAGGACAGGCGCCAACCGGGCTGTTGAAACTGAACATAAGTTCATTGGGTTCTTCAAAACTGATTCCATCGGCTTCAAAGCGATCGGAAAAGTGTTCATTGATAGTTGGTTTTCCCTCACCACCCGACATGATCCAGCACTCTCCATGCCCAAGGGTAAAGGCTGTCTGAACTGAATCACCGTAACGGGTTACTGAATCGTCATCATGCCCTACCACAAAACGGTCGATAACCATGCGTGTGCAGGAAGGCTGCAATTTTCGCAAGTCTTCTTCTTCCATTTCCTCTATTAGCATAGCTTTATCGCCACAGATAAGTCTTGTTATTCCTTGTTGCAAAAGAAGACGGAGCATCTGCGGCAGGTCTTTCTCTCCATATGATGGTAAAGGGCATGCCAGAATCAGCTTACTTCCTTCCGGTTGCTGAAGAATAAAATCAACCACATCCGTAACAGAATGTTTTTTAACCAGCTTTCCGCTCACGGGTGAATAGGTTTTCCCTATACGTGCGTAAAGCAGCTTCAGATAATCATAAATTTCGGTTGTGGTTCCTACAGTTGATCTTGGATTATGTGCACCCTGCTTCTGAGAAATAGCAATAGCCGGCGGAAGACCCCTGATTACGTCCACCTCAGGCTTTTGAATGCGCCCGAGAAACTGACGTGCATAGGCCGAGAGACTCTCTACATAGCGCCGCTGACCTTCGGCATATATCGTATCAAAAGCCAATGAAGATTTTCCAGAACCTGATAACCCTGTAATAACAATAAGCCTGTCACGATCAAGGGTCAGGTTTACCGATTTCAGATTGTTGACCCTGGCTCCTTTGATTACTATCTTTCCTTCCGACGCAACCTCTGGCATTATTTTTGCATCTTTATTCAAAAATTCTTACCTTTAACAAAAATTAAGATCAGCAAAAGTATACTATTTAAAAGAATAAGTAACTTAGCAAGGTCATAATCGTATAACTAAAAACAACAAGGAGGGCTGCCTATTGACTGAATGTTACCCGGACCAAAAAACGGGAGGTAATTGTGAAAACAATAACCAATGCAACTGACCAACAGCTGGTTGAGCTGTTCGGATCAGGAAATATGGCAGCACTTGAAGTTCTTATCAACCGACACCGCAAAAAAGTATATTCTTACATTTTCATGCAGGTGCGCAATCAGGCTCTTGCTGAAGATCTTTTTCAGGAAACTTTCATCAAAGTTATAACTTCCATAAAAACAGCCCGTTACCAGGATCACGGCAAGTTTTTGTCATGGGTTATTCGTATTGCCCATAACCTGATCATTGATTATTACCGGAAGTCAAGACAACTCAACACGGTATCAAATGATGACTTTGAGGGCCAGTTATTCAATTCCAGAAAATTTTCGGATGTAACCACCGAAGAAATCATTATCCGAGACCAGATCCATAATGATGTACGCTCTCTGATCGATTACCTGCCCGAAGATCAGAAACAGGTAGTTTTGTTGCGTCATTATGCAGGAATGAGTTTTAAAGAAATAGCTGAAGTTACCAATGTAAGTATTAACACCGCTCTCGGACGCATGCGATACGCTCTGATTAACCTGCGCAAACTGATCAACGAGAAAAATCTCATACTTACGATGTAAAGAAAGAAAGAAAAGTACGTAAGTGCATTACAGAATTGCTCTTTCTTTGACGTTCCGCATTCTTCTGGAACCGAAGATTCAGTTCTTTTTTGGTAGTAGTTTTGAGAAACATTCTTCCTATACTATCTCAGGTTATTCAATGACTCCGACCTGAAGTATGCAGTAAAAATGAACTGTTGGACTGATTCCATAAAGTTGTTCATTATAAATATTTTTTTAGTCGTATCAGAATACTATTCTGACCCTTTTATCGTTAGCTATAGTACTAAAACATTCTGCCGATGAAACAATGCTCTACTCTTATCATTAAGGTAGATATTTACGGAGAGGATGGAGAAATGAAAGCAGAGGATGCCGACGAGATCGCTTTGAATGCATTGAATCCGGCTTTTCTCCATGAGGTCCTTCCGGAATTTGATGTACGGCAAGCCGTTGTGGAAGACCTGCTCCGTAAAGCTCTTCTTCTGAACAGATAGTTCTGAACCACTGAAAGGAGCTAGTGCCAGATAACCCGTCATGGCATGAATTGTTATTTTGTTGTGATTCTTGCATCAGACGGGTTGAATCGTCTTAAGACTTTTATCCAGGAAATTTAGAAATAGACTCGGGAACCTCCTTTGATTGCCAAGCTGAAATCATAAAATGTGTTGCCAATCATTATAGCTTGACAGCCTGTGATTTTTTTTATAAATATCCTCAGATCGGCAATATGTGTTTTATAACATAATTTTATTTCAAATTATGATATATATTTGATATCATTTTAATATCAGACTTATGAATACAGAAAAATCCTTTCAGCCATGGTCAGGATACCTGGCATTACTGGTGCTTGCTCTGCTTCTGGCAGGGATAATATACTCCGCGGTTCAGGAGATGATCTGGCCCTTTTTGGCGACTATGCTTCTTTTTTTTCTCATCTTACCTGGGCTCGTTGTTGTTAACCCGAATGAATCAAGGGTTCTTGTTCTTTTCGGCGACTACAGGGGAACAATTAAAAAAAATGGTTTCTTCTGGGTTAATCCCTTTTTTGTGAAGAAGAAAATATCCTTGCGGGCCCGGAACTTTGACAGCAAACCAATTAAGGTTAACGATAAGGTTGGAAACCCTATTATGATTGGATTAGTGCTGGTGTGGAAAGTGGAAGACACGTACAAGGCTGCCTTTGCGGTTGATGAGTATGAAAACTTTGTCGTTGTTCAGAGTGAAGCTGCTTTGCGCAAACTAGCAGGAACGTACCCGTATGATAATTTTGAAGACGAATCGGCCGAAGTGACTCTGCGTTCCGCAGGAGATGTGGTGAACCATCAGCTGGAAAAGGAAATAGCAGAAAGGCTTGAAATTGCCGGCATTCACGTAATTGAAGCACGCATTAATTATATAGCTTATGCGTCTGAAATAGCAGGAGCAATGCTTAGACGTCAGCAAGCCACCGCGGTTGTGGCAGCCCGGAGCAAAATTGTGGAAGGTGCAGTGGGAATGGTTGAAATGGCGCTCAATCAGCTGGCCGGGAAAAAAATCGTTGATCTGGATGAGGAAAAGAAAGCAGCCATGGTAAGCAACCTAATGGTAGTACTTTGTTCAGATGAGTCGGCACGACCTGTAGTTAATGCAGGAACGCTGAACCAGTAATATTTTAAAAGGGATGTCGGAAAAGAAAGCATTTGTGCTGCGCATCGATGCACGGAAACTGGCGGCTATTGAGAAGTGGGCAGCTGATGAATTCCGAAGCACCAACGGGCAGATTGAATGGATTCTTGATCAGGCCTTGAAAAAAACAGGGCGCTGGAAACCAAAAGAAAAAGACGAATAATAAAACAGACCATTTCAGTCTGTCAGCAAACGCCTCAATGCAATATCCATAAAAGGTTTTAGCGCCACATCTTTGTGTTGATACATTTTACCAGTTTCAGGGGAAGCAGTACAGATAGAACGAAAGATATTAACCAAACCATTACCACAATGAAATCAATTGTTACCTATGAATGTCCAAAATGTTCAGGCAGATTATATGAATTGAGGGAAATAAGTACAACCGGAAAATTCTGGACCAGAATATTCAACCTGCAGGTAAACAAGTTTACAGCTATTACCTGCAAGAAATGCCGGTATACTGAGCTATACCATAGTCCTGTAAGCAAATTTGGTCAGGTAGTGGATTTTGTTGCAGGTAGCTGAACGAATCTAAACACACAGCAAGAAGCAATTCCGGCTGTTTCGGTGCGCAGGGTAGCTGGCCCCAGGCTAACCGGGAGGAAATGATTCTCGGTGGCATGTCTGACTTCAGAGGGGGTAAAGTCACCCTCCGGCCCTATCAGTATGACGGTATCTTTCCCGGCTTCCATTAAGGTAACCATATCTTCTTTTACCTCATCCATACAGTGAGCAATAAACCGCTGCGGAGGTAAGGGTTGACTTATAAATTCCATAAAAGCCACCGGATTGTTCAACCTTGGCAGCCATGATCTCCCTGACTGCTTTAAGGCTGAAACGATGATCTTCTGCATGCGATCATATCTGACCTTCGAACGAACCGTTCGTTCACATAAAATCGGAGTGATGATAGTAATCCCCAGTTCCGTAGCTTTTTCCAGAAACCACTCAAAGCGTTCCTGCTGCTGCAATGGTGAAATGGCAATATGGAGTACAGGACCGTCAGGATTTGTCTCTGTATGCTGTTCCAGGACACGGAATACACAATGCTGAACTTCATCGTCCAATATTTCAGCTTTGGCAAACGTACCACAGCCATCGGAAATACCAATCACATCGCCCCGTCGCAAACGAAGCACTTTTATTCCGTGCCGGGCCTCCTGTTCAGGTAATATTGCCGGACCGGTGGTAAGATCAGGATAATAGAAAACATGCATAAAAATAAATGAAGGTTGCAATTATTCAGACGCATAAAGGTACATTCAATCTGTGAAACTCAGAAAGACCAGCATGGTTTTTGATTTTTACAATTCCATCTCTATATCGTATTTTTGGGAAACAAACCTTATGAAGCGAATTGGTATAATCTCTGACACCCACGGGCACCTGCATCCCAGGGTCAGAGATTTTCTTCAAATAACGGAGGAAATATGGCATGCCGGTGATATCGGATCTGCAACGCTGGCAGACGAACTCGAAAAATTCAAACCGCTGAGGGCGGTGTATGGAAATATCGATGATCATAATCTGCGCCTACGGTTTAAAGAATTCAACGTTTTTCAGGAAGAAGGTTTCACTGTATTGATGCAGCACATCGGAGGTTATCCTGGCCGATATACGCATGAAATGAAGGAAAGAATCGGGCTGTATCGTCCGGGTATTGTTGTATGCGGACATTCCCATATCCTGAAAATACAGTTCGACAAACAATACGACCATTTGCACATTAACCCCGGAGCAGCCGGGATTTATGGTATGCATCGCTTCATCACAGCCATCAGGCTTGTACTTGATGATTCCGGCATTTCGGATGTTGAAGTATTCGAACTTCCGAGAACAGGGAATTCTGATCGGGAAAAAAAGCAGAGCGAATTATTCTGATGGGTTACTGGCCCTTCTCTCTTCGAGTACATCCTCATAATGGCGCAAAAACTGATTGATCTTGGTATCGCTTGCTACCATATAAATATAACCAGGCATTCCTTTTTTCGGCGGTTTCACCTGGCGTTGCTCTGGTTTAAGCACACGAAGCATGTTATTGAAATCTCGGTTCGAGGAAATGGCCTGCATAACCTCTCTTGTGTACCCGAAATAGTACCAGGTATTATCATCAGCTTTCAGAAAGATATCGCAAATGTCACCGGTTCTTTTTCGGTAAAGTTCGATATATCCTTCTACATATTTGTTGATTTCGCGGCCGTTGATATTACGTATACCGATAAGTCCGTAACTCTGGTAAGAATTAGTACTGTTGTTCCACAGCAAATGAACATCGCCCAGCACCAAGGTTTTTGCCAGTTCCACCGGCAAGGTACGGACCTGGCCATAGAGTGCAATCTCATCGTAGAGCTTTTTGGTTTTCTCCTCTCCTATTAATTCCGTGATATTTTTTCGTATTGCCGGATCACCAAGGCTGATATTTCCTTTTCCGGGAAGACTGTCAAAATCGGCTGCAGCAAGTTGTAAAGCCTTATCCATAAAAGGAAAATCAACAATCAGAGTGAGATTCAGATATGGCATATTGGCCGCAAGGTTATGAAAACCATTGCCGGCAGCCTGAAGTTGAAACTGGCCCAGGTCAATGTTCAGGTTCATCTTCCCTTCTCCATGAAAACGGCATGTATTACGATTCAGTGCTATCAAATTCCCCTGAGAGGCAGGATTTTTCATTTTAGCAAGGGAACCTAACAGATAGGTAGAAGAGTCCTTGAAAAAGTAAAGATATCCTTCGGCAGTTGATATATAACTGTCTTTATAGTTCTTTCTGGGCTGGAAAAATGCCGAATACACATGAATCGAGTCGTTGTTCATCAACATACCAGCATACAGATTGTTTCTGTTCACGTCCAATGGTTGGGTTGATACAGGAATCAGAATACTGTCTGGATTTATCCGTGTTTCAAAAGCAAGCCAGCTTCGGGATAAGGGTTCACAGGAATAATTGAGCAAAACTGCTCCCTTGAAATTGAGAAGCTTGTCGCGGGCATTCATCATAACCCTACCCTGGTAAGCGTAGTCAGGACTTAATGTAAAATGATCTGTCTCTGCAATCTCTCCACGGGCTACTGTTTGAATGGAGTCATCAACAGAAATTTCAGTCAGGTGAATCCTCTGAACGGATTTATTTTCGTCTATATAGTCGTACCAACCGTTTCCGGAATATTTGTTTCGTCCGGCTATTTTAACCGTCGCTGTATGAATCCTGTGAAATTTATTTTTTGCATCAGCTATGATCACAGAACTATCGACAGGAAGCATATCGGCTTTTTCGGCCACAGAAAGCAATTCATGCGCAGGATAAACAAGTGCATCAGCCACCCGTACAAAACGAACTCCAGTGGCATTCAACACGTTGACACTATAGTCGTATGTAGCTTTGGGAGAAATAAAACTGAGTGAATCCTGATCTTTCCTTACAGAAATGTACCTGGCACCCGTAAGGGTAAAATCAACCGAATCAATAACATCCTTATAAGTTTCAGGCACCTGCTTAATGTCAAATGGTTTGACCGACAGAAGATCAATTTTCTGCTGATCCATGTGCCATACCATCTGGTCAATATAGCTTATATACTGATTCTCCGGGAAGGAAGCAAGGGTATTATCCGAATTTGAGCTGAAAGTACCCTGCCGTTTGGCAAAGTCAATTTCGGTCCGCAGGTTCTGGGCCAGCAAAGTATATACAGATGGTTTGACTGACCGCAGACTGAAGGCAGCCGTATCGGCCAGGAAACGGTCTGATTTGAAGTTGTACTGATTCGAAGCGAGCACAGCAGAAGTCAGATCAACTGTCCCGTTTCCTGAAAGACCTGATGGTGTAAGTTTCAGGTTCCCAGCCAGAGTGGCCTGCTGGTTATACATTGTAAAAGGAGTCTTTCCCTGATAAACAGACAACTGGTCATGATAAGGTTCCCAGTGAACAGCAAGATCGGTGCCCATGGTTTCCGGGAAGGATCCGCCTTCAGGTTGTTTTCTGATAGCGAATTTCTTTGCCTTTGTATTCAGGGAATCGGGGTAAAAAAACAGTGCTTCCGATTCAACTGTTGACGTGAGATACTCAAATGAACCGTTTCCGATTAGCCCTTTGTTACTCAGATTTGCCTGACGGTAAAAACGTCCTTTCCCTAAGTAAATAGGTAATCCTTCTGCCGGGGCAATGATATCGAATCCCAGAGAATAATCAGGCTGAAGTACCAGTGTCTGTTCCATTTCAGGGAAAATACCCGCCGATACAAATTTTCCCCTGAATTGCATATCGTTTTTGCTGAAACGGTCGAGGCTATCAATAACGAAAGGATATACCTGAAAATAGAACTTTTCTCGAGTATAAACACCTTTCTGAATATTTGGATTGTCAAAATAAACATATGAATTCTCCCGGCTTTGAAAAACTGGATATTGTTTCAGTCCTTTCACTCCCGATTTATTGGAAGGATCATCAATCAGGAGATCCCCTGTAAGGTTTTGAATAATATTTTTAACACCGGCCAGTTTGGCAAAACCGAAATTATCCTGTTCGTCAGTCTGCACACGTATACTCAGGGAATCAACTTTCTGAAGATTGATTTTGAACTGCTCGTAATCGAAAAAGAAATTGCTTCCGTAAAAGGTAAACAATCCTGCATCAATGCGTCCGCTGAACTGAAAGCTTCTGTTCTTCTTCATTATGATTGAACCCTGACTGGGTAAAATGAAAACATTCTGAGAATCGGACAAAGCTATTGAAGGGATGCCGTTGATCGTTAGGTCAAAAGTCTGAAGATTAAGCCGGGCATTTTCCATTGGAGCTTCTGTGCGAGAGCGAAGATCAATTACATCATAGTCAATTCTTCCAATGCTGGCCTGGATGAAGTTGTTCAGTTTAGGTTTTACCTTCACCATTCCATCCTCAGGATTATAAAAAAGGAACCCCATTGATGCAAGGCGAAACAGCATCTTCTGGGTCTGATCAGTAGAAAGACGCAGGTACGAAGCAAGATCATTTATCGGGAATTCAGGTGACTGAAAATACCGCACAAAATTCCGCACAGCCACCAGGGGGTGAATAGGATCGACTCCCTGTAAATCTTCGTACTGGCGCCCATTAAAAAAATTGACACTCTGAAAGGAGGCATTACCTATGGAAGCTCCCCGGTTCATTGTGAACAGAATTTCTTTTGAACCCAGTTTGAAGTACATCTGGTCAAAAAGCATGTCGAGTTGATGATAGCTGTTATACCATGGACTTTGACTTCCGATATCATCAGAACGGGTAACAGAAATCTCTCGGGTTGAATTCAGATAACTGAAATTCATATTTCCATGATAAAGGGAATCGCGGTTGATAATTACAAGAACAGCAGCATTTCTGCTAATAATTTGTTCTTTACGAAATGCAATGTAGTTTGACCGCACTACCATAAACAAGGTATCATTACGGAAAACTTTCAGAGTAGCTTCCTGAACATTGTTGCCGGAGCCAACCAATCGAGCTCCGCGCATGGAAAGACCTCCGGAAAAGTCAAAACCGGGGAAAATACTCCTGATAACAAACGTTTTTTCATAGGAGTCGAAAACTGGATAGGTTGCCATTTCAGGTGAGGTGTTCTTTTTCACCTGATCGGTCAGAACACCTGAGAGGGGAGAATGAAAAAACTGTTTGTGGATAAGTTTTGCCGAATCAGTTTTGTATCCCGATTTTGTCAGATCCAGTGTGTAGGTTTCCAGCTCGGCATAAACCGAATCGCGGGCATACCCTGCCCTTTCCCAGGTAACTAATCCCCCGTCTCCATACCATTTCTGTTCAACCGGGTTATAAATACCGTGGGTATTTTCTATGACAATACTGTCGCGCACCGAAAGGCATACCAGCCGGGTGGTACCCAGCTTGACGTGAAAAGAACCGGGGACAAAATCAAGGAAGGTGGAATCTGCTCGCCATACCAGTGCCGTTGAAGAGAACAACTCCCCTCTCTTTATCAATCCATCAGTATTTTCCAGGAAATACGTAAGCCGTGAGGCAAGAAGTTTTTTCTCGGCCAATAATAATTCTAGCTGAGATTTCCATCCTTCAAAATAAACCTGCCTCGATCGATCAGTACGGAACATCTGAATCATCTGAAGATATTTTATCAGATGACTATTCCTGGCATTTTGCCTTAGCATTCCGTTCAAATGCCCAATCACAGTCAGTTTCTGATTTTCTTCAAAAAGAGTATCTGTAGTCCAGATGGTTAAAAACTGGTCAACAAAGTTTTTCTGGTCATCCGATAAAGAACCCTTAAAATATGCCTGCAGTTCGTCAGGAAATTTTTCAGGCGCCGGACTAAATTCCTTAAGCTTCTGCCCCAGGACCATGGCCGACAGCAATAGTCCTGAAAAAACCAGCAACATCCGGGACTTCTGCATAGATATCAGATTTAGGATTTTTTTCTGAATTGCAATGCTGCCCATCCATCCCTAACAAACATGTGGTTTACTTCAAGGAAATCTTTTTCAGCCCTTTTACTAATTTCATCAGCATCTTCGCTGAAAAAACCGCTGCACAAAAGGAAACCGCCTTCTTTCATATGATGAGCATATAGAGGCATTTCGCTTAGCAATACATTTTTATTAATATTGGCTAGAATACCATCAAATCCGGTTTCAGTAACTTCCTCTACAGAACCATGAATGAGCAATACATTGGAGATTTTATTGCGACGGAAATTTTCTGCAGCATTATCGATGGCATACTTATCTATATCGCACGCAACCACCATGGAAGCTCCACGCATAGAAGCAAGTATTGCAAGCACACCGGTTCCTGTACCCGCGTCTAAAATCTTCTTTCCGGTAACGTCTGTTTTTAGCAATTTTTCCACCATGAGAAAGGTAGTTGCATGATGACCGGTACCAAATGACATCTTCGGTTCAATGACGATGTCGTAAGTACAGGCATCCGGAAAATGATGAAAAGGTGCCCGAATTCGGCAATCCTGATTGACAATAACTGGAGAAAAGTTTTTCTCCCATTCTGCATTCCAGTTTACTTCAGGTACATATTCAATCTCGAGTTTGAAAAATCTGTCTTCATAAAAAAAATGATTTAGAGCTTTGCGCAAATTTTTTTCTGAGAAGACTTCAGCACGAAACCAGGCATCAATCTGATAGGGTGATTCTTCAATACCTTCGCAACCGGTTAATAAAAGGACAGCAATAATCCTGTCAGGCAAAGAAATGTCGTCAGAGCTGAACTGTATGCCTGCCTTGATATACATTAGTTAATTTGCTTTTTTCAGAGCTAATTTTTATTACCCATCATATTCTTTCAAAATAACCCCAAAAAAAAGGAGACGGGGAAAAACCCTGCCTCCTTTTACTGTTCTTTTAATAGGCTTTTGCAATACCAATAAAATCCTCAGCCTTGAGAGAAGCGCCACCGATCAACCCGCCATCAACGTCGGGATTGGCAAACAATTCTCCTGCATTGGATGGTTTGCAACTTCCTCCGTAGAGTATGGATGTGTTGCTTGCTATGGTTTCATCATATTTGCTTGCTATCAGGGATCGGATATACTGATGCATTTCCTGTGCCTGAGCAGGGGTTGCATTTACTCCTGTTCCGATAGCCCATACCGGTTCATAGGCAATAATAACTTTGCTGAATTCATCGGGGGAAAGACTGAATAGGCCTTCTTCAAGTTGTTCCTTTACCACATCAAGATGCTTTCCTTTTTCACGTTCACTCAGCACTTCACCACAGCAGAAGATGGGATTCAAATTATTCTGCAATGCCAGCCTAACTTTTTTATTAATTATACTGTTGGTTTCACCGTAATAGCTTCTTCTTTCGGAATGTCCGATAATGACAAACTGAACTCCTGTTGATGCCAACATGGAGGCAGAGACTTCTCCGGTAAATGCTCCGGAAGCCTCAGATGCACAGTTCTGAGCACCCAGCTTCACCCTGTTGAGCAGTTTTTTGACTTCAGTTAGATGAATAAAAGGAGGGGCGATGATGAGTTCCACGTCACCGGGTACACCGGAGGCCATTTTTTCAACTTCCTGTGCAAGGGCAATTCCTTCCTGTAAGGTTTTGTTCATTTTCCAGTTTCCTGCAACAATCTTTTTTCTCATATCAAAATGTTTTATCAGTAAAACAAAAAATAACTATTCCGGAGGCAGAAATCATTCTGTACCGAAAATGTTCAAATTTATGATAAAAACCTTTTAACCCAAAGAAAGTTGACTACACAGCCATATTAGCTTTGCTTCAGCCTGATACGCGGATCGGCCCACATATACGCCAGGTCGGTGAGAATATTGATCAAAACAAAAAGGGAAGCAATGGTTAACACAACGCCCATAACAACCGGAAGATCATAATTATTAAGGGCTTCAACCAGAAGATTTCCCAACCCTTTCCAGCCAAAAATATATTCTACAAAAACGACCCCTGCCAGCATCGATGCAAACCATCCGGAAACCGATGTAATAACAGGATTCAATGCATTGCGGAAAGCATGCACCATAATGATGCGCGACTGTGACATTCCTTTTGCACGGGCCGTGCGTATATAATCTTCAGACATCACTTCCGACATAGCTCCCCTCATCATCTGAACAATAACTGATAAGGGCCTGATACCCAACGTAAGTGCCGGTAGAATGATGTTTTTCAGTACCAGTTTCACTCCTTCACCCGTATCACTGATTTCGTAAAGGTTTCCAGTCAGGTTCAATCCCGTAATATCACCCAGTACAAAAGCAAATAACCAGCCGATGAGAATGGCAGCAAAAAAAGAAGGGAGGGAAATGCCAAGAGCAGTAAAAAAAAGAATAAATCGGTCGACCAGGGTATTCTTCGCCAATGAAGCCAACAATCCCAGCAAAATACCCAGAAAGGTGGCAAACAGTATTGCAACTGTTGCAAGGGCGATAGTATTAGGCAGGGTTTTTCTGATCATAAAACTGACATCATTCCGCGACTGGTAAGACCTCCGAAGATATGGGTATTTTAAAACCAGCACACCATTACCAGGGAAAATTACCAGCCGGACAAAAGGCGCGTAAAGCGATGAATCGAGATACCAGGGAGATTCCGGCGATAATGAATTATGATATGATATAGGTGACAGGTCATTTATGTACTTCAGGTATCTGACTCCGATCGGCAGATTGGTTCCCAGATCGGCCCGTATCATTTCAAGCGAAGCACTGTCGGCTCTTTGTCCCAAAACCATGCGTGCAGGATCGCCCGGAATGATCTGAAAAAGAATAAAAATCAGGGTTATTACTCCCCAGAGAACAGGAATGGCCTGCAACAAACGATGAATTATAAAACGAAACATCCTTATGTATGCTTTACGGTAGTGAACAGCCAATGATTAAAAAAACTAACCTACCTATCACCATTGACTGTATCATTAATCACGCCGGTCAAAGTACAGCTGAAGGATTTTAATGATGGCAAGAGTAAGAAGCAAGGTGAGAATTAATATGGTTTTGGTAAGAGATTCACGTTTTTCCCTGTAATACGTAACTGCGTACCCAAGAATATCATTTTTGAGCCGTTCAGCTTCCGGGAATTCCCGGTAGCTCCATTTTGCAATTATCGTTCCATCCTTAATCAACATGAGGCCTGGATTACTTCGTATCATGGTTTGAAGGGTTGTTTCATCAGCATGATAAAATGGGAAACCAGGTCCATGCTTTTCGGTAAAATTTTTTATTTCTGATATAGGGGAAGCTGACAACGCAAAAAATGAACAATTGCCACCATTGCATAAATCAGCCAGGGCTTTTGCCTGCATAATTCCGTCAGCATTTGCCTTTTGCAAATTGGGTGATATAAGCAGGAATACATAATTTGAACTATAAAGCACCATATCAGTTATATCATTTCCATCCTTATCGGTGAATCGGAAATCATGAATGGGCGGTTCATATCCTTTCTTTACGAGGATGGTTTTTGTATCAACCCATTTCCAGCTTGAATCCTGCCATGGGTAATTATCCAATGTAAATTCCTTTATTACGCCATCTTTTTCATAATACAGTATGGTGTTATATTCATCCTGAGGGGCTCCTTCAGGAATTTCCATGGCCTTGGGAATGTTGGTTCCTGTCCGGTATGGGAGAAAATCAATAATAGGAAGATAAAAGTAACAGTACCGGATAACCAGCAATATTCCTGCAAAAAGAATTCCAAGCGTAATCCATTCTCCGACAGGCTTATATCGCACAGGGAATTTTTTTCTCGCCAGGAAAACAACCATTACAGGAACCATCAAAATTAAATTCTTGAGAAATGTTTGCCAGTTTGTAAGTTTAATGGCATCGCCAAAACATCCGCAATCGGATACAGGGTTGGTAAGAGCAAGAATCAGGGTGAGAATGGTAAAAAATGACATAAAAAGAAACACTGCCCAGGAAGCAATTTTCATTCTCAATCCCAGCAAAAGGGCAATGCCAATAATAAATTCGGTTGATGCCAGTAAAATCGAAAAAACAAGGGAAAAGTTACTTAAAAAGCCCAGATGGAATGCAGAGAAATATTCATTGAATTTGATCGCTGAGCCCATGGGATCAATACCTTTCACAAATCCGGAAAAAATAAACACAAGGCCCAGCAGAATACGGCAAATGAATCGAAACGCCCGCATATGATAATTATTTTGTTAAAATATTTTGCTTAACAAGTAATTGCAACAGATCAGAAAATATCTCTTCCGGAAGTTTCATTCCACCATCTGCGTCGGAACAGTTTAGAACAACGAAAGCAGGATCGAGGTGAGCTTGCTGAAGGTAAACTTCTCCTACCCTGCGCTGAAACATCAGGTCGGCTTCATGTATGTCTTCTCCCCCCTGAAGATAATCCCTGTCTTTTCCATTACGTGTTCTGGCAAGATTTTTCTCAATAAAATAGAAAGGCACATCCAGATATACAACCTGATCAGGCACGGGGATCTTCCAGTATTCGTATTCCAATTTTCTAATCCATTCACCAAGGTGTTGCTGTTCGTCATACGAATCGATCTTTGCGCACTGGTATGCTATGTTGGAATGCATGTAACGGTCAGCCAGAACCAGATATCCGTTACCGAGCCATTCATTGATCTGTTCGGAGGCGTTGTGACGATCACCGGCATATAACATAGCAACCAGCTTGGGATGCACCTCGTGAAGTGATCCAAGATCTCCTCTCAGAAACATTGCTATGAGTTCTCCAAAATAAGGACTTTCGGTGCGAGGGAAGTGAAGAAACCTGTACGCAATATTTTCTGCCTCAAAATAGTCCCTGAGTAATTGTACCTGTGTTGATTTTCCTGAACCATCAAGGCCCTCAATAACCAGGAACTTCCCTTTCCTTTCTGATCCTGTATTCATTCCCTGAATAAATTGTATTTTTGAGGTTGAAAACGTATGATGACGCATAAAAATACATTTTTTCCGGTAAAAAAGACCTTTAATTTCAGAGGAAATCTTATACATTTTGATTTTCCGCTGATTATGGGAATCATTAATCTGACCCCTGATTCCTTTTATGAGGGCAGTCGGGTAAGCAATCACGATGAACTTGTCAGGCGAGCCGGAAATATGCTGACAGAAGGCGCGCACATTCTGGACATCGGTGCCTGTTCTACAAGGCCTGGTGCCGAACAACCAGATGAAGACACAGAGCGAAAAAGATTATTTCCTGCCCTTCAGGTTTTAAGGAAAAATTTCCCTGATGCAATACTTTCAATTGACACGTGGAGGGCATCCGTTGCAAAGGAAGCGGTTCATGAATACGGGGCAGACATGGTCAATGATATTTCGGCTGGAAATATGGACCCAGACATGTTTCAAACAATTGCCGAATGCAAGGTACCCTATCTTTTGATGCATATGCAGGGTACTCCGCAAACCATGCAGAAGAATCCTGTTTATAAGGATGTAGTGCAGGATATTTTGTCCTTTTTTGCACAAAAGACGGAAGAACTTGTCAGAGAGTACCATGTTCATGATATTTTTATTGATCCGGGATTTGGTTTCGGTAAAACCCTTGAGCATAATTACATTTTGCTGGAAAATCTTGATGCATTCAGGATGTTTGGGTTTCCCGTGGTAGTTGGAATTTCCCGCAAAAGTATGATCCATAGAGTTCTTGAATGCACACCAGAGGAAGCGCTAAACGGGACTACTGTACTACACACCTACGCCCTTCTCAGAGGTGCGTCGGTATTAAGGGTACATGATGTTAAACCAGCCTGCGAAGCTATACGCCTTATGAATTTCCTTGAAAAAGCCAATACAGATCAGAAAAAGAAATAATTCATTTTATATTCCAGATGATTGAGAATTTTATTTTACCGTTTTTTTTGACAATTCGAGTTCTCGATATTATCGACATCCTGCTCGTTGCTTTTCTGATGTACCAGTTGTACCATCTAATGAAAGGTACAGTAGCTATTAATATTTTCGTGGCCATTTTTGTGCTTTATCTTTTCTGGCTGGTCGTCAAGGCTTTGAATATGCAACTCATGAGCACCCTTCTCGGGCAAGTGATGGGAGTTGGTGTAATAGCGCTTATCATAGTGTTTCAGCAGGAAATAAGAAGATTTCTCCTTATGATTGGCACACGATATATGACCCGGCGCTTTAGCCTGGAAAATCTCTTTTCATGGAACATTGAAGCAGCGCATAAAGTTCAGGTTAAAGCAATAGTAAGTGCCTGCATAACCCTATCAGAAACCCGCACAGGCGCTTTGATTGCCATCGCGCGGAATTCATCTCTTCAAACCTATGCAGAAACAGGAGAGATCATCAATGCCAACACTACTGAAAGGTTAATTGAGAGTATATTCTTTAAGAACAATCCTCTGCATGATGGCGGACTAATAATTACAGGAGATAAGATATTTTCGGCCGGATGTATTTTCCCTCTAACTGAAAATCCTGATGTGCCGGTGCATCTGGGCCTTCGCCACCGTGCCGCACTAGGACTTTCGGAACAAACGGATGCTTTCGTTATTGTTGTTTCAGAAGAAACCGGTAGCATTTCTTATGCACTGAACGGAGAACTAAAAGAAAATGTTGATCCAAAAGATCTGACCAACCAATTAAACGTATTATTTGGATAGTTTTTCTTAATCCCTTTTTTTTTCACCAAATAGGAAAGTAGCCCTGGGCTCTTCCTTTCTTAACAGCCGCCGGATATTGGTTCTGTGGGTATAGATGAGTAGAATCGCCACCGCGACAGAAAAAATTTTCATCGAAATCGGAGACTCAGGATAAAACAGGAAAAGAAAAACCGGAAAAGAAATGCCGGCTACCATTGAACTTACCGAAACAATTTTTACAATCAACAAAACAACCAGAAATACTCCCATGGCCATGAGAGTAATAACAGGATGAATAGCAAGAATAACCCCGAATAGTGTGGCTACGCCTTTCCCTCCTCTGAAACCTGCTAATACCGGGTAGATATGGCCGAGAACAGCAAAAGCACCGAGAATAAGCTGAAGGACAACAATATCGGGAAATATTTCAAGAAAACCTGAATGAATAAAGGAAAGCTGAACCGCGAGAAATCCTTTAGCAATATCAATTATGACAACCGGAATGCCTAACGCTACCCCAAGGACTCTCATTGTATTAGTAGCTCCTGCATTTCCGCTGCCGTAATCCCTTATATCAATACCCCTGAGCCATTTGCCTATCCAGACGGAAGTAGGAACAGATCCCAACAGATAAGCCGCAATCAATACTATAACCAACAGTAAAACCACCATAATAGGACGCAATTACCATTTTGAAAACCGATCCACTTATTCAATCCCGGGCCCGCCTTTGATTACTTTACGAGCCTCAGGAGTGTCAGCAAAATTAGCAAAATTTGCCAAGAAACTCCGGGCTAGCTTTTCCGCTGCTTCATGCCATTTTCTTTTATCCTGCCAGGCATTTCGAGGGTCAAGAATAGACGAGTCAATGCC
The DNA here is from genome assembly GCA_964548125.1 of uncultured Bacteroidales bacterium. Lineage (GTDB taxonomy): Bacteria > Bacteroidota > Bacteroidia > Bacteroidales > JAAYUG01 > JAAYUG01. The sequence goes on along the minus strand of CAZJQN010000001.1, from coordinate 62,072 downwards.
ATGCAGCTCTGCAGGTATTTCCAATCCAAAGACAGGAAGCCGGTTCAGGGGTACATTCTCGATTGATCCATTCAAGATAGTCGAAATTATTTTCCGGGTTACAGTGATATCCATCCGGTGTCCTGTTCCGTAGGAGCCTCCCGTCCAGCCGGTATTTACAAGATATGCCCTGGCCCCATGCTGTTTCATTTTTTCCGTCAGCTGATGGGCATAAACCGAAGGATGAAGCATTAGAAATGCCTGACCAAAGCAGGCAGAAAAAGTAGGCTGTGGCTCAACAATTCCCCTCTCTGTTCCGGCGAGCTTTGAGGTATAACCACTGAGAAAATAGTAGGCAGTCTGTTCTTCATTCAGCAGTGCCACAGGAGGAAGCACACCAAAAGCATCGGCAGTAAGAAATATAACCTTTTGTGGATGCCCTGCTTTTGAAACAGGTTTAACAATATTGGAAATATGATAAATCGGATAGGAAACACGCGTATTTTCCGTTTTAGCAGCGGAGGAAAAATCCACATCTCCCGTTTTTTCATCAATAACGACATTTTCCAGCAAGGCATCGCGACGAATAGCCCTGTAAATATCCGGTTCTTTCAAGGGATCGAGGTTGATGCATTTGGCATAGCACCCTCCTTCCAGGTTGAAAATTCCATCATCATCCCATCCATGCTCATCATCACCTATCAGAAGCCGTTCAGGGTCGGCTGAAAGAGTTGTTTTTCCCGTTCCTGATAAACCGAAGAAAATAGCCACATCTCCCTGTTTCCCCATATTAGCTGAACAATGCATGCAGGCAATTCCCTGGAGTGGAAGAAAATAATTCATTACAGAAAAAATTCCCTTTTTCATTTCTCCGCCGTACCAGGTGCCTCCAATAAGCGCCATCCGCTCAGTGAGATGAAATGCCACATAAACATCACTATTCATTCCGAACTCTTTATAACGGTCATTGCGACATTTTGACGCCATCAGCACCACAAAATCGGGCTTGAATTCTTTCAATTCCTCAGGTTCCGGTCTGATAAACATATTTTTAACAAAATGTGCCTGCCAGGCTACTTCGGTAATAAACCTGACTGAAAGCCTTGTTTTTTTATTCGCTCCGGCAAAACAATCAACCACGAATAGATTTTTTCCAGAAAGCTGAAGAGCACTTATTTTTTTGAGGTATTCCCAGGCTTCCTTAGAAATTGGTTTATTATCAGAACCTTTCTTTTCCTTTGCATGCCACCATATGTTTTGCTCAGTCTGTGGTTCCTTTACCACATATTTGTCCTTTGGTGAACGCCCCGTAAATTCTCCTGTATCAACAGCCACGGCACCCAGGCTGGTTACATATCCCTTCTCCCATCCAGTAAGGGAAGGATCTGTTTCAAAGCGGAAAAGTTCTTCATAGGAAGCATTGTAATAAATCTTTCCAGGGGATTGAATTCCATAAACTGAGAGATTGATCATACACCTGAATTTTAACACAATATTAGCCACAATCTGTACAACAAAAAAGTTCAGTACTCCATAAATACAAAATATATGTTCATTTTAATTTCATAAACATACATTCTCAAAGGTGCATACTGGCGGATAATACAAAATGATTATATACCCGCAACCGGTTTTAATATGTGCAATGTATTTTAATGATCGTGATCAGCTGTTTCATTGGGGTTGACCTGTGTGCTGATACTGATTCGAGTACATAATTGCATTGTGCTACCAATGCATGATCGGTATTAAAAAATTCAGGCGGTTCTTTTGAACCGCCTGACCATTTTATGAGCCTTTAAAGACGGCTTACTTGGAATGTTTGATTGCAGCCTGAGCAGCAGCAAGTCGAGCGATAGGAACACGGAATGGTGAACAACTTACGTAGGTTAAGCCAATCATGTGGCAGAACTCCACAGAATTAGGTTCACCGCCATGTTCACCACAGATTCCGAGTTTAATATCGGGCCTCTTTGATCGACCCCGTTCGCAGGCAATTTTCATGAGTTCACCAACGCTGTCGCGGTCAATCTGCTGGAACGGATCAAAGGGCAAAATCTTGCCTTCCAGATAATGAGGCAGGAATGCTCCGATATCATCTCTTGAAAATCCGTACGTCATCTGCGTAAGGTCATTGGTACCGAAGGAGAAAAATTCTGCATATTCGGCCATCTTGTCGGCAGTAATGGCAGCCCTCGGAATTTCAATCATGGTCCCAACCATGTGCGGAATTTCCTTCAGGCCGAATTTCTGACAAACTTCGGCATACACTTTCTTAATGATCTCATACTGATGTTTCAGCTCAGTATTTACGCAGGTAACAGGAATCATAATTTCCGGATGTGCTTTCTTGCCTTCCTTAATCAGCTCGGCAGCTGCTTCGAAAATAGCTCTTACCTGCATTTCGGTAACTTCCGGATAGGTAATTCCAAGGCGCACTCCGCGATGTCCCATCATCGGATTGTTTTCGTGCAAAAGATCAGCGCGTTTGTTGAATTCTTCCAGAGAAATATTCAGGCTCTTTGCCAGCTTTTCTCTTTCATCCTGACGGTTAGGAACAAACTCATGCAGCGGTGGGTCAAGAGTACGGAACGTAACAGGAAGTCCATCCATTACAGCCATCGTAGCCTTTACATCTTCCTTAACATGCGGGAAGAGTTCATCCAGAGCAGCTCTGCGTTCTTTCTCCGTTTTCGAGATTATCATTTTCCGGAGCTTAAAGAGGGGCTGTTCACTGTTTTTTCCGTAAAACATATGTTCGGTACGGAAAAGTCCGATTCCTTCGGCACCAAACTCGCGAGCTCTTGCAGCATCCTCAGGAGTATCGGCATTGGTACGGACCTTCAGTTTTCTGTATTTATCAACGATCTTCATAAACTCAACAAAGTCTTTGTTTTCTGAAGCGTCAACCATATCAAGTTTACCTTCATAAACAAGACCTTTGGTTCCGTTGAGTGAAATCCAGTCACCTTCCTTCAGGGTTTTGTTGCCCATGGAAACGGTTTTCTGGGCAAAGTTGATCTTCACATCGGCAGCACCCACAATACAACATTTACCCCATCCGCGGGCAACCAGAGCTGCATGACTGGTCATTCCGCCACGGGCTGTAAGAATTGCCTGAGCTGCACGCATTCCTTCAATATCTTCGGGATTGGTTTCCTCACGGATAAGAATCACTTTTTTCCCTTCTTTAGCCCAATTTACAGCATCATTAGCAGTAAACACAACCTGACCGGTGGCACCACCCGGACCAGCAGGAAGACCTTTGGCTAAAATTACTGCGCTTTTTTCAGCTTTTGGATCAAGCAGAGGATGGAGAAGTTCATCGAGCTGGGAAGGATTTACTCTTAACACAGCTGTCTTTTCATCAATTAATCCTTCCTTCATCATATCCAGCGCCATCCGTACAGCGGCTGTCCCGTTCCTCTTACCAACACGGCACTGCAGCATATACAGTTTCTTTTCCTGGATGGTAAACTCGATGTCGAGCATATCTTTGTAATGCGATTCGAGCCGTTTCTGGATCTCATGAAGCTGTTTGTATGCTTCGGGCATTGCTGTTTCCAGAGAAGGAAGATGCTGGTTGTGTGAGCTCTTGCCAACTTCATTAATAGGATTGGGAGTACGGATACCTGCTACAACGTCTTCACCCTGAGCATTGGGCAGCCATTCACCATAAAAATAGTTCTCACCAGTGGCAGGATTACGGGTAAAAGCCACTCCCGTAGCGGAGGTGTCACCCATATTTCCGAACACCATTGACTGAACGTTTACAGCGGTTCCCCACCAGTCGGGAATTCCTTCAATCCTCCTGTAAGCAATGGCGCGTTTTCCGTTCCAGCTCTGAAATACAGCAGATATTGCTCCCCAGAGCTGCTCCATAGCATCTTCAGGGAAGGGTTTTCCTAGAACTTCTTTTACCTTGTTTTTATAAATAACAATAAGTTCTTTCAGATCGTCGGCAGTAAGCTCAGTATCGCTCTTAACACCGCGGGCTTTTTTCATTTTTTCGAGTTCGTGCTCCAGTTGTACACGTACACCTTTTCCTTCTTCCGGTTCAATACCGGCTGCTTTTTCCATCACAACATCAGAATACATCTGGATGAGGCGGCGCTGGGAATCGTAAACGAAACGAGGATTCCCCGTTTTCTTTATTAACCCCTCACGGGTTACGTCATTTAACCCCACATTGAGCACGGTTTCCATCATACCTGGCATAGAGGCACGGGCTCCGGAACGAACTGAAACAAGAAGTGGATTTTCTTTATCACCAAACTTTGCCCCCATTTCTTTTTCCACCTTGGCAAGTGCTTCCAGCACCTGATCTTTCAGTTCGGGAGGATACTGCTTGTTGTTGTCGTAATAGTATGTACAAACCTCCGTGGTAATAGTAAAACCAGCAGGTACAGGCAATCCGAGATTCACCATTTCAGCCAGATTAGCTCCTTTTCCTCCGAGGAGTTCCTTCATGTCGGCCTGGCCGTCAGCCTTTCCCCCGCCAAAATAATACACGTATTTCTTCATAGCATAACAATTATAAAGATTTAACAATTAAGCACTTACATGCTTTTCAGTACAAAAAATTGAATTACAAAGGTAGACAAAAATTTGTAATTCCCTTCTTGTTTGGCAGAGTCTTATGACTGATTTCCTGATCGAGGGTGGAAACGCAGTATGGCATCGCGAAGATATTCTTTATCAACATGGGTATAAATTTCAGTTGTAAGTATGGAAGCATGACCAAGCATTTCCTGAACCGCTCGTAAGTCGGCACCTCCTTCAATAAGGTGGGTGGCAAAGGAATGCCGGAGAGTATGAGGGCTGATTTTCTTTCTGATGCCCGCTTTTTCAGCCAGGTCTTTTACAATGAGAAAAACCATTACCCGTGTAAGTTTTTTTCCGTTTCGGTTCAGAAAAAGAATGTCCGAGTTGCGCGGGTCAATAGAAGGCAGAAGGTTTCTCCAGGGAAGATACAGATCTATTTCTTTCAGGGCACGGGATCCGATTGGCACCAGACGTTCCTTGTTACCTTTTCCCAGTATTCTCAGGTATTCATCCTTCCTGTGGATATGTGATATTCTGAGGTTCACCAGTTCAGATACCCTCAAACCACAACTGTACATAACCTCAATCATTGCACGGTTTCTGTGTCCTTCTGGTTTGCTCAGATCCACAGCATTCTCCATGGCATCAATTTCGCTTATTGTGAGAACCTCAGGCAATTTTCGCCCGATTTTCGGAGACTCTATCCGTTCTGATGGATCTTCCTTTATAATCCCCTCGAGCAAAAGGTAGCGATAAAAGGCTTTGATTCCAGATACAATACGGGCCTGAGTCCGTTCCGTTAATCCTGCTTCTCTAAAAAAACGAAGCATTTCGCGTATAAGCTCTGTATCAACCTCTTCCGGTGCCAGAGGACCATCCAATCCTCCCGCAAAAGAACAAAGCTTATGTACATCAGTAAGATACGCTTCAATACTGTTCTGTGAAAGAGATTTCTCCAGCCGCAGATAAAACTCAAATCCCTTTATAGCCTCTACCCAGGTCATAAATCAGCAATTATCCGTTTAAAGCATCAGCATTCAAAACCCAATATACTTATCGCAACGTATTTCAAAAGTAATGCATGCACTTTTTCAATAAATCCAAAATTAACAATAAAACCAGTAATCCTACAAATACCAAAGAATACTATTCTGAACACTAAATAGCTGAAAAGAAAAACGTATAATAATTGCCCAATTTAAAATCAGTGTACCAGAAATCATTATAAAGATAATCTTGGGCAAAATAAAACTAAAACTTAATAAGAATGAAGAAAGTAACTAATAAAAACAAGGATTTAAAACAATTCTATAGTATCAGGAAGTAAAAACTTTATTCATTTTATTTAAAAGAATCCGAACAATAGCTATCTTTGATCAAATGAATTGACTTAATAAACTCCTGAACAGGTACAATAAATTTACGTAACTAATAGTTTGTCGAACCAAAAAGAACTAAACTTTATCGCCTATGAGAACATTGCAACAAACTTCCAAAGAGTACTTCAAAGGAATCAACATTATTTATTTTGCAATTATTTCAGGAATTTTGATTTTCATGAGTATTGCGGTATTCCTGAATTCGATAAATGGTTTCGCTACAGATGATGCATTCTCAGTTAAAATAATTACCATAATACTTTTGGTTTTACTTTCAGCCGGTATATTAGGAAGTCAATTGTTATTTAATAAGAAATTAAAACAAATTAAGGAACAGAAGAAGGATTTATTGGCAAAAACTGCTGAATACCGATCCACCCTGATAACTAGATATGTTTTGATTGAAGCACCCGGATTTTTTTCTGTCATTGGATATTTATTAACAGGAAGTAATATTTTCGTTATTCTTGTCGGCATTACTGTAGGCATATTAATTATTTTAAGACCTACAAGAGAAAAATTAATTACTGACTTGCAACTAGATATTACAGAAAAAGAAAAAATATATAACCCGGATGCAGTAATTTCAGAAGCAATATTACAAGATTCTAATTCATTTTCGTAAAAGCAAAAATTATTACTTGTGCCCATGTATTCATAATCTTTCTGATTATTATTATCAGCTCCGAATAAAAAATTATTCAGATATTTATTCAGCTAAATTGGGTTTAATTGAAATGAGAAAATATTTATGATCAGACAAAATAAAAGAAATAGACCCAACTTATCCATTAGAAGCTCCTGAAAAGAGCAAACTAATGAATTAATTGGGGTTAAAGCAATAATATTACTTGTAAGGAGTTGCAAAATCACCTAACGCCTAATTATCAACGTGTTTCAACCATATTAATGTTTCAACTCATAATATTGACACCTTCGTTATTCAATTTCTCCTTCATCCGTGTACATTCAGTATTCACGAAAAACATAACAGGGTGGCATAATTTTTGTTTTGAGCAATCTGAAAATTATATTTTGAAGTCTGATAAGATCGGTAAAAAACAACCCTAATTATATTACCTTTGTTCATTCTAATAGGATCTGGCAAACATGCTGCATTTTTACCGATATATGTTATTTCCGGCGTTCTGTGCGCTGTTGCTGCATCCTGTTCACTTTTCTGTTCTCAATATTGAATACAGTGAACCGGATAATACATTTCATTGTCTGTGGAAGATATTCAGGGACGACTTTTATACTATGGCTTTTCATCATTACGGTGATCAATGTAATGAAAAGGCCCTTCAGGACAGCGTACAAAGTAACCCATTTATCGAAAGATATGTCAATACGATGGCCTGGTTGATCATTGACCATTCAGATACTGTCAGGTTCAAACTTACAGAAAGAACTGTTGCAGAGGATGTAATGTGGATCAAGCTCCAGGCAAAACCCTCCAGAAAGTTTTCGAGAGCAGATATGACAAACTACCTTCTTATGGATGTTTTTCCAGACCAAACCAATCTGATAATTTTTTCCTTCAATGGAAATGAGCACGGGTATCAGATGACCTACGAATCGCCAACCTGCACGCTGGATATCGAACCAGGCATATGAACCATTACCGACACAATAAGCTGAGAAAGAGCATTACAGGTATTCTGGTATATCTGTTATTTAGCCATTTGTTATGGGCAACACACAATCGTGCAGGAGAAATTACCTACCGGTTGATTTCGGGATTTACTTATGAGATTACCATTAATACCTTTACGTATACATTAAGTGCAGCCGACAGACCACAACTGGAGGTACAATGGGGAGACAATACAAAATCCATAGCACCCCGTGTTGGAAAAGTTGTCCTTCCAAATTTTTATTTTCATAATACGTATATTGTACAGCACACTTTTCCGGGCCCGGGTGTATATGAAATTGTGGTGCAGGATCCTAACAGGAATTATGGGGTGAAGAATATACCCAATTCGGTTAATGTGATCTTTTCTATTAAAACAAAGCTGGTAATCAGTCCTTTAACCGGAGGAGCCAGCGCACCTGTTCTGTTGAACCCGCCCATTGACAAAGCTGCAAAGGGCAGGCTGTTTATTCATAACCCGGGAGCATTCGATCTGGAAGGTGATAGTCTGTCGTATGAACTTACCGTTTGCACCGAAGAAAATGGAAAACCCATTGCGAACTATACATTCCCTGCGGCAAGCGATACCTTCTATGTAAACCCTGTCACCGGCGATCTGGTTTGGGATAGCCCTGTTGACACCGGCATTTACAATGTTGCCATGAAGGTGAACAAATGGCGAAACGGAATGCTTATTGGTTCGGTAACACGCGACATGCAGATCAACGTCTATAACTCAACCAACAATCCTCCTGTGAACCCACCCCTGCGCGATTACTGTGTTGTAGCAGGAGACGAAGTATCCTTTGAGCTGACATCAACCGATCCTGATGGGGATAAACTATTTGTCAGAGCTTCAGGTGGCCCGTTTGAAATGCCAACCGGCAAGGCTACTTTTGATTCCATTGCGGCCGATACAGGTTATTCTACCTACCACTTTCAATGGCTTACCAATTGTACCCATGTACGTCAAAGACCTTACCTCGTTACCATAAAAGCTACTGATCTGAATAAACAATTGCAATTAAACGACTTTGATGTATTTAATATCCGGGTAATAGGACCTCCCCCACAGGCCTTGTCGGCGCAGGCATCAGCCAATTCTATCCGTCTTACATGGAACAGGTATCCTTGCAGTAATGTGAAGTTTTTTGAAATCTACCGTTCAAACGGTCCCTCAGGTTTTGTACCCGACAGTTGTGAGACCGGTATTCCGTCTTATAGCAGTTTCCATAAAATAGGACAAACATCATCAGGAACTGATACATTGTTTATTGATGACGGCGCAACCAGCGAACTTATTAAGGGAATCCAGTATTGTTACAGAATTGTTGCAGTATTCAATGATTCATACAGTGTGGCCTCCGATGAGGTATGCGCGTCATTAGTACCGGGCTTACCAGCTCTGATAAACGCCAGCGTTACAAGCATTGATCCTTCAGCAGGTTCGGTTTTCCTGGCCTGGCTGAAACCAAATCCTGACTCGCTTACAGGAACAGGTCCATATAAATTGGTGATATACCGCTCGCCTGACCTCTGGGGTTCATCGTTCCAACCCATCGACAGTATTTTTTCCGCCACTCTTGATGACACTACATATAATGATCAGCCTTTAAACACATTGCTTTTCCCATATTCCTACAAAGTTGAATTGTACAACAATGTTCCCGGCAATATATTCCTCATTGGAACACCAGAAGTAGCCTCCACCCTTTACCCCCAACTGAAAGGTACCGACAACAAAATAGAGATCAATGCAATACGGAATGTTCCCTGGATCAACACACAATATGTATTTTACCGGTTCAATCAGAATTCCGGCACCTACGATTCGATAGGAATAAGTAGTACCAACCGGTTCATTGATACCCAACTTACCAATGGAAATGAATATTGTTACAAAATAAAAAGCATCGGCTACCGGGACATTGAAAACAGACAAGCCAGTACCATCAATTTTTCGCATAAAAACTGCACAACACCAGTTGATAGTATTTCTCCCTGCCCACCCGATCTTAACGTAACCAATGTTTGCGACAGTGCCTATAATTTTTTGCAATGGACTAATCCCAACCACTTCTGTGCGGATGATGTTGTTTCCTATAAAATTTATTATTCACCAGTCTTTGGCAATACTCCTGAATTTCTCACTGTGATTTCCTCTGCTCAGGATACTACCTACAGGCATTATCCCGATGGGAATTTAGCCGGATGTTATCAGGTAACCGCAGTTGATTCTTTCGGAAATGAGAGCAAACGGTCAGTCCTTATATGTGTCGATGCTTGCAGTTTTTATGAACTTCCCAATGTTTTTACGCCCAATGGTGATGGTATCAATGACATCTATATTGCCAAAAACAAAAACCATTATGTCCAGAAAGTAGATATGAAAATTTATAACCGTTGGGGAAATCTGGTATTTCAAACTACCGATCCTGATATAAAATGGGACGGACGTAGTATTCAGAGGGGAAAAATAGTTCCATCGGGCGTTTACTACTATGTTTGTGATGTTTATGAACCCCGCCTTACCGGTGTAGAAGTCCGGAATCTTGTGGGATTTATTCATGTATACAGCAATGAAAAAAATGCCAAACCTCAGGATAAATAGTCAATCTGCAATGATCAGGCATGTGATTATTTTAGTAAACTTAGCTTTTTTTGCCTGTGTTTATGCACAGGAACCCCAGCATCTGCTCTGGATGAAAGGAGTAGCTGCTACCTGTCAGGGTAATTACTCTGAGTCAGCAACATATTTTACCGAACTCATACTTAGTGATTCAACCAATTACGACTATTATTTCAGAAGAGGCAAGGCTTTTCTTATGGCTGGGAAGAATGACAGTGCGTTAGTTGATTTTCTTTCAGCTGAAAAAAGAAAAAATGGCGTTGCAAGTTATGAGATTGCATGCTGTTACGCTCTTATGAATAAACCAGCCGAATCTGCGGAATGGCTGAGGAAACATCTGCAGACCTCTGACCGGTTGCCGGAAGCCAAAATTAAACTTGACAAATCCTTTCGCTTAATTGAAAACACCAAAGAATGGAACGAGGTTTGGAAAAATAACTGGTATACTAAAGCCGAGCAGAATACAGCAGAGGCCATATATCTTATTGAAAGCAGCAACCCGGTGGAAGCAGTTGCCCGGCTTTCCGAATGGATTACACGTTTCCCCAAAAAGCACGAGTGGTATTTTCTGAGAGCAAGGGCATATAATTTACTCGGAAACAAAAGTAATGCACTGAAAGATCTGAACCAGGCCATTGACCTGAACAAAAGACAGCCTGAATATTTTTGGCAACGCGCAATTCTGTTGCTTGAAAGCGGAAAGTATGGTAAAGCAGCCGAAGATTTCAGTAGAGTGCTGAAGCTGGATCCCTCACGGCTCGAAGTGTACCAGGAAAGAGCCCGGGCACTGGCAGCAGAGGGAAAATTCAGTAGTTCCCTTGACGATATGAGACTGTATTTATCTCTTTTCCCCAAAGATCCCCGTGCCCATTACTACCATGGCTTCATACTATACACCATGCGCAACTATGCGGATGCTATTAAAGCACTCGACCTCAGCATAACCATAGATCGTTCCGTTCCCGAGTTCTTTTACCAAAGAGGTCTCTGCCACCTTGAAATGAGAAATTACAAAAATGCTATTCATGACTTCGCACAGGCACTCGATTTGAATCCTGAAATCGCAGAGGCATGGTATCAGAAAGGTATGGCCCGTATGTACAACGGAGACCCGGAAGGGGCCTGTAATGATTTGAAAAAAGCGGCTACACTTGGAAACAAGGATGCTTACAAACAATCACTCCAGTTGTGTACTGAATAGTTTTTTCCACAGAGGGAGAGACTCAATGCAGGGCTGAAAAATACTTCATAAACTGAGCTCTTTCGTAGGCGGCAGGATTTTCCAACCGGGCATAACTCAATCGGCCCCGCAATTCTTCAATTCTTTTTATATTGTTTTTATCCAGCCACTGATTCACCTCTCCAACAACCTTTTTTATGTATTCAGGACCGTTTTTATAAACAGCTGAGCACATCATAACTGCCTTAGCCCCGGCAAGAATCATTTTTAGAACCCCTTCCGAAGTATGTACACCGGTTGAGGCGGCTACATCAATCTTTTCAACCAGACTACTGACAATTCCAACCCACCTGAGCGTATGGCTCAGTTCTGAGGGGGTACTGAACACGTCGGCAGCCTTGAAATGCATATGCTCCAGATCAATATCGGGCTCGTAGAAGCGGTTGAACAAAACAACTCCTTTTATACCGCGGTGGTATAGCTTCTCAACCATACCCGCTGGATGGGTAAAATTCTGCCCCAGCTTTACCGCCAGAGGAATGGTAATAGTTTCCTTGACCCGTGAAGCAAGATCAAGGTAGATGGCTTCGTAATCGGCACTGCTCTTACCCGTATTCAGAGGCAAATAAAAAATATTCAATTCGAGAGCATCGGCACCTGCCTGCTCTATGTTTTTTGCAAAATCAATCCATTCACTGGTGGAAACACAATTTATGCTGGCAATAACAGGTATCTGCGTTTCTCTTTTTGCATCCTCAATGAGTTTAAGGTACTCAGAAACAGTATGATTGCGCGCGTACATCTTCAGATAATCTTCTGCACCGGGATAATCACCCTGATCCATCATCTTCCCTGCTTCATGGAGGATTTGTTCTTCAAAAAGCGATTTCAGAACGACAGCGCCTGCACCGCATTCTTCCAGTTTTTTGATTTTAGATACCTGATCAGTAAGACCTGATGAACTTATAATCAAAGGATTACGAAGCCTTATCCCCAGATAAACAGAATGTAAATCAGCCATTTTATTTAAAGTTTAACACTGTAAAAATAATAGTTTCTTGCTCGTGTTTCATTTTATCCGCTCACCGAAAAGAATTGTCCCTAATCTCACAATAGTTGCACCTTCCTCTATAGCAATGTCGTAGTCGCCCGACATACCCATTGAAATCTCCCTAAAACAATCTGAATCTAAGAAATAATCCGAGCGAAGGGTCCGGAATATTTCAGTTAGTTGTCTGAATTCCTTCCTTATCTGGGCACGGTCGGGTGTAAAGCTTGCCATACCCATCACTCCGCATATCCTGATGTTTCTCATGGCTCTGTATTCGTCCGATTCCAGGATATTCCGTGCCTCACACAGATCCAATCCGAATTTTGTTTCCTCCCCCGCAATGTGAAACTCAAGCAAGCAATTGATGATTCTTCCGGTTTTGGATGCCTCGGAATCAATAACCTTTAGTAGTTTCAGACTATCGACCGATTGGATCATGCTGATGAAGGGAATAATGTACTTCACCTTGTTGGTTTGCAGATGTCCTATCAGGTGCCATTCAATGTCTTTCGGGAGTACCTGCTGTTTGGCCACAAGTTCCTGAACTTTGTTTTCACCAAAAATTTTATGGCCAAGACGGTAAGCCTCCATGATTGTTTCAGGAGGATGTGTTTTGGTTACGGCCACAAGTTTTACATGAGGTGGCAGACTCCTTTTAACCGAAAGAAATTGTTCTTTGTCCATGGAAACAATTATTCAAGGCTGTGAATAACCAGCCCGCTTCGCAGCTTCGGTTCGAACCAGGTTGTTTTAGGTGGCATGATATTGCCGGTGTCAGCGATGTCTATCAGTTGTTTCATTGAAACAGGATAGAGAGCAAATGCCACGGCCATCTCTCCACTGTCAACACGCCTTTGAAGTTCAGCCAATCCACGAATACCCCCGACAAAATCAATCCTTTTTGATTTCCGAAGATCTTCAATTCCCAGTATCCGTTTCAGTATATATTCTGAAAGAACCGTTACATCGAGGCAGGCAATAGGATCATCGTCACGATACGTCCCTTCCTTTGCGACAAGTTCGTACCATTCACCTCCAAAATACATACTGAATGTATGCGGGCGCTCTGGTTTGTATATTCCTGATCCTTTGCGGCCAACTACAAAGTATTCTTCAATTTTTCGCAGGAATTCATCCGGAAGTAAACCGTTCAGATCCTTTACCACCCTATTGTAATCAATGATGGACAACTGATTTGCGGGAAAATGAACTGCCAGAAAATAATTGTATTCTTCCTTTCCGGTATGAAAAGGATTATTTTTTTTCATTTCTTCCCCTACAAGGGCAGCTGCAGCTGTACGGTGATGTCCGTCGGCAACATAGGTATAAGGTACTTTATCCCTGAAAAGTTGTACCAGCTTTTCTATATCAGACTGGTCTCTCACAATCCAGAAATGATGTCCGAATCCATCGGGTGCTGTAAAATCATACTCAGGTTTATCCCTGACAATCCTGGCAATAATTTCATCGATTTCAGGTACAGGTTGATAGGCAAAGAAAACCGGTTCGTAATGAAGTTTGCTTACCCTTATATGGTTCTTCCGGTCTTCTTCCTTATCGGGTCTCGTCAGCTCATGGCGACGTACAATACCATTTATATAATCACTAACAGCAGCACAGGCAACAAGCCCGTACTGTGTTCTTCCCTCCATGGTCTGGGCGTAAATATAAAGGAGTTCCTTTGCGTCCTGAAAGAAAACTCCCTGCTGAACCAACTGATCAAAGTATTCCCTCCCCTTGCGGTACACCGAAGGATCATATTCATAAACGTCATCCGGAAGGTCAATTTCAGGTTTAATTACATGTAGAAACGAATATGGATTTCCTTTTGCCTCTTCCCTTGCTTCATCCTTGTTCAGTACATCGTAAGGCCGCGAAGCAACCAGATATGCCTTGTCCTTTACAGGTCTAATTCCTTTGAAAGGCTTAATTATTGCCATAAAAATCTTAATTAATCAGTTTACTTTAAAGATACAATCTCCTTTTTCAAAAAAACCAACAATTTGACGGGCAGCTGCAAGACCAGCATTCACATTGGCTTCAAAGGTCTGAGCGCCCATTTTTTTTGGAGTAAAGAAAAAACGACCAGGGTAATTAGCAGATAGGGTCTCCGCAACATCAGGAATTATATCCGATCCGTATTTGAAATCCGGTCTTTTTTCAAACATCTCCAGCAGGGAAGGCTCATGCACAATTTCTTTACGGGCTGTATTGATCAACATGGCACCTTCAGGCATCAGAAATAGAAATTCAGACGTAATAGATTCGCGTGTTTTATCTGTAAGCGGCAGATGCAGTGATATAAACTGACATTTCCGGTACAGGTCATGAACATCGGGTTCATGCTGCACACCGTCATTGGCAATCATTACAGGATCAACAAAAGGATCGTGTGCAAATACTTTCATTCCAAAGCCTTTCCCGATCATACCGACGATCCTACCTACATGCCCGTAGCCATGAATACCCAGCTTCTTTCCCCGAAGCTCAATACCAGAAGTGCCATTAAAACCGTTACGGGCAAGGTAAACCATGATTCCCATTACAAGTTCAGCAACGGCATTGGCATTCTGTCCCGGGGTATTCATTACCACAATATTACGGGCAGAACATGCCTTCAGATCAATATTATCGTAACCAGCTCCTGCGCGAACAACAATCTTTAGCTTCTGAGCCGCCTCAACAATATCTGCATCTACCTGATCACTTCGGACAATAAGGCCGTCAACACTCGCAACAGCCTTGATAAACGCATCCTTTGACGGATATTTTTCGAGCAAAACCAGTTCATAACCTGCTTTGCTGAATATTTCCCTGATGCCATCCACTGCAACTTTAGCAAATGGTTTTTCGGTTGCCAAAAGAATTCTTTTCATAGAAACAGGGGGTTTAAAATTTATTCATCACAAAAAAGAATGTTTGTCTGTCGGAATCTTTAACCGGCTGACAATTGCTTGCATTGACAGAATTCCATTGCCTCAAGGATCGAATAACAGGTATTGAAGAATTTATTTTGCCTTCATTTTTTCAAATTCCTGCATAGTTTCAATCAATGCTTTAACACTTTCAACCGGAAGGGCATTGTAAAGTGAAGCCCTGAAACCACCCACAGACCGATGGCCCTTTATACCCACCATCCCACGTGACTGGGCAAAACTAAGAAACTCCTGCTCAAGATCTTTATATTGCTCTTCCATCACCCAGCAAACGTTCATTATGGAACGATCTTCCTTCTTCGGCACGGTAGGTTTAAACAAACGGTTCCTTTCAATTTCTTCATACAGTATGGCCGCTTTTTCTTGGTTTCTCTTCTGCATCACATGAACACCACCCTGCTCCTTCAGCCAGCGAAGCGTCAGCAAGGAAGAATAAATGGGCAGTACAGGCGGGGTGTTGTACAATGAATTGTTCTCAATGTGAAGCTGATAATTGAGCATGGATGGAATCGGTCGGGATACTTTCCCAAGGATATCGTTTCGGATGACCACAAATGCAACACCGGCTGGTCCCAGGTTCTTCTGCGCTCCACCGTAAATAAGACCATATTTGCTAACATCCACCGGTCGGCTGAAAATATCAGACGACATGTCTGCCACCAGTGGAACAGGTGAAGTTAAATCTTCCTTAAGCTCTGTTCCATAAATGGTATTATTGGTGGTAATGTGAAAATAATCCACATCTGTCGGAATTGTAAAATTGCGGGGAATGTAATTGAAATTGGCATCTTTGGACGAGGCAACTTCCACTACTTCACCAAAGTATTTTGCCTCTTTGATAGCCTTTGATGCCCATACTCCTGTATTCAGATAAGCAGCCTTTTTCTCGAGAAGATTGTACGGAACCATACAAAACTGCATACTTGCACCACCTCCAAGAAAAATAACAGAATATCCATCAGGAATGGACAAAAGATCTTTAAAAAGCGCAACAGCCTCATTGACAACTGCCTCAAAATCTTTGCTCCGGTGGGAAATTTCCATAATGGAAAGGCCCATGTTGTTAAAATTCAATACTGCCTTGGCCGTTTCTTCAAATGTATACTGCGGCAAAATACTGGGCCCTGCAGAAAAATTGTGTTTTTTCATTTGCGTGAATGTATTAAAGGTTAAATTTCAGTGTAAATATCTTCATTTTTTTGATTCAATTCCCGGTAGCGAATAAATACCAGGGATCCTTTCAACTTATTTGTTGAATATCAATAAGTTTCTCTTCATGAAAAACAGGAATTACCTCGGTTAAGTCAGGGGTAAGGCAGTAATCAATTACATCATCGAGATTATTCTTCCTCAGCCGACTTCTCTGGGCACATTTTTCAAGATATCCCCTGAGATCCGGTTTTGCAAACTTCCACAAATCCAACGCGGCAAGTGCCGAATCACAAATAGTACTGAACCGTTGGTTCTGCAGAACTTTTTCCACAATAGCACCGGCATGAACTGTATCTTCAAGACTGAACCTGTTTTTCCATCCGGCACATAAGATGATGATATCACGGTCCATTCTGGTAAGAAAACTACAGATAGCCGAAAGATTAATAAAAGCTCCCACAATCACCCTGTGTGCTTCCCTTGCCATGTGAATGGCCTGTGTTCCGTTTGTTGTGGAATAGACAATCTGTTTACCAGAAATTTTATCTGCTGTAAAATTAAATGGACTATTTCCAAGATCGGCAAAATCCAGTTTGATACCATCTCTTTCGGCCGCAACAAGAAATCCCTTTGATTTCAAATTCTTTGCTTCCAGAATTGTTTCCACTGGTATAACCGACTGTGCACCGTTCATCAGAGCCGTAACAATGGCAGAAGATGCCCTCAAAACATCGGTAACAACCACAATCGCTTCTGAATTATGGAAAGCAGAATACATTACCGGGGAAAAACACACTTCTATCCGTAATGTTCTTTCGGAAACCTGGTTCTGCAACTCACTCATTTAACTTCAAAATAATGGAAACTAAGGTTTGAAGAAAGGAGGTTTTACTACAACAGCCTTAACAGGTTTTTCTCTGATGATGATGGAGATTTCAGTTCCGGGGGTCGAAAGTTCGGTTTTTACATAGCCCATTCCTATTCCCTTTTTCAGCATAGGAGACATTGTTCCTGAGGTAACTTCACCTACTTTGTTGCCTGAGGCATCGGCAATGGCATAATGCTGTCTTGGAATTCCTCTCTCTATCATCTCAAAACCAACGAGTTTTCGTGTAACACCATTTTGTTTCTGTTGCAATAATAGCTCTTTGTCAATAAAATTTTTTCCTTCGGTGAATTTTGTAATCCAGCCGAGACCAGCTTCGATAGGAGATGTAGTATCGTCAATATCGTTACCGTATAAACAATATCCCATTTCCAGTCGCAAGGTATCACGTGCAGCCAGTCCTGCCGGTTTGATCCCTGCCTTTTTGCCGGCTTCGAATACTGCATTCCAGATTTTTTCGGCAAATGCATTCGGAAAATACAATTCAAATCCACCAGCGCCTGTATAACCTGTAGCTGATATAATAACTTCAGGTACGCCTGCTATTTCTCCTGTAGTGAATGTATAGTATTTTAATTCTGAGAGGTTAACTGGCGTAAGTTCCTGCAGAATCTCTGCTGTCTTGGGGCCCTGAACAGCCAGCTGGGATATGTTGTCGGAGGCATTTTCAAGAACAGCCCCCATGGAATTCTGCTGTACGATCCAATTCCAGTCTTTTTCAATATTGGCGGCATTCACAACCAAAAGGTAGGTTTGACCATTAAAGCAGTATACAAGAAGGTCATCCACAATTCCTCCTCTTCCGTTTGGCATGCAGGAGTATTGAACTTTTCCAGGAGTAAGAACGGAGGCATCATTGGTAGTTATTCTCTGAATCAGATCAAGAGCATAAGGTCCCCTGACCCAGATTTCGCCCATATGGGAAACATCAAAAACACCAACACCGGTTCGCACCGTAACATGTTCATCAGTTACTCCCGTATATTCCAGCGGCATCCTGAATCCCGCAAATTCAACCATACGGGCACCAAGTTTCACATGGATATCATGAAATGCAGTTTGTTTTACAGACATAATTTGCGGTTTTTGTTTGCACAAAAATAATTTTTACGTGATAAACCATGAATGTTCTTTAACCTAATTTCTTCTCTTCTTCTGGACAATCTGTTCATCTTATTCTTCAAAGGAAATCAGTTCCATACAAATACAGGAACTGTGCAAGCAAACCAATTGCGTTTATTTTGTTTACTGGTATTACATTACTTCTTGCTAACCAGACCAGGGGCAACAGGAACAGGAATTTTACGCATCAGTGCACTATTTGCCAATAACCTTAAATTCAACACGCCGGTTCAGCGCTCGCCCTTCAGCAGTAGCATTTGTTGCCACAGGCTGGGTATCAGCATATCCTTTTGACTCAAGCCTTGAGCTATCAATTCCCTTCGAAACAAGATAATCAACAACTGCTTTGGCTCTGTCTTTCGAAAGCTTCTCATTCAGCTTTCGTGAACCCACATTATCGGTATGCCCTGATATTTCGAGTCTTACAGTAGGATTATCTTCCATAAACCTAAGAACATTGGAAAGTTCAGCATAGGACTCAGGTTTCAGCGTAGCTTTTCCTGTTTCAAAGAAAATATTCCGGAGCACAACCTTGGTACCAACTTCCACTTTGTTCAATGCGAAGTTACGGACAAAAAGTACATCGGAAGTATCCTCCGCCAGATTGATCATTTCGAGGAAGAAAAGATAGCCCTTTGCCATGATTTCCACACCGTATTTCGTTTTTGCCGGTAATGATGCCCGGTAATTACCTGAAGTATCCGATACAACTGTAGCAACAGTTTTGCTGGCACCGACATCGATAAATTCAATTCGTGCCATTAACCCTTTGCCGGTCGAGGCATCGGTAACTTTTCCCGTAATAACGAGGGTTGAATCAATGCTAAGGTAATCCGGGATCCTGGTAAATGCTTTTGGCGGGAAAGCCTGCCTCCAGGCAAACAAATTCGTATCAGAAACAAGAATCAGTTCTTTTTCCTCTCCCAGAAACGCAATCCGGAAAATATCTTTTCCCCCGCGTCCTCCTTCACGCACGGTCGAGTAGTACGCGTATTTAGGATTTAATACATCGGGGCGATAGAACAATTCATCATCAGGGGTATTGATCGGGTAACCCAGGTTTTCAGGGGTTGACCAACCGCCGTCATCCAGCTTCACAGACCGGAAGACATCATACCCTCCCATGGTATTATGTCCTTTCGAACTGAAATAGAGGGTTTTTCCATCAGGGGTGATATAAACGCCCTCTTCATCATAGGGAGTATTGATAACAGGACCGATATTTACAGGCTTTTTCCAACGTTCCGTACCCTTCTTCCGGTTGGTACTCATAAAGATATCTTTACCTCCCATACTCTGGGAAGGATTGTCACTTACAAAATAAACTGCTGTTGAATCATTGGTCATGCAGATGGAAGTCTCTCTGTACCGGGATAAAAATTTCTCATTTACCGGAAAAGGGGCTGTGAATTTATCCTTTTTACGGCGGTGCCAGGCTTGAAGAATATCTCCTCCTCCCATTTTTCCACGATAAATAAAAAGAGCATCTCCGGAGGGGGTGATCCCAACCACAGCGTCATTGTGACGAGTATTAAGTGGCTTCCCGACAGGTTTCACATCTGTCCACCCTGTTCCCTCTCTTCTGGCAACATAAATGTCTTCATAATATTTGTTGTCATAGGGATTTCGTTCCGCTTTTTTGCTTATTGGCCTGCGGGATGTAAAATACATCAGGCTGTCATTTGGCGCTAACACAGAACCATAGTCATCATATTCGCTGTTAAGCCCTTCCCCCAAATCTGATATTATAACCCGTACTGGATTTGCAACCAGTTTTTTTCCGTCATAACATTCTTGAATTAATTTGTCAACCATAGCCTTTGCAAGGACCTTTTCCTTATTGGGCAGCCGTGCAAAGTAATTTTGATATGAAACAATGGCGGAGTCAAAATTCAACACCTGGTGATAGGCTCTTCCTACATAAAATAGAATATCTTTAGTTACAGCCGGTTTAAGGCTCCAAGCGGAACGTAAGTATTCGATTGCCTGAAATTTATCATCTGTAAAAAGATAGCAGATACCAAGTTTGTAATTAAGTTCCGGAACTAAAGGATTATAATTATATGCCTCCAGGTATAATTGCCGGGCATCCTGAAAATACCCCTTACCTTTCTTGTAAAATTCATTGCCCTTTTTTATGCATTTCCATGCTTCTCTGAACCCTTCCTTACCCGCAAAGAATTTATTTCGTTTGATTTTGGGATCCGATTGCGCATGAACTGGATAAACCAGGGAAGCAATCAGGAAAAGTAAAAATAATTTCTTCATAGTATCAGTTCTTACCATCGAAATTAACACGATATATTTCTACTTACATTCCTTGAGATACTTTTCGGCTTCTTTTCTACCAAGGGAAAGGGCCATTTTCCAGTCGGCACAGGCATTTTCCAGCTTTCCCAGCAGTTCGTTGACAAATCCGCGGTTAAGATAGGCAATGGCAAAACCGGAATCTATCTGCAATGCCTTTGTGTAATAGGATGCTGCCTCTTCATATTTCTCCATTTTGGCATAGGCATTTCCGAGGTTATTCCATGCTGCTGCATAGGCTGAATCAATTACAACCGCTGCATAAAAATCCTCAACCGCTTTAGGATATTCACCCATCAGGTAATAGGCCTGACCCCGGTTATTAAAAGCCTGATGATTTGCAGGATCAAGCCTGACGGCCCTGGAAAAATCTTCCACAGCTCCCTGATAATCCCCCAGAATCATCTTTAACTGACCCATATTATTATAGGCCGTCAGAAACATACTATCCAGTCCAACAGCCATTCTGTAGTCATAGAGAGCCCCTTGAAGATCTTTAACCATACGGCGTACAGAAGCACGTTCATGAAAAGCTACAGCATGATTGGGATTCTTGTCAATAGCCATCGTAAAATCATAAATCGCTCCATTATAATCACCCTGAGAGTTTTTCAGGACCCCCCGGTAAAAAAAAGCTTCCTCCGTAGTGTAGTTCCTTCGGATGGCTTCATTCAAACATTGCAAGGCCCGTGGAAGGGAATCGTGAAGCATCCATATAACACCTTCCAGATACCAAGCTTCTCCGGTTTCGGGTTTGTTTTTCAGAAGTGTCTCAAGATCCTGAAGTGAAGCATCATAATCCTGATAAGTGAAGAAGATTTTGGACCTTTGAAGCAGTGCTTCAGGAGCGTTTGGAGAAAATTCGAGGGCTTTGTCAAGAAATACTGCAGCCTGAGAATAATCCCCTGACTTTATCGCCTCAATCGCCTGATTGTATGCCTGAGCATAATTCCTCTGATTTCTGAGCTTTGCAACCGGATCGGCTGAAATCGTCTGGGAAGTGAGCTCTCCTGCTGAAAACAGAAATAACATCAGGATACACACCAAAAGCCTGCTCATATGTTCAAGTTTTTCATTGATGAATCGAATACACCCATCCATATAAGGGTTTATTGGTACGAAAGGTAAAAAAAATTTGGTTAACCCGAATAATCCAGTTGAAAATACTCAATTTGTCGAGATGGTTGATTTAATCCCTAACATTGCATTAGAAAAACTTTAATGCATTGCGATTTACCCACGATATGCATTACTTGATGCGTATCGTCCCCAAAAAGCATATTTCACTTCGTTCCATCGGGGTTAACCCTGATGCCAGCTTCTCAAGCCATCCCACTACGCATCAGTTCGTATAACTCCTTATGCGTAATCAGGGTTAACCCTGATGCCAGCATCCCAAGCCATCCCACTACGCATCAGTTCGTATAATTCCTTATGCGTAATCAGGGTTAATCTGCAGGATTTGTTCAAAAGTTGCTCTCCCGGTTAGAAACTTAAAATCTTTATATTATTTTAGCCTTGAAATTGGGACAAAATGATAGTTGACCTTTCCTACCTTCGGGAAAATACCGGAAATGACCCTGATGTACTCAGGGAACTGGCCGGAATATTTATTTCTCAAGTGCAGGAACTTGCCCAAAGTATGCAGGAAAGCCTGAGGCTCCGTGATTGGGATCAGCTGGCCAAACAGGCGCATAAAGCAAAAACAACGGTTGCTATCATGGGATTACACAGCCTGGCGCAAAAGCTAAAACAATTGGAACTTGATATTCTGAGCCGGAAAGATGAAGATCTCTATGCCGAATGTGTTTCTGCTTTCCTGAGCTCCAGCCAGCAGGCAATAGCTGAACTTCGCGAACTGATACCTGACATATCACTAAAAAACCCTTAATATGCTGAAAGCAGAAGTTGTTGACAATATCACCGTGGTTTCATTCCAGAATGTAACCAGGTTAAATGCACTGATAGCTGATCAGGTTAAAACCGAACTGAACAGCTTCTTCAGCAAACCCAATATGAAACTGGTTCTGAATCTTGAAGGAGTTACTTTTATTGACAGTTCCGGTTTTGGTGTTTTTCTTTCGGTTATGAAAACAGCCAATAACAGTTACGGTCAGTTTAAGATCTGCAACATAGCGCCTGAAGTGATGGAACTCTTTAAATTACTCCAATTGCACAATGTTTTTGAAATTTATTCAACCAAAGAAGATTGTATAAAAAGTTTCCGTTAAAAAAACATGTCTTGAATAATAAATATATGATTTTATGAATAGATACGGATTGAAAAGTTTGTTCATTATTTTTATAGTTTTATCTCTATTTTCCTGCAACCAAAAGAAGGCAGTTGATCCTCCCAAAAGTGTTACTCTTCTACAGTTAACAGCAAATCCAACCGATTACATTGGTAAAAAGATTACCGTAACAGGAACTGTGAGTCACGTCTGCCGGGAAGGCGGGCAAAAGATGTTTATTTACCAGAATCACCCTGACAGTTTGATACGGGTCGTCACAGGACCGGCAATTACTGAATTTGCAATTGATTTGGAAGGAAAACAGATTCAGATAACCGGAACATTCAAACAACTAAAGATAGACGAAGCTTACCTTGCTGAACTGGAGAAGGGGCAAATGAACAACAAAGAACATAATAGTGAAAACCCATCCGTTCATAAGAATGAACCTGTTCCGGGAAATATACAGCGTCTGCGCGAGCGCATTGCTGCAAGCAAGTCGGGATATATTACCGATCAATGGATTGAAACCGAATCCTATACAGTTCTTCCTGTTCAAAACTAAGCATGAGCCTCAGAAAGTGGAACCGTAACCTGCATCGTGATCTGGGATACTTCTTTGCAGGAATGTGCATAATTTATGGGCTTTCCGGAATAGCCCTTAACCATCGTCATCAGTGGAATCCTAATTATATTATTCGACAGACGACATTTACCGTGCCGGAAAGTATTTCGAAAGATTCAATATCAGATAATTACGTAAAAAATCTTCTATCAAGCCTGAATCTCGCTAATTCTTTTAAGAAATACTATTTCCCCTCACCCGAGAACTTGCGCATTTTTATTGAATATGGCACCATAACGGTTGATATCACCTCCGGAAAAGGAATAATTGAAACGATCAGAAAAAGGCCATTGTTCAGAGAAATTAATTTTTTACATTACAACAACATTAAGAAACTCTGGACCTGGTTTGCCGATCTCTTCGCCCTCTCATTAATTTTTCTTTCCATCTCGGGCCTTTTTATCCTCCGGGGCAAAAACGGCATCAAAGGCAGAGGAGCATGGCTTACGGCATTGGGTATGGCAATTCCCCTCCTGTTTTTGGTACTTTATTTCTGGTAGAATAAAGAAGCGTTTCATTTATAAGTAATCAAATTAATTTTCAGACTTATCCTTTCTAACGATAATACAAGAATGTTACTTTTTGCTAATTATATGGATTTTTTACCCTAAAGAATAAAAGAGTATAAGAAAAATGATTTTTTCCTTTTATCTTTAGACAGGTGTTACGAAACAGGTCGGAGTTGATAAGTGATTCACCTCCCAACTTGAACGGGTGAAAAGGACCAGCAGTACTAATATTTAGATTAGTGATCCATGAGTGAAAAGATTTTAAATGCTCTGATGCAGCTTTTTGCGATCATTTCAAGACCCGAAAGCAAACTCAGTGACCGGAGAACGGTAGTAGAGTCTTTTCTGATCAGACAGCTAAACAGGGAACTCGCTCCAAAATATCTTAAAGTCTTCGATGATTATTACAGCGAGCATCAGGAAAAACAGAAAGAAAAAGACAAGCTTACCCGAATAATATCCTCCATTTCGGTACGTGTTCTTAAAATTTGTACCGATGTTAATGAAGAACTTACCCAACAGCAAAAAGTAATAGTTCTTTTCCAGTTATTGGAATTTGTTAAGTCAGACGGAAATGAAGTCTCGCATCAGGAGATGGAATTTATCAACACAGTTGCCAGTATATTTAATTTCCAGGCAGACGAGTATGAAGGCATAAAACAGTTTGTTCTGACTAATTTTGAACAATTCCCTGAAAATGAATATGTTCTGCTGATTGACAGCAGAAAGGACTTTCAGCATCCAACTGTAAAGCACAATGTGGTGGAAGGGATGGAGGGTCAGATCCGTATTCTTTATTTACCCTCTTCGAACATATACTTGTTAAGGTATGTGGGAGAAAAGGAAATGTACCTTAATGGACAACTGCTGCAGCACGATAAGGTTCACGTATTTACCACTGGCTCTTCCATAAGAAATCCACAGATAAAACCTATCTATTACAGCGATGTAGTCAGTAGTTTTCACAGGGATCTGATGAAGGAAAAGATTGTATTTGAGGCTGAAAGGATAGAGTACCATTTCAGCGGAGGCAAGATCGGACTGCACGAGATGAGTTTTTCAGAAGAATCAGGGAGACTCGTGGGAATTATGGGTGCCAGCGGGGCGGGTAAATCAACCCTGTTGAACGTTCTGAATGGCACAGCACCTCCTACCTCGGGATCAGTAAGAATCAACGGGTACGATATCCATAAGGAAAAAGAAAAACTGAAAGGATTGATTGGTTATGTATCGCAAGATGACCTACTGATTGAGGAACTGACAGTATTTCAAAATCTTTACTACAATGCAAAATTATGTTTCGATAATTACACTGAAGAGGAACTGATTGAAACTGTTAACAGAACACTTGAAAATCTAGGACTTTATGAAATAAAGGATATTCAGGTTGGTTCACCACTGAATAAGAAAATTAGCGGAGGTCAGCGAAAGCGACTCAACATCGCTCTTGAACTGATCCGGGAACCATCCGTACTTTTTCTTGATGAACCTACTTCTGGCCTGTCGTCACGCGATTCGGTAAATATTATGGACCTCCTCAAGGAATTGTCATTAAAAGGGAAACTGGTCTTTGTAGTGATTCATCAGCCGAGTTCGGAAATCTTTAAAATGTTTGATCGTCTTCTTATCCTTGATACCGGCGGGTATCTTATTTACAACGGCGATCCCATTGATTCCATTATCTATTTTAAGGAAAGAGTACACCATGCAAACTGGAATGAAAGTGAATGCCATGCTTGTGGAAATGTTAATCCTGAACAAATATTCAATATAGTTGAGCTGGCAGTATTGGATGAATATGGAAAACAAACCCGCACCCGGAAAATATCTCCTCAGGAATGGTATTTTTACTATAAGGAGTATTCCAAAGAGACCGATCAAAAAAAGCAGTCTGGAAACACTCTTCCAAAGATTTCATTCAAAACTCCTAATCGGGTAAAGCAGTTCCTTATTTTTGCAAAACGGGACATTCTTTCCAAACTAGCTAATACCCAGTACCTTATCATTAACTTTCTGGAGGCACCTGTACTGGCTCTGATTATGGCTTACATTATCAAGTACTATAACGTTAATGTAACCAATCAATACGGCTATACTCTGTTCGGCAACAGCAATCTTCCCGTTTATCTATTTATGTCAGTTATTGTAGCCATCTTCGTTGGACTCACAGTAAGTGCCGAAGAGATTATTAAGGACCGGAAAATTCTCAAACGGGAAGCATTCCTCGATCTGAGCTGGTCGAGTTATCTTCTTTCAAAAGTTGGCGTTCAATTCGGCCTTTCCGCTATTCAGGCATTGACATTCGTGCTAGTCGGAAATAGTATCATGGAAATCAAAGGAATGTACTGGCAATACTGGCTAGTGTTGTTTAGTATCTGGGCTTCATCTAATATGATGGGATTGATGATTTCCGATAGCTTTAAAACTGTTGTGACCATTTATATACTTATTCCATTCCTGGTAATCCCTCAGATTATTTTGAGCGGGGTTCTTGTAAAGTACGAAAAACTTAACCCGGCCATTTCTTCCCCGACCAGTATCCCTTTTTATGGAGAACTCATGACAGCCCGATGGGGTTATGAAGCACTTGCGGTCTATCAGTTCAAGGAAAATAAATACGACCGGCAGTTCTACCAGTGGAATAAGATTATGAGTATGGCAGATTTTAGAAAAAATTACTGGATTAACCATTTAAACAGAAAATTAGACGAGATTGAGACCAGCATTGATAAATCTGATTCAAAACAAAAGGTTGAAAATGATCTTCAGCTTCTTCGCAATGAAATAGGAAAGGAAAACCAGCGAAACAAACAGGTTGCTTTTGCATTCATAGATAGTCTGGTTCCCGGGCATGTTACGCCCTATATCATCGAAGAAACCCGGAATTACCTTCGTCTACTTAATACATATTACATCAGGTTGTCGAATAAAGCAAACGAAGAAAAGGATAAACTGATCAACTCGTTACAACGCACACCGGAAATGAAAGAAGCCTTCCAGTGGTTAAAGAGAAGACACGCCAACGAAGCATTAGAAGAATTTGTGACCAACAAAAATGAAACGGATCGAATACTGGAATACAAAAATCAACTGTACCAGAAAATCAATCCTATATACCTTGATCCTGAATCTCGCTTTATCAAAGCTCATTTCTATGCTCCCCGCAAAATGGTTTTCGGGCGATACATAGATACTATCTGGGTGAATATCGGGGTAATCTGGTTTATGACAATAATCCTTTACCTTATGCTTTATTTCAGGCTCCTTAAAAAACTGCTTGACAGTATTGAAAATCTTAGCCTGCGATTCTCTCAGACAGAATAAACCCCGGGAAGTAAAACCCAGGGATAATGATTCATTAATCGACTATTTCAACCATTTTAAATGGTACCCGGATGATGGATTCATAGTCCTCTCCTGCTTCCAGCATATCTTCATCATCCTCCTCATAATACCAATTGATTATTACGTCATGTTTTGCCTTAAAAATAGCTTCCAGTTTTTTGAAAACATCTAGAATGCATTTGGAGGAACTTGTATTGAAATATTCCAGCTGAATATTAACCTGTGTTAGAGGTGCAGGATTTTCACCGTATTTTTCCAGCCAGTCAACAAGTGGTTTATAAAATTCAATTGAATTCTCAGGAATTGACCTCCCTTTAATTTCAACCAAACCTTGCTGTGCATCAAAACGCACACTGGGTGTTTTAGGCGTTCCTTCAATGATCAAAGGTTCCATATGATTTTTATTTAGAATTAGCTATTAATTAGTAACCATGATATCGAGACTAAAAAAATAATAGTCATTGTTATAGTTCTGAAAAGAATAATTCAATCGAGATCCTGTTTTTCTAACAATATCAATAAGTCCGAGCCCTCCTCCTCCTTTGTCGCTAAATTTCTGATGATTCAGAATGAATTTATACATATCCTTCAGTTCATCCGGACCCATTGAATTGATCTTATCAATTTTGTCTTTGAGTCGCTTTATCTTGTCCGATTTAATAAAATTTCCTGTTGTAATCCGAATTCCACTTCCTTCGCGAGCAACCACGACAACCCCAAAATGGCCTTCAAACTCCCCCCGAATATCTTCCGGAAGTTCATCGGTATGGTGGTACAGGTTCTGGAGGCTTTCCACCATTACATTGTAAACCTTTTTCCTCAACCGTGCATCTTCAGGACTTTCTCCTATCCGTGATTCAACAATTTCCAGAGTATTGTTGATCATTTCAGTAGTGATGCTGCCCTTGTATGACACAATTATGTCACCTGTGTTCATTTTCTTGTAATACGCATCGAAATTAAAACTCATAAGGGGCCAACATTGCTATGGAGAAATCCTTCCGTGCAAACGTCTAACAAATATATAAAAAAATAATATTTGTCAAAATCTCTCTATGTTAATAACTTTCAAATCTATTTCTTTAGCTTTTTCAAAATATAATATTTTCTATTTACGAATATTTAACTTAAAAGGTTACTTTCATTCTCTATAAAAATCTATACAGGAGGGACGAGGTGAAGCACTTCTTTGATTGCACTAAGTGCATTTCTGAGGCGGAGAGTGCCCTCTCCGGTAATTGGTCGCCATGGAATGCCTGTGCGTTGTATTTCGGTAAGGTACTTCTGAAGCAGTACCTCACGCATCGGTCCTCCGTTTTCTCTAAGCGGATCAGGAACCCAGGGGATGTCTGGCATGCATACCAAATAAAGATGCACACCTGAATGGACTAGAAAAGACTCAATCCAATCAGGACAGTGTTGATATACTACCTCGAACCAGACTTTAGTAATAACAAGGTCGGTGTCGAAGAAAACCACTCTTCTGGCATGTTGGTATTCCAGTAACATTTCCTGTTTCTGGACCTGGGCTATATGTTCCACATCCTCATATGAATAAGGCCTGGAAAGAGAACTGACATAGGTTCTTGCATACTCAGGAATCCATACTGTATGAAAGAATTGAGCAAGGTGCCGGGCAAGCTCTGTCTTTCCAGTCGATTCAGGTCCGTTGATAACAACTTTCAGAATATTGACTTCATTGTTTTTTTCCATGCAAAGAAACCAAAAATGGCAACTACTGTATAAACAAGATACAAAAATGCCGTAAAATATAACTCTCTTGAAAAATACATGAAGGAAGAGACTGTATCAACGGCTATCCATACGATCCAGTTTTCGATAATCTTCCTGGCCAGCATCCATGTAGCTGTCATAGAGAGAACGGAAGTCAAAGCATCAAGAAAAGGAACGGGAGAATCGACAATTTCAAGCAACAAAAAATAGACAGGAACAAAAGCCACTGCTGAAATTAGAAACAAGATCACACCCTGACGTAACTGCAAATGAGTTACGGGAAGTAAGCGCGTTGAAGAATTTTCAGAGGCCCCTTTAAATCCGCGTGACCAGTGAATCCAGCCATAGATACTCATTCCCAGGTAATAGGCCTGCAAGACCATGTTGCCGTAAACTTCTGCTCTAAAAAAAACGATTATGAAAAAAATCGCACTGATAATACCCAGCAACCAAAGCAAAATGTTCTGCTTAACTGCAAAGAAAAGATACGCCAGACCGGCAATTACCCCCGCAGTTTCCTCCCAGTTGTTAACTAACCAATGAATGATGAATGAATTGGTCATCCATTTACCAGTATTTGCTCATGGAAGAAATTACCTCCACTGCTTTCTGAACTGTCTTATCAGACTGATTGTAAATCTGGAAAAATTCATTCATATCAAACAGATCCCTGGCAATATATGCCTTAAGCAACAAACATATCTGATCACCTGAAGCAGCCATACCAGCCGAATCAGCAGGTATTTTCTGCGTTTCTGCATAAGCTACCAGTTGATCAAGGATCGAAGGAGTAACTGTAAAGTTTTTCTCAAACAAATCAAAGGAAGGATATTGGGATATAAGCTCTCTGCGGTTACGATCAATATACCTTACCACAAAACGGTATAGAACGCCGGAGTTTACAAGGGCACGATAGTAAGAAGAATAGGAAGAGGTATCGAGAGGAACAAAAATATCAGGCATAATTCCTCCACCTCCATAAACGATTCTTTTTTTCTCGAGGGTAGAATACTTCAGTGAATCAGGGAATCTGATGCTATCGGCATGAATAAATTCTCCATGCTGATACCGTTTGATGAGATCCTGTTCATAAGCATCAATACCGTCTTTATAGGGTTTCTGTATTGACCTGCCGGTTGGAGTATAGTAGCGTGCCACAGTAAGTCTTATAAGCGACCCATCAGGCAGGGGAACGGGACGTTGAACAAGGCCTTTTCCAAAGGAACGCCGGCCAACGATTAACCCCCTATCCCAGTCTTGAATAGCACCGGCCACAATTTCACTGGCACTTGCCGAATTTTCATCAATTAAAATCACCAGGTCGCCTTTTTCAAATTCTCCGTACGAAGTGGCTATAAAATCCTGTCGAGGACTTCTCAGACCCTGGGTATATAGAATGAGTTTATTTTTAGAAAGGAAGAAATCGGCCAGCCGGATGGCTTCCTCAAGATAACCGCCTCCGTTCTGGCTAAGATCAAGAATAAGCCGCGTCATACCTCTGCTTTTCAATGTTTTAAAAGCATCGGAAAATTCCCTGGAGGTAGTTGCTGCAAAACGATTAATCTTAATATACCCCACTCCCGGACTTATCAAATAGGCGGCCTCCAGACTGAAAATAGGAATCTTATCACGCTGAATCTTAAATTGCAGTAGTTCTGGTTCACCCTGCCTTTTAATACCAACAGATACAGTAGTTCCTCTTGGTCCCCGCAGACGTTCAAATACACCATCATTGGTTAGTCCTATTCCTGCTACATTCTCTCCGTTAATAGTAATGATCTTATCTCCGGCTTTTATGCCTACCTTATCGGAAGGGCCTTCGGGAACTGGTTTGATTACGAGGATTGTATCTTCCAATAAATAAAAGGACACTCCTATTCCTTCAAAATTACCCTGAAGTGGTTCATTCATCTGCCGGACCTCGTCCCTGGTCATATAGACCGTATGTGGATCAAGGTTTTTCAGCATGCCGATAATAGCATCTTCCACCAGTTTTGAAGTATTTACTGAATCAACATAATAGCGTTGGATCCATTCCAGAGCTCTTGAAAACTTGTTTACAGGGTCCAAATCATATTGGGCGCTCACCGGCAATAAACTGATCCATAAGGCACCGGCCATAATGGCCATTCTGAGGTATTTTCCCATCTTTCGTCTGAACTTTTTATAATGTAACGAATCCATCCTGTATGCGCAGATTATCTGCCATTATTCCCACTCTATCGTTGCAGGGGGTTTAGAACTGATATCATAGACAACCCGATTGACTCCTTTCACCTGGTTAATGATCCTGTTGGAAATATCCGAAAGGAAAGTATACGGGAGTTGTGCCCAATCGGCAGTCATCCCGTCGGTAGACGTCACTGCCCTTAGAGCAACCACATATTCATAAGTCCGTTCATCACCCATAACACCGACCGATTTTACCGGAAGCAGAATAGCGGCAGCCTGCCACACGTAATGATACAACTGGGCATCTTTAAGACCCTCTATAAATATATCATCCACCTGGCGCAAAATCTCAAGTTTCTCACTGGTAACATCCCCAAGCACCCGTATAGCGAGACCAGGACCAGGGAAGGGATGACGTCCCAGAATATCTTCCGGAATACCTAATGCGGCTCCTACCCTTCGCACTTCGTCCTTGAAAAGGAGCTTCAGGGGTTCAACAATTTTCAGATTCATTTTCTCTGGTAACCCGCCGACATTGTGATGTGATTTAATGGTAGCCGAAGGCCCATGTACACTTACCGACTCGATAACATCCGGGTAAATGGTTCCCTGGGCAAGCCATCGGGCATCTGCTATTTTCGAAGCTTCCCTGTCAAACACCTCAATGAAAACCCTTCCAATGATTTTACGTTTTTTCTCAGGGTCTGCTACTCCTCTTAATGCATCCAGAAACTGCCGGCCAGCATCTACACCTATGACATTCAGCCCCATATGCCGATATGAATCAAGCACTTTTGAATATTCATTTTTGCGCAGGAGCCCGTTATCAACGAAAATGCATGTCAGACTACTTCCAACGGCCTTATTCAACAGTACAGCAGTAACCGTTGAATCAACGCCGCCAGATAATCCTAGTATAACTTTATCGGTTCCGATTGTTTTTCTAAGTGTCTGTACTGTATTTTCAATGAACGATTCTGCCGTCCAGGTCTGGGAACAACCACATATAGAAACGACAAAATTCTTTAATATTTGTTTTCCTTCGGTGGTATGATAAACCTCAGGGTGAAACTGCAGTCCGTAGGTTTCTTCGCCCTGTATCTTAAAGGCCCCAACAGTAACATCTCTTGTACAGCCAATAATCTGAAAATCTTCCGGTATCCTTGCAATGGTATCTCCGTGCGACATCCAGACCTGAGAAGCAACCGGCATATCCTTAAAAAGAGGAGAAGATGTATCGGCCACTTCAAACATCGCCCTACCGTATTCTCTTTGTGTGGAAGGAAGAACCTCTCCTCCGTAATATTGTGCCAGCAACTGCGCTCCGTAACAAATTCCCAGCAAGGGAAGTTTCCCTTTTATATCCGTCAGATCCGGAATCGGAGCAATAGGATCCCTGACGGAAAAAGGACTTCCTGACAAGATAACGCCCTTTACCGTAGTGTCGAGCACAGGAATTTTGTTGTACGGCCAGATTTCGCAGTATACGTTCAACTCTCTGATCTTTCTTGCAATAAGCTGTGTGTATTGCGACCCAAAGTCGAGTATCAGGATTTTTTCCGTCATTTTTCTGTTTTGGTTTACTGATTACTGAATTTTTTCAAAAGATCCTTTACGGCATCCTTGTGAATAGTAAATCCCATCATTTTGAGCTTAATATAATCGGAACTGAAAAAATAATATCCAAACTCTGGAGCCTTCTCGTCGTTGTTTCTGGAACCTGAACTGGAATCTTTGATCAGATACCAGTCTTTACCTTTAAATTCTGTATATCCCACCAGGTGCATTCCATGGTCATCGGTTGTTGTACTATTGGAAAAACGGAACTGACGGGCGTCCTCGTCAATGAAATCCGAGGGAATATCGAAGGTTGGAACCACGGCAACCTGGGTAGTCCTGTCAAGACCCACTTCAGAAACATCACCACCAATGCTCATGGAATAACCATTCCGTACCGCCTTTTTGACAATGTCCATAAACACGTCGAGCGGTACATTGTAGTATTCTTTGCTATGCCACCAGTTGTCGGGCACTTTGTATTCAACCTGTTGCCAATAGGGTTCCTGTTTGATAGACAGAATTTCAACATAATCGTTCATAGAAAGTTTAAGAACATCCTTAAGAAATTGTTGCGGGGTGTAAGTTTTTCCGTTCCACTGAAACTGTGAAGGAGGTTCACCCATATAATGATTCATGATAGCCTTTATGGTAGCAATCACCTCCTCTTCGTTCCAAGCATTCAATGCTTTAACTCCCTGGAGATAATGTTGCATCTCATTCACCATCTGCTCATGATTGTGGTATTTTCTTTCGGCAGGCAGTCCAGAGTATGCTTCCAGTGGCACAATACCGTATGTTTTATAGATTCTGGTTACTGCATTGGCTTCGGAACCCTGGTCAAAAAGAGAATTCCCTCTTTCGTGTACAAAACGTTTTGCCTTCTCGACATATTCCCAATAGACTGTATACATTTGTGAAAGTTTGATTTTCTGACCAGTAAGTCTAAATACTTCCGATTCATAAAACGATGTTGTGGAAAAAGCCCAGCAGGTTCCTGTATTCCCCTGAGAAACAGGAGGAAAATAAAAACCCATTGTCTTATACTGTGTGATTTTATTTGGTAATTCAACACCTGTGAGATCAATAGCAAAACGTTTTCGCGGTTCAGGAGGATTCTTCATTTCCTCAACTATCCGGTCATCTTTCAATACAGAATTTTCGAAAAATCCAGGTTTCAGTTCCTTCATAACGGCTTTGGTCCGTTCCTGTCCGCATACAGCGACTGAGAACAACCCAAACAACATGAACAAAAGAAATTGTTTTTTCATAGCGGGCTAATTATTTTTACTTATGCGCTAAAATTACTTTTTTTCCCTGCAAGGTTCAACAACAAGTATTCCGTTCTGTTCAATTTTATATCTAAAACCATCCATCGCCTCATACACATTGGGAAAAATATCAATGGCTTCTTTAACAAAGGCGTCGGTTGTCTTGTAACGAGTAGAAAAGTGTCCGATAACCAGATGTCTTACATTAGCGTTTGTGGCAGTTAGAGCAGCATCAAAGGCTGAACTATGCATGGTTTCCTGTGCCAGTTTCTGATCTTTTTTAAGAAAAGTAGCTTCATGGTACAGAAGATCAACGCCTTGAACCCTGCGGGCAAGAGCTGGAAAATACATAGTATCCGAACAATAGGCGAAAGTTCGCGGCCGAGGCGAAGGTATGGTCAATTCTTCATTAGGTATTATATTTCCTGCATCATCAATAAAATCTTCTCCCTGTTTGATTGCCATCATAGCCCGGATCGGAATTTTATATCGGGTTATGGCTTCTTTTTTGATATTCTTTAGTTTTTCCTTCTCTCTGAACAGAAATCCATAACACTGAGTACTATGTCTGAGGGGAAATGCATCCACGACAATGCGGTCGTCCTCGAAGATTTTTTTGCTGGTTTTTCCGGTAAGTTTGTGAAAATTAATTGAATACTTTCTCTCCTGCTTGAAAAATGAAAAGTGAGCATTGAACATATCTTCCAATGAGTGCGGCCCGTATATATTCAGATCAGAAGTACGCCCCAACAGACTAAATGAAGAAAGGAGGCCGAATAATCCGAAAATATGGTCGCCATGTAGATGAGATATAAAGATGTGGTTTATGCGTCCGAAACGAATACCAAACCGTCGGAGTTGCATTTGCACTCCTTCCCCACAGTCAATTAAGTAAAACCGCTCATCCACATTGAGCAGATGAGCGGGTGGAAAACGGTTTGAAGTGGGAACAGCAGAGCTGCTACCCAGAATGATCAAAGAAAAAGACACTGTTCAAATTTCATCACTTACCTGATTCATTGATAAGCCGGACCCCGTCCTCAACCGTTCTGGTTATATTGAGTACCGTATCGAGCTGTGAAATGGTAATCAACCGCTCAACCGCTTCGTTAAGACCGGTAAGAACAAACGTACCTCCGGCATTTTTACAAAGACGGTTGGCCACAAGAATGGCGCTCAGACCAGAAGAATCGCAATAACGGCACTTACTCAGGTCGAGAATTATGTTTTTCTCGCCATTTCCTGAAATTAGTACCAGTTCTGATTTCAGAGTAGGAGCAATATGAGTATCTAATTTTTCCTCCTGCACCTGAATCAGGGTGTAATTGTCCAGCTTTTCAATTTTGAATTCCATACGTTTAAAAATTAGGATGGATTTTCATCATCAGCCTGTTTTTTGGATGATTTACGGGCTGCCTTTTTCTTTTCCTGTTCTTCCATCTCTGATTTAAGGGCAGCAAGTTCCGAAATATCACCAAGAGTAGTTTTTTCAAGACTACTCTTCAGTTTGCGGGTTGCCTTCCGTGTAGACTCACCTTCTGCTTTTTTCGCTATAAGATCCGATTCCTTCTTTTTATCTTCCCAAACCCGCGTATGCGAAAGAACGATGCGCTTGGCCGATTTGGAGAATTCAATCACTTTGAATTCCAGCTTCTCATCAACTTTTGCCATTGTCCCATCTTCCTTCACAAGATGCTTCGATGTTACAAAACCTTCCACACCATATGGCAAAGCTACCGTTGCTCCTTTTTCGAAAACCTCAACCACGGTTCCTTCATGCACTGAATCGAGGGTGAAAATTGTTTCGAAAACATCCCATGGATTTTCTTCCAGCTGTTTATGACCAAGACTGAGTCTTCTATTCTCTTTGTCAATTTCCAGCACTACCACTTCGATGTCTTCTCCTATTGAGGTAAATTCAGAAGGATGTTTGATCTTTCTGGTCCATGACAGATCGCTTATATGAATCAAGCCATCCACACCTTCTTCTACCTCAACGAAAACACCGAAGCTTGTAAAATTACGAACTTTTGCGGTATGTTTCGAACCAATAGGATATTTTTCTTCAATTTTTTCCCAGGGATCCGGTTTAAGCTGCTTCATACCGAGAGACATTTTCCGTTCTTCGCGATCGAGAGTAAGGATAACAGCTTCAACAACATCTCCTACCTTAAGAAATTCCTGAGCACTTCGGAGGTGCTGTGACCATGACATTTCGGAAACATGGATCAAGCCTTCAACTCCAGGGGCAATCTCAATGAATGCACCATAATCAGCTATCACAACAACCTTTCCGGAAACTTTGTCACCAACCTTGAGGTTTGGATCGAGGGAATCCCATGGATGAGGGGTAAGCTGTTTAAGACCCAGGGCAATGCGTTTCTTCTCATCATCGAAGTCAAGGATAACCACTTGAAGTTTCTGGTCAAGCTGAACGATTTCTTCAGGATGGTTAACACGTCCCCATGACAGATCGGTAATATGAATGAGGCCGTCCACACCTCCCAGATCAATAAATACGCCATAACTTGTAATGTTCTTGACAGTACCTTCGAGTATCTGTCCTTTTTCAAGCTTGGCAATAATTTCTTTTTTCTGCTGTTCGAGCTCTGCCTCGATAAGAGCCTTATGCGATACGACCACGTTTTTGAATTCCTGGTTGATTTTTACAACCTTAAATTCCATGGTTTTGCCAACAAAGGCATCATAGTCGCGGATCGGTTTAACATCAATCTGCGAGCCGGGCAAAAATGCTTCAATTCCGAAGACATCCACAATCATACCGCCTTTAGTACGGCATTTAATGTACCCCTTAATAATTTCATCCTTTTCATAGGCTTCGTTAACGCGGTCCCATGAGCGAAGAGCACGGGCTTTTTTATGGGAAAGTATAAGCTGACCTTTCTTGTCTTCCTGACTCTCAACATAGACCTCAACCTTGTCACCCACTTTGAGATCCGGATTGTAACGAAATTCGTTCAAACTAACTACACCTTCCGATTTATACCCGATATTCACAACCACTTCTCTCTTGTTCATTGCAATAACAGTCCCTTCGACCACTTCGTTTTCAGCAACCGTTGAGAGTGTCTTGTCATACAATTCGGCAAATTTTTCCTTGGACCCTCCGTAAAGGTCAGTTTCTTTTTCGTAACTATCCCAGTCAAATTCTTCCGGCGCATTTTTCTTTACCTGGCCGGTTTGTTCAGTTTTTTCCACTGCAGGTACAGAAGGATTTTCTTCCTTTACTTCTTTTACCTCCTTAACCTCGTCTTGTAAGGTTTTTTCTTCGTGTTCAGTCATGCAAAAATTTTTTAATGTTTAATGGGTTAGACATTATGTTTCTAAAAATCAGGGTGCAAAGATAAACTTTTCTCTGGTTCTGTGCATAACCTTTCAAAAAAAACACTACAATCTTCAGGAAACGGAGTAAAAAATCGTTTTCAAACATTTACCGGGACAAAAGCAAATAAACTTACTACTCCCCGTCAAAGCAACGCCTTTATTTTTTTATATATTTGAAATTATAAAAAAATTGATGCTATTAAAATTGCAACATTTGAAAGAAGAAGGCTCCTATTTTGTCAGTAAAATTATTTTTCTTTGACCCCAGTTTGTATAATTCAAAATTGACTGTGAAATGAAAATTGTAATGGTAGGTACCGGCTATGTAGGACTGGTCTCCGGAACCTGCTTTGCCGAAACCGGGCTTGAGGTAGTATGTGTTGATATTGACAGCGAAAAAATCAGGAAGCTCCAGAAAGGAATTGTGCCCATATATGAGCCGGGTCTCGATCAATTGATACTACGGAATGTTTCAAAAAAACGTCTTTCCTTTTCAACAAGTCTGGAAGAAAGCATTGAAGGGGCAGAAGCTGTGTTCATTGCCGTCGGTACACCTCCCGATGAAGACGGAAGTGCCGATATTCGTCATGTTTTGTCAGTTGCCAGTGAAATAGGACGGTTCATGAAAGACTATCTTGTTGTTGTTACAAAAAGTACTGTACCCATTGGCACTTCTGTAAAAGTTAAGGAAGCAGTTGCGGCAGAGCTGAAGAAACGAAAAGCGGATATACACTTTGACGTAGCATCTAATCCTGAGTTTCTTAAAGAAGGCGATGCCATTGATGATTTTTTAAAACCCGACAGGATTGTTGTAGGGGTGGAATCCGATAGAGCAAGAAGCATAATGGAACGCCTCTACAAACCATTCCTTCTGAACGGGCATCCCTTACTTTTTATGGATATTCCCTCTGCCGAAATGACAAAATATGCTGCGAACTCCATGCTGGCAACCAAGATCAGTTTCATGAACGAAATTGCAAACCTTTGCGAGATCGTCGGTGCAGATGTGAATATGGTTCGCAAAGGAATAGGAACAGACAGCAGAATTGGTCCCAAGTTTATTTATGCCGGTGTCGGTTATGGCGGAAGTTGTTTTCCTAAAGATGTTAAAGCCCTGATAAAGACAGCAGAAGATTCAGGTTACCCATTGCAGATACTTCGTGCAGTGGAACAGGTAAACAACCGGCAAAAATCAGTGCTGGTGGATAAAATTCTTCATCACTTTTCAGGAAACATAAAAGATAAACAAATCGCCTTATGGGGTTTGTCCTTCAAACCCCAGACCGATGATATGAGGGAAGCTCCTTCGCTCGTTATAATTGAACTACTTCTGAAACATGGTGCGCGAATCAAGGCTTATGATCCTGTAGCTATGGAGGAATGCCGTCGGAGAATTGGGGGTGTTATTGAATATGCTAAAGACCTTTATGAAGCACTAATAGACGCCGATGCCGTAGTGCTTGTTACAGAATGGCCCGAATTCCGCTTACCCAATTTCAAAGTTATGGAAAGACTTATGCGTTCCAAGGTTGTGTTCGACGGCAGAAATATTTATGAACCAGCTGAAATGAAGGCTAACGGATTCACCTATTACAGCATTGGTCGAAAGCCGGTAGTTCATACACAACTTTAAAAAATTAGCTTTGATAAAAACAAATCTTTATTAAAGGTGAAACGAGTATTAGTAACCGGTGGTGCGGGATTCATCGGATCCCATCTATGTGAACGATTACTGCGCGAAGGCAAGGAAGTTATTTGTCTGGACAATTTCTTTACAGGAAACCGCCAGAATATTATTCACTTACTAACAAACCCCAATTTCGAATTGGTTCGTCATGATATTATTACTCCTTATTATGCTGAAGTTGATGAAATTTACAATCTGGCCTGCCCTGCTTCACCAATCCACTATCAGTTTAATCCTATCAAGACAGTTAAGACTTCCGTAATGGGTGCAATTAATATGCTGGGTCTTGCAAAACGCATAAAGGCCAAAATTCTGCAAGCTTCAACCAGTGAAGTCTATGGCGATCCCCAGGAACATCCGCAGAAAGAAACGTACTGGGGTCATGTAAACCCGATCGGACGGCGTGCCTGTTATGATGAAGGTAAACGCTGTGCAGAAACACTGTTCATGAACTATAATATTCAGAATAATGTAAAAATAAAAATTATCAGAATTTTCAACACCTACGGCCCCAGAATGCATCCAAACGACGGCCGGGTTGTATCCAATTTTATCGTACAAGCCCTGCAGGGGAAAGATCTGACTATTTATGGAGACGGATCACAAACCCGAAGTTTCCAATATGTTGACGACCTTCTGGAAGCTATGGTCAGGATGATGGATACTCCTGACACATTCACCGGACCTGTTAATATCGGCAACCCTTCTGAATTTACCATCCGTGAGCTCGCCGAAAAAGTTATTCACATCACTGGCTCCCGCTCCAGAATAACCTTCCTGCCCCTTCCGGAAGATGATCCGGTACAGCGACAACCCGATATTTCTCTAGCCAGAAAAGCTCTGAACTGGGAGCCAAGAGTCAGCCTTGATGAAGGACTCGATAAAACGGTTGCATATTTCAGGAAAATTCTCAGTTAATATTTCACCTTATGAAAGGAATCATACTTGCAGGAGGTTCCGGAACCAGGCTGTATCCCATTACCCACAGCATTTCAAAACAGATTCTTCCTGTTTATGACAAACCTATGATCTATTATCCCCTTTCTGTGTTGATGCTGGCCGGAATCCGAGAAATACTCATCATCAGTACCCCAAGGGATATCCATTTGTACGAAGACCTTCTGGGCAACGGTAAGCATCTTGGACTGGATATCAGTTATGCCGTTCAGCCTGCACCCGAAGGTCTCGCCCAGGCCTTTCTCATCGGTGCCGAATTTATTGGAAATGACACTGTATGCCTTGTGCTCGGAGACAATATTTTCTACGGCCATGGTTTTGGGCAGATCCTGCTTGAAACAGCCGCATTGAAAGACGGTGCAGTTGTTTTCGGTTATTTTGTTCAGGATCCTCAGCGATATGGAGTGGTTGAATTCGATTCTGAAGGAAAAGTGCTGAGCATTGAA
Organism: uncultured Bacteroidales bacterium; assembly: GCA_964548125.1. Taxonomy (GTDB): domain Bacteria; phylum Bacteroidota; class Bacteroidia; order Bacteroidales; family JAAYUG01; genus JAAYUG01. The sequence continues at coordinate 21,391 of CAZJQN010000001.1, read as the reverse complement.
GAAAAGCCTGCTCATCCCAAATCTAACTATGCAGTAACCGGCCTGTACTTTTACAGCAACGATGTGATTGAAAAGGCACGCAGACTGAAACCTTCAGCCAGAGGAGAACTTGAAATTACCGATCTGAACAGGTTGTACCTGCAAGAAAACCGGCTCACAGTAAAGCTCATGGGTCGAGGTATGGCCTGGCTCGACACCGGTACACATGAAAGCCTCCTTCAGGCATCCAATTTCATTTATACAATAGAACAACGTCAGGGATTAAAAATTTCATGTATTGAAGAAATTGCCTACGAAAGAGGATTTATCACCCGGGAGCAACTTCTTCAACTCGCACAGGAGCTTAAAACAAGCCAATATGGTCAATACCTGTTACGACTGGCAGAAGAAAAAATAGTAGTATTAAATCAAAAGAGAACGAAACTGTCGTAAGAACCCAAAAAGTATGAATGTTTTAAAGACTGATATTCCCGGCCTTTTGATCATTGAACCGAAAGTATATGAAGATTCAAGAGGCTATTTCTTTGAAAGCTATAATCAGGACGAATTTTATAAGGCAGGAATTCAGGAAAAATGGATCCAGGATAATCAATCCCGGTCAGTGCATGGAGTGATCAGGGGACTGCACTATCAGCTGGAACCTTTCGCACAATCCAAGCTGGTTCGGGTTATTGAAGGAGAAATTTTTGATGTGGCTGTCGATATAAGAAAAGGATCTCCTACCTATAAAAAGTGGTACGGAATCATATTGTCGGCATCAAATTTCAGGCAACTATACATACCTAAAGGTTTTGCACATGGTTTCTCTGTACTTAGCTCATCAGCCATCGTATTGTACAAATGTGATGCCCTTTATAATCCATCCTCGGAAAGAGGCATATTTGTGAACGATCCGGAACTTGAAATCAACTGGCAACTTCCTTTGGAACATGTTATCCTGTCAGCGAAAGACAAGAATTTGCCTTTATTTCGAGAAGCTGAAAACAACTTTACTTTTTCATCACAATGAAAAAAGTTCTGATAACGGGAGGCAATGGACAACTGGGCCGTGAAATTATGCGGTTACCTAAGAATGATCCGTCCATAGAATTTCTGTCTACTGATCTTCCGGAATTAGACATTACCTCACCAACTGCAGTCAGACAATACATTGAAGAGAAACGGCCGGATATAATCATTAACTGTGCTGCCTACACACAGGTTGATAAAGCCGAATCAGAAACGGATATTGCCTTCAGGGTGAATGCGGAGGCTGTTAAAATTTTATCACAGGAGGCAATCAGAAGCGGTGCAGGCTTTATTCATATTTCAACCGATTTCGTATTTGACGGATACAAAAGTACCCCTTACTCTGAAAATGATGCAACCAACCCCCTTTCAGTTTACGGAAAATCAAAACTGGAAGGTGAACGGTATGCCCTTGATGCAGGAATTGTTATCAGGACATCGTGGCTGTATTCGTCTTTTGGTCAGAATTTCCTGAAAACCATTCTCCGGTTGGGTAATGAGCGGGATGAGATTCGGGTGGTTTTTGACCAGACCGGCACACCAACGTATGCTGCTGACCTGGCTCAAATAATCATGGCATTTGTCTGCCAGCATTTTGCCGGCCAGGCCTTTCCCAGGAAAGAAATCTTTCATTTTTCCAATGAAGGTGTTTGCAGCTGGTATGATTTTGCCCACGAAATCATTCATCGGGCAAAATTGTCATGCAGAATTCTACCCATTGAAACATTTGAATATCCGCTTCCCGCAAGACGCCCAGCTTACAGTGTTCTCAACAAACACAAAATCAGGCAATATCTTGGAATTACCATACCGCACTGGACCGAGAGCCTTTACAAATGCATAAAAGAGTTGCATTGATCCGTTTTCATCATGAATAATAACCAGAAGGATGCAAAAATTGCAGTGTATTTTGCTACCTGCAATTCATCATACTATTAAGAGAATGTTTCCGGGTATTTAAAATGAAATTCTTCAACAACTCGTTTTATTTCTGACATCGAGCCTTTATCTGCTCACTTGGCCTGAAGACGTTAAAAAATACAAAAAGTGTTAGATTTGCAGAAACGTAATAATCCGGTACAAAATGAACCAGAATGAATTGCTCGTAATATCGCGAAAAAAGTCAGAACAGTGGCTTGCTTCCAATATTGATCCTCAAACGCGGCAGGAAGTTGAAGCACTGCTTAAAGGTGATGAAAAAGTTCTCATTGACTGCTTTTATACAGATCTTGAATTCGGAACCGGAGGACTGCGCGGTATTATGGGCGCAGGAACAAACCGGATGAATATCTATACTGTAGGAATGGCTACTCAGGGACTGGCTAATTACCTGCTTAAAGAATTTGCAGGCCAAAAGGATATTAAAGTTGCCATTGCTCATGACTGCCGGAACAATAGCAGACTTTTTGCCGAAACAACAGCAAGAATATTCACCGCCAATGGCATTAAGGCTTATCTGTTCGAAAGCCTCCGACCAACTCCTGAGCTATCTTTTGCTATCAGGTATTTCAAATGCCAGAGCGGAGTGGTTATTACAGCCTCCCACAACCCGAAAGAATATAACGGGTATAAGGTTTACTGGGATGACGGAGGACAGGTAATTAGTCCGCATGACAGGAACATTATAAATGAAGTAAAAGCTATAAAAAAGATAGAAGATATTCGCTTCAATGGGGATGACTCTCTTATAGTTTCTGTCGGAAAGGAATTTGATGAGGTATACACCGATATGATCAGGTCTTATTCGCTTGACCCCGAAATTATCCAACGACAGAGCGACCTGAGAATCGTTTACACACCTATCCACGGAACAGGGGTTGAACTGGTTCCGATGGCTCTCCACAAAATTGGATTCAGGAACGTAATCCATGTGCCAGAACAGGATGTTACCGATGGAAATTTCCCTACGGTGAACTCCCCCAACCCCGAAGAACCGGCTGCACTTGCAATGGGACTGGCGAAAGCAAAAGAAACGAACGCTGATATCCTGATGGGTACCGACCCTGATGCCGACCGCGTTGGAATTGCAGTAAAAGATACCAGTGGTGAATGGATTCTGCTGAATGGAAACCAGACAGGAGCCCTTCTGATGCATTATCTGATTACCCAGTGGGCTCAGAAAGGGAAGCTTACCGGTAATGAATACATCGTAAAAACAATTGTAACCAGTGAGCTACTGGCTGACATTGCCCGCAAACATGGCATCAAAGTATATGATGTGCTTACCGGGTTCAAATTTATAGCCGATATAATAAAGCAGAACGAAGGGAAAGCCACATTCCTCTGCGGAGCTGAAGAAAGCTACGGTTATCTTGTTGGTGATAAAGTAAGAGATAAAGATGCTGTAATGTCATGTGCTATTCTTGCTGAAGCAGCAGCCTGGGCTAAGGACAGGAATCTTTCCTTCTTTGAACTGCTTCTTGATATTTATATTGAATTTGGTTATTACCTCGAGTCACTGCATTCAGTTTACAAAAAAGGAGTAGAAGGTGCCGCCGTTATCCGTAATATGATGCATACTTTCAGGAACAATCCTCCTACCCGTATAGCAGGAACCGATGTTACAACGATTCACGATTACCTCACACAAGTTACAACCCACTTACCTTCAGGAAAAACCGAACCAATAACATTGCCAAAATCAGATGTAATACAGTATCTGCTTGCCGATGGTTCCAAAATTTCCATCAGGCCTTCCGGTACAGAACCGAAGATTAAGTTCTACTTCAGCGTAAAAGGAAAGCTTGAAAAAAAGGAAGATTTTCAGAAAGTCACAGAGCAATTAAAAACAAGAATAAAAGATATCAAGAAAGACCTGAACATTGAATAATTCGTTTCCAAGGATTCAAATCATTCCGCTATGAAAAGTTACCGTAAGGAATTATGGTTCGAAACACCGCACCGGCGCGATTTTATCAACATTACTCCCCAGGTGGAACAATGCCTTGCAGAGAGCGGTATCCGTGAAGGTCTTTGCCTGGTAAACGCCATGCATATTACGGCCAGCGTTTTCATCAATGATGACGAATCCGGCCTTCATCAGGATTTTGAAACCTGGCTGGAAAAGCTGGCACCCGAAAAACCTTATTCCCAGTACCGACATAATGGTTTTGAAGATAATGCCGACGCACACCTGAAACGCACCATCATGGGACGCGAAGTTGTTGTAGCTGTCACTAACGGTAAACTCGACTTTGGCCCTTGGGAACAAATCTTTTACGGAGAATTTGACGGAAAAAGAAGGAAAAGAGTTCTGGTCAAAATTATCGGGGAATGAGTTAATGTTCCTCGGTTCCTTCTCACCCCATCCAGAGTGTAATTTTTAACAAACTGATCGTTAATTACCGACGAGCATTGTATGAAAATATTTTTCTGCTTTTTGCTTCTATTTTTGTTCATGTTAATAGGAATACCAAATGTTACTGCTCAGGAGACACCTCATTTTACCGTTGATTCGGTTGTGATTGTTTCATTACATACTCCCCTCAGTTTACGCGAAACCGGACGTAGCATCAGTGTCGTCAGAGGAAAACCACTACTTTCAATGCCTGTAAGCTCAACCGATGAGCTTTTACGCTACATTCCCGGTATTGAAGCTAATATGCGGGGAATGGGAGGTGTGCAGACCGATCTTTCCATCAGGGGCTCTACATTTAACCAGGTGCTTGTTCTGGTCGACGGGATGCGAATCAATGATCCGCTCACCGGTCATTTCAACAACGATTTACCGGTAAGCCGTGAAGAAATTGAACGAATAGAAGTAATCAGAGGTCCCGCATCACTTGTTTATGGCAGTGATGCGGTGGGCGGAGTGGTAAATATTATTACCAAAGCGTTCTCTGAAGGAAACTCTGAAAAAGGATTGAACAGTTCAGGGGAGATATCATATGGTAATCGCCGGAACCTGACTTCCTCTGCCGGAATTCAAACAGCAACGGAACATTTCTTTATGAGAGGCGGATTTACCCTGAACTATTGTCCTTCTATGCCCATCGGCACAGACCGAAATTCTGATTACGACGTTCGTCAGGGAACAGTAACAGCATCCATGCAGATCAGTGAACGTAATAAAATTTCGTTCAGGATTACCGGTTTTTCAAAAGAATTTGATGCTCGCAATTTCTATACAATAAGCCCATCTGATTCAGCCCGTGAAACACAAAAAGGATACTGGATGCAAACCCAATTAATCCGTAACGGAGAGAGGTCAAAGACACGGCTAACATTTTCACTTCGGGAAAATCATGATGATTATCTTTTTAACAGCCTTTCCCCTCATAACCTCCATTCAACTCATGCTGGAACCATACAGGCTAACCAGACCCGCTTTCTGAAGAAATTCATCCTGACATACGGACTTCAAGGTCATCTGCGGACAATCAGAAGTACCGACAGGGGAAATCATTCTGAAATACAGGCAGGTATCTTCGGAAACATAGCATTCAAACCCAGTGAAAGAATCGTTCTTGTATCAGGTTTGCGGGGAGAACTACATGAAATTGCCGGGTTACAAGTAATACCCCAGATGTCTTTTTCGTGGAAACCCGGTAATTGGTATCTGCATGCTTCAGCAGGAAAGTCAATCCGAAATCCTGATTTTACCGAACGGTTTGTAAGCACAGCTCTTCCCTGGCTTGCTCCGGGGAGAAACCTCGGTAATCCAGACCTTTTGCCGGAAAAATCATGGACATTCGATGCCGGAATCGACAGGAAACTATTTGAGTTTGTCACCGCCGGAGTTACCCTCTTTAGCAGAAACAGCCGGAACCTGATTGACTACATTTTGACTAACAGCCGTGATATTAGGGAAAATTCGAATCTGGTAGCTGATACAAATTATTTTTATGCTGGTAATGTGCGGCTTCTAACGACGCAAGGGCTGGAAGGTTATTTATCAGGAGAAATTCCCGCTGGCTCATGGACCTTTCACGCAACGGCCGGGCTGATGCTTTTGAAATCAACCAACAGAGAAGATATCATTACAAAATATATTGCCGCTCATGCAAAGCAATTGATATCAGGGAATTTCGCCATCATGCGCGGACCATTTGCTTTTTCGTTCAGCAGTATATACAAAGTCAGAAATAATCCGGAATATGCCAGGAACATAAATGCTTCCCTCCCTGAAAGTTATGTTATTTTCAACGGCAGTCTGGAATGGAGCTTTTTCAGCAACAGGGTTTCCTTCCGGTTTGTAACGCATAACCTTACAGACGAAAAATATGCCGACATACTTGGTGCAGGAATGCCGCGACGCTGGTTTTCGGCAGGTATCCGCTGGAATAGCCTCAATTTCTGAAAAAATTCTAAAAATTTGTTTGTCAGTAAGATACCAGATAAACCTTGTTCGTACCTCTGGTAACAGCCGTGTATAGCCAACGAATGTAGTCTCTGTCATACATATCCTGGCGACCAGGATCAATAAATACTGTATTCCATTGTCCCCCCTGTGCCTTATGGCATGTTACTGCGTATGCAAATTTGATCTGAAGGGCATTAAACCATGGATTCGTTTGTAAATAATCCTGTATTTTTTTCCCCGAAGCAAGGTCATAATCTTGCAATACATACTGCATTAACTCTTTCTGCTTATCAGCAGGCAAGGAAGGTGCTTCGGCAGTTATCGTGTCAAGCAGGAGTTTCACATCAGCCTCCAGATCATTATAGTCAGGAAATACCACTGAGGCATCAGCAAAACGGAAACCATAAAGTTCGTCATAACGCCGTATACGTTTTAACCGCAGAATATCGCCATTTGCAATAAATCCCATTGCTTCTCCTTCAGCAAGCCAGAAATAATCATTTTTGACCACCATCATAACATCACCAGACGAAAGTTCCTCTTCACGGAACAGAATCTGGCGCCTGATCCCTGCGTTATAACGGTTACTCTGACGATTGGAACGACAGATGACAATCACGTTTTCCATTCCCTGTTTCCGGTATTCTTGTTCAATAAGTTCTGGCACTTCAGCCGGTGTAATGAGCAAAATATCAGAAAACCAATCCCGTTCAACAACAGGCTTTCCGTATTCCTCCCTTTCCAGCATATTCCGTAAAGAGGTAGCAAAAGAGAGTATACCCGAACAAGATGCCTGCCTCTGAACTTCGGTGAGCACAACATTTCGCACCGATAACCCTAACCGTTGAAGCACTTCGGGCTGAAGCGCAGGACTAACCGAGAGACCTACCGGAGGCAGCTGAGCGGTATCACCCATGAGCACAAGCCGGCAGTTCAGCCCACTATAGACATATGAAACAAGATCGGAAAGCAGATTCCCCGAACCAAACAGAGACACATCCCTGCTTGCTTCCCCTATCATGGAGGCTTCATCAACAATAAACACCGTATCGTTGTGCGGATTCCTGTCGCGCACAAATTCTGCCAGACCGGAAGGCGATAACAGCTTCCGGTAAATTTTTTTGTGAATCGTACTGGCCGGAAAACCTGAATACTGTGTCAATACTTTTGCTGCACGCCCTGTCGGAGCCAGCAGGACAAACCCTTTGTTCAAGGCATGTAGAACCTGCACCAAAGTGGCCACAAGAGTTGTCTTACCGGTTCCGGCATACCCCTTAACAAGCATTATTTCATTCTTCTCCCCGCTAAAAAGAAAATCACTGAATTGCTCCGTAAAGTGCCTTTGATCGGGTGTCGGGTCATAGGGAAATTTTGATAATACACTGTCTGTTAATATTTTAGAATTGATTCCCGTCATCAGATTCCAATTAAATTATTTCTATAGTAATCGCATCAAAGTTAGTCGTTGTCGTATCATTTTTTTATTAATTTTGCTGCATTCAAAAAAACAATACCATGAGGACTGCTATTCAGATTGTATTGACGATATCGATCGTTGTTCTGGCTTATCTATTATATGACGGCATCATGAAGCCTATCCGTTTTAACCGAGAAAAAGACAAACGATACGAAAAAACCATTGAACGACTGAAAGCTATCCGTACTGCTGAAGTTGCTTTCAAAGTAGAAAACGGACATTATACAGCCAGTTTTGATTCCCTTATTTCATTCATTAAAAACGGAAATTTCCGGGTTGTGAAGAAATTCGGAATGCTTTCCGATAGTCTGCTTCAGGCAGGATGGACAGAAAAGGAAGCGCTGAAAAAGGGGATAATCCGCAGAGATACTGTTCTGGTTCCAATCCTGGATTCCCTTTTTGGGAAAAACTATCCAATTGATTCCATACGCTTCGTTCCTTACACTAACGGTATTGAATTTAAACTGAAGACCAACACAGTTGAAACCGGGAAAGTAAGGGTCAATGTATTCGAAGCTTCGGTCGAAAACGACGTACTTCTGAATGGACTGGATCCTCAGCTGATTATTAACCTAAACGATGAACGAAAGAAAATGACGGGATTTCCGGGTCTGCGTGTCGGAAGTATTGAGGAAGCAAACAACAATGCAGGAAACTGGGAATAACCATTCATGAACGAAAAAACTTTCGTTGCTCCATCATTAACAACCGAACAATATTCTGATACCGACCTGTCCATTCAGATTGCTCCGGACGGGTTGGCTTTTTTTGCCAGCATTTCCTCGACTAATGAGTGCAAAGCTTTTGCAATGTATCCTGTTCATCCTGACCTTAATGAAGACAGCTGGATGGATGAACTGGAAAAGATTCTGACAGGGAATGTCTGGTTAAAAGGGAACTGGAAATCTGTCCGCGTTCTCTGGATTACCAATAAATGGCTGGCTGTTCCGACAGCGTACTTCCGACCCGAGGAAGCCAGGAATTTTCTTATCTATCATGAGTTATTCAGAGAATACGACGAGATACATTATTATTCCATAAAGAAGCCTGAAACGACTTTTGTCTTTCCTGTACCGGGAGATGTAAGTCAATTACTGAAAAATGTTTTCATATCCTTCCGGTATTTTCCGACATGGGCTCCTTTCAGTTTGCACTTTGATGCGGCAAAACCACAGGGACTTTGCGTGCTTCTGCATTATGGATTTGCTGACTATTTTGTTTACTCTCAAAAAGGCATCAGCAATTTTAGCCATTTCAACTGGCAGGAACCTTCAGATATTTTATTTTTTCTTGCGAAGATTTCACGCGATTTTTCACTTGATTTTATTTCAGGAAATCTTTTCATATGCGGCTATCCTGGCCTTACAAAAGCCGATGAGATCGAAGCACTTATAAGGGATTATTTCCCGTCGTTTTGTGCCGGTACAACAGCCCTTCAGATTGAGCCCGCGTTTAAAACCCTGCTCCGGCCACTGGAGATTCCAATTCAGTTAATGCATCTTTATCTGTGCGAATAATTAGCGGAAAATATAAGGGGAAACGTATTCAACCACCACGCAATTTCAGAGCACGTCCAACAACTGATTTTGCGCGTGTAGCCCTGTTCAATATACTGGCCAATTATTTTGATTTTGAAGAAATTTCAGTTCTTGATCTGTTTGCCGGTACAGGGGTAATTGGTTATGAATTTGCATCCCGTGGATGCCATAATCTTACATCAGTCGAAAACCACCCTGTGCATGCCGCCTTTATACGCAGGATGATCAGGGAACTCTCTTTCGAAGGATTCAGGCTGATGGAAAGGGATGTTTTCAGCTTCCTGGAACACCACCAGACAAAATACGATGTGATTTTCTGCGATCCCCCTTATGATATGGAAAAAATCAACGAACTTCCTGACATCATTATGCAGCATGGGCTTTTAAACAAAGAAGGCATACTGGTAGTAGAACATTCCGGAAACATTTCCTTCGCCAACCATCCCGGATTCTTCGACGAACGCAGGTATGGCAAAGTTCATTTTAGTTTTTTCAGAGTTGCAGAATAAATGAATTTGACTAAAAATTTGCGTCCAGGTGTTGCAGGAATAAAATATTGGTATAATTTTGCGTCACCAAATTTTGGTGTGGTAGTTCAGCTGGTTAGAATATCGGCCTGTCACGCCGAGGGTCGCGGGTTCGAGTCCCGTCCACACCGCACTAGTTCATAATCAGGGCAGTTCAGTAACTGCCCTTTTTTATTCTGGCCCACCGTTTAACCTCCCTTCGTAAAAAATTGATAATTTTGATTTGATAAATTCAGGCTCAAAAGATCCATAAAATATAAATCTGATTTTTTTATAATAATTATACTACCTGGTTTTCAAACATACCTTTTATGACAATACAATTTTTGGGGGCGGCCCGTGAAGTAACAGGAAGCAAACATCTGATAACAACCAGTAAAGGAAAGAGAATTTTGTTCGATTGCGGATTATTCCAGGGTAAAGGCCTTGAAACAGACGCCCGAAACCGGAATCCGGGAATCAATCCTGCAGAGGTCGACCATATCATACTTACTCATGCACATATTGATCATTCAGGACTCATTCCATGGTTTTACAAGAATGGCTTTGAGGGATCGGTTATAACTACAAGTGCCACAAGAGATCTGTGTACTTTGATGCTGGCCGATTCAGGACATATTCACGAACAGGATATTGTCACTTTTAATAAAAAAAGAGCCCGACAGGGTTTGCCACCTGTAGAACCTTTATACACCAGGGAAGATGCCATTGCCTGTATGAAACTCTTTATTGGAATACCTTACAGCAGAAAACTCCGTATAGATGAATCCACCAGAGTATGGTTCACTAATTCAGGGCATATGCTAGGCAGCGGAGTTGCTACGCTGGAAGTAGCTGAAAATGGCACAAAAAAGACGATTTCTTTTACGGGCGACATTGGCCGCCCGGTTAACAGAATAGTAAGGCCCCCTGATCCCTTTCCGCAAAGTGACATCCTGATTACTGAATCAACTTACGGCGACCGGCTACATACCCCTGTAGCAGACTCAGACGAAGAACTTCTGCATGTTGTGAAACATACCTGCATAGAAAAAAAAGGAAAGCTTGTAATCCCTTCTTTTGCCGTTGGTCGAACACAGGAGATAGTGCTTTCACTCAACAATCTATGGAACGAGGGTCGCTTGCCCCGTATTGACATTTTTGTTGACAGTCCTCTTGCTATGAACATCACGGATGTATTTCGTTTGCATCCGGAATGCTTTAACGAGGAGGTAAGAATGGTTTTGACCACCGACCCTGACCCGTTCGGGTTCGGCACCTTACATTATATTCGGTCAGTGGAAGAATCCAAAGCTTTAAATACTCGTACTGAGCCCTGCATTATCATTTCATCCTCAGGGATGATGGAAGCCGGACGGGTAAAGCATCATCTGGCAAATACTATTTCTGATCCGCGAAATTCTGTTCTTGTTGTCGGTTATTGTGCACCACAAACTCTGGGGGCCCGAATTCTCAGGGGAGACGAAGAAGTCTCCATCCATGGCAACCGGTACCATGTCCGCGCAGAAATATTTCGAATAGAATCGTTCAGCGGACACGGAGACTATCAGGAAATGCTTGCCTACCTTTCCTGCCAGAAACCAGAATTGCTTAAGAATATATTTCTTGTACACGGAGAATTGCAAGCCCAGGAGTTTTTCAAAAATCAGATGGAAAAAAAAGGATTCGCTAACATCCAAATACCAGAGCAAGGTACCGTTTTTTCCATATAATGAAAACACAGAGATTTTTGCTTATATTATTTAGTGTCAATCTAATCAGCTTTTGCATGCAACCCCAGCAGGATCCATGGAAGGAAAAGCGGGAAAGAATGGTAGAAGAACAAATAGCCGGAAGGGGTGTAAGTGATCCTGACGTTCTCAGGGTTATGAAAAAAGTTCCCAGACATGTTTTTGTTCCTGAACAGGAACGTCCTTATGCATATGGAGATTATCCTTTATCGGTAGGATACGGCCAGACCATTTCCCAGCCCTACGTGGTTGCATTTATGACAGAACAGTTGCGAATCAGACATACCGATAAGGTGCTGGAAATCGGAACTGGTTCAGGTTACCAGGCAGCTATTCTGGCAGAGCTATGCGATTCGGTCTTTAGCATCGAAATTCACCAGCCGCTGGCCGAGAGGGCGGATTCGGTATTGAAAACATTGGGATACCGAAACATCTTCATAAAATCAGGCGATGGGTATCTTGGATGGCCGGAGCATTCACCGTTCGATAAAATCATTGTCACATGCGCCCCCAGTCATATTCCTCCGGCACTTGTGGAACAGCTAAAAGAAGGAGGGCGCATGATAATACCTGTTGAAAAGAATTCATGGACACAGGAACTTGTACTGCTTAAGAAAAAAGATGGTAAAATAATTCAGGATGAGGTATTACCCGTTCGTTTTGTTCCCATGATTGACCAACGTGGCCGAAGTTATTAACCTGCATTGGGCCAAAGAAATTCTGACAAAACAAATTAAGAAAGACTATACGTTTTAACCAGGAACGAAGCGCAAGAAGCTTTTTCTGGCTTCAATTATCCAGAATATCCAGAAGTTGCATAGCTTTGAGATAAAAAGTATTTCCGTCAGGGTCTATTTGCTTCAAAAGTGTAATGGCATCACTGTTCCTCTGTTGTTTGATCCGACAGAGAGCAAGATACCAGCATGCCTGGTTAAAAAGCAATTTGTTTCCCGAAGACAGGATCTGCTGGAATTGCATTGCAGCATCTCCAAATTCCTGAAGCTCCATAAGACAAATTCCCTTATACAATCGGGCAAGATTTTTATTATTCATAGATAATTCGGCCATGTGAAAGGCATTATAGGCCCTGCGGAAATTTCCGGCTTCGTATTGCAGAAGTGCAGTCTGCCATGGATTCTCATCTATCTGAGAATTAACAGTACCACGAACTAAAGCAAATGCAGGATAAACAGAAAAATACTTATTATATATTTCTTCTGATGTAAGGCGTTTATGATTCTGAAAGTAATAGATCAATGAAAGGGATAAAAGCAGTGCAATAGAAGCAGCGATACCAATCCAGGAAGATTTTCGGAAGTGGTTGTTCTCATCTTTCCGAATATGTTCATAGGCCTGGTCAAGTTTTTCCCGAAGCGTCCGCAGTTCTCCGATATCTTTTCTTTGGCGGTAATATTTATTAATTTCTTTTTGAATATGTTGTAATTCATTTACTTCCAAGCCATCATTTTCTTCAGATACCTTTCGAACTGAGAAAACACGCAGTTGCTGCCGTTTTACAAAATCATCCAGCCGCTTATACAACTCAAATCGGGCGGCAAAATCCTTGTCCGTGGCAAGCCTGTCAAGAAACCTCCTTAGAGTTTCCTCAGTCATAGTGCCATCAAGATACTGTTCGAATAAATAACTATCGTCCGTCATGGTTTTTAAAATAGGGATGTCGTGATATTTTTTCCAATAATCGCTGTTTACAACGGTATTTCTTGTTCATTGTATAATTATCACTCGGATAACCAAGCCTTTTTGTAATTTCCGCTATTGACACATTTCTGAAATGTAAATTTAAAATTTTTTTGCATTCCTTGCTTAACTGATTAAACTGCTTCAAATAAAATTCCATAAGTTCCTTTTCAAGATCAGAACAATCATTTTCCTCAAGGATTACATATTGCTCATCACCAATTTCAGTGAAACTCAACTTTTTCTTACGAGACAATTCTTTTAGCCATAGATGTCTGCAAACAGAGTATAAGTAAGTTTTCACTGAACACTTAAGGATTAATCCTTCTTCTTTCAGCTTACCATGTAGGATAATTACTGATTCCTGGAACAAATCGCGGGCATCATCCTCCGACCCACCGTTTCTAATTATTAACCACCGCACTGACGGATAGACCTCTTTATAGAGATATACAAAAGCATCATCTTCTTCATTTACAATTTTTTCCAACAATTCATGGTCGGTATATTTTTGCACTCGTCCCATGCTACATTCTTTTCCAATCAGCACCTGTATATAGCAAGGGGTTAAACAAATACAGGTTTTCAGTTAAAAATAAATTATCTAACATCGAAAATATATACTTGTACCGAAAAAACCAAATGTTTTCAATTTTTTCAGCAAAAAATTTATAAAAAGTGCAGGGAATATTCAGGCAAGAAATTGTCAAAAGCGATTCAGCCAGCGGTACCGGCGTGCATTGTCGCCAAATTTGGCTGCCACCATAAATTCATGTGTACCAAAGGTACGGCTCATGATATGGCTCAATGAATAGTCAAATGCATACCCGAAATAGTATTTGTCAACTTTCATACCCAGCATAAAAATCAGGGCATTACCAGTACGATATGCCATACCACCCCAGTAATCCTCCTTGTAATATACTTTCGAACCAATGTCGAGCTGAACAGCTCCGTTCTGAGAAGATTTGAGAAGAAAAGAAGGTTCAAGGGTAAAATTATCAATTACCGGGGCTTTAAAACCTGCCATAAGAAAATAGTGTCTCATGAGTTTATACTGCGTTGTAGCTGGCCCTGAAAGCTTAAGAGCAGCCTGCATCATGTCAGACACAGATGCACCTGCATAAAAATATCTGTTCACATAGTATACTCCAAAATTTGCATCTGGTACAAAGGTGTTGAATTTTGTTTCAAGAATCAGGGGATCATCCTCTTCTCCGGTAACAATGGCCTGCCGGTTAATCCGGAATTCGTATGCATTGACAGAAACTCCGAGCGAAAGCTGGGATTCTTTCATCCTTATGTGGTAACCGTAAGTCATCTGAAAGCCTGTACGTATGATAAGGCCGCTCATGTCGTTGTATACATAGCCACCCAGGCCTACGCGACCACTTCGCGAAGCAATCTGCATTCTCTTCTTGATTTTCAGTGAACGCCCGATATAACTGTCTCTCAGCAATCTTGTCTGAATCGATACGGCATGTGTTTTTGGAGAATTGGGTATACCAAGCCATTGCTCACGGGCTGTCAGATTCAATGCTGTATATCCCTCACTACCTGCAATGGCAGGATTAATAAGAAAACCATTAAAGGTATACTGACTATATAACGGAATCTGCTGCGAATGCAATAGAGAAGGCATGAGCAGGGCAAGGCCAAGAATCAACCAGTATATTTTCTTCTCTTTATTCAATTTCATTAATTATCTCTTTCTCTTCTACCAAATATTTTTTTTACCGGATAATTGTTACTGACCCGGTAATGGGTTCAATTCCAATATGCAAATCTATAACATAAAAATAGGCATCCATAGGAAGCGGTTTTCCGTTGGAAGTCCCATCCCATTCAGCATTGGAATAACCTTTATCACGACGGAAGACGATGCGTCCCCAACGGTCGTATATTTCAACCGATGCGTCGGGGTAATTGGCCAGTTTTTCGATATGCCAGGTATCATTGCGTCCGTCGTTATTGGGTGTAAAGGCATTGGGAATAACACCAAGAATACGGTTAATACTGCAGGGTAATACTGCAATGGTATCGCGGCCAACACAGCCTTTTGTATCAGTAACTTCAAGACGGACAATTTTAGCACCAGATCCCAGGGTAATTGTCTGACCGGATTCTTCCGTTTCTTTATTTCCGCTTCGTATGAACCAGTTATAGCTGCTCCATCCGGGTCCGGCATCGAGGTCAAAGGTTTCATTGCCACAAAGTGTGGTATCAGGTCCTATGTCAATTACTGGGAGAGGATTGACTTTAACGAATACCGAATCGCGGCTTTGACAGCCCGAAGCATCGGTAGCTATTACCCATACAGGCCCTCCCCTTGAAAAGGTCTGACGTGTTGTTGCCCCGTTACTCCATTGATAGGAAATAAAACCACCCGGAGCCACAAGTAACAAGCTGTCGCCGTCACATACCTCAAAATTGGTTCCGATACTTATGGAGTTATACCCTACCTGCACCTGAGCTGTTACTGGTTCGCCAACACAATTAAATTCTGAAGTTTCAAGCACAGAGATTGAATAAGTTCCGGGAGGTACATTCCATTGAACATCAATGGAATCTCCATAATTATTCAAAATGGTTGCCCCCTGAACTGTCCAGTCGAAATGCGAATTGGCAAGTCCCTGCACTCCGTACCGGACTTTGCTTCCTACGCAAACCCGAGGCAGATTCTGCCCGGGGCAATGCATTGAAAACATGCCCAGTAAGAGTGCAAGGACAATATATTGCCGTATCGCTTTCATTTCTGTCAATTCATGCAACCTGATAGTTTATTAAAACTACAAGTTCTTCAGATGCTGAATCGGACTGGTGGTCGGAGTAGGAACAACGTAAATTCTGTAAGTGCCGGCAGCGCCCTGAGCAGCAAGAGCGTCCTGCGATTTACGTGAAATGCGGTCAGTGATATTGGTTATTGCCACATCATAGTAACCATATTGTCCGGCGGGGAGGGAAACCCTCAGCCCGTCAGTACCCGAAGTGGGTGTACCTGCAGCTGTACGGGGAGTAGTTGATTCAGCTATTACATTGGCATCATTTACAGCAGGAGCAGCCAGATTCA
This sequence comes from uncultured Bacteroidales bacterium, assembly GCA_964548125.1. Classification (GTDB taxonomy): domain Bacteria; phylum Bacteroidota; class Bacteroidia; order Bacteroidales; family JAAYUG01; genus JAAYUG01. The sequence goes on along the minus strand of CAZJQN010000001.1, from coordinate 5,041 downwards.
GTGTATAAGTCTGAGGAGCACCAGCAGCGCCACCATTATAACTCACTGTATAGGTTACTTCCCAGTTGCCAAGACCAGTTACTGTAAGAGGAACATAAAAATCGGTACCGGGGTTGGTTCCGCAACCACCTCCTTCGGTGCCGTCAAAGGCCACTGTAGGCCGGGCCAGAACAAATACATTCAGTTCCTCAGGTGTAGCATCTTCACACCCCTGAATGGTAGAACTCAGTGTCACACTCTTTTCTGCCACCTTAACTTTGTACTGTGTTCCGGCAGCAAACCCCTGCGCAGTTGACCACACAATACTTATTTCGTTGTCATAATATCCCGTGCCTGCCTGAACATTGCGGAAGGCATCATATTCCGTAGCTGCAGTTCCGTCATATTTCAAAACACCTATTCCAGGTATTGTAACATCCGCAGCGGTGGTAACAAACCAGCGGAAAATCGATTGTTTCATGGTTCCGGCATCGGTCATGGCCTGAATAACCGGATCAGTCTGAACATAATAAGGCACACGACTTCCAATGGTGACATAATCGGAAGTTCCCGATTCTACATTGGCGGCACCAGCCGAAGGAGTTGACACATTCTGGGCCTGTAATGCCACAGCAGTCATGGTTCCAAGAATTAACAGAGACATGGCTCTGAGAAAGCGATTTGTTTTCATAAAAAGAACAATTTGAAATGAAACATTATGAGTTAATTAATTATTGATTCGGCAGATGATAAATTGTACCGGTATTCGGTGTAGGTGTTATCACCACGGTAAATGTGGTATTTCCTGATGCATTCGAGACTACATTCGATTTTCGCGAAATCCGGTCTGATACTGTATTCAGAGTTACCGTATATGTATCGTAGTACTGCAAAGGAGCAGCAAGGGTAAAAGTTCCAGTACCTGGTCCTGCTTCAGTTATATTGGCAGTAACATTGGAAGCAATAGTTCCATGACTGGTACTGGTTATAGTATATACCAGCTGCATCTGGCGGTTGCCGCTCACACTGCTGGTAAAATTCACAGTGATCGGGGAAGGGTTAATGTTAAGGCTTCCGTCAGTACCGGTACCGCATATACTTTCCGAGCCACCGGCTGCAGGGTAAGTAAGCGTAGGAGCAGCAATAATCTGCACAGGGATAGTTGTTGGAGTTGCATCCTGACAGCCAGCGGCTGAAATTTCATATACGGAAACCTGATATGCTCCCGTAGTATTGCCCCAGGTAATGGTTACATAGTTCGGGATATCTGTTGGTCCCGATTTTTTATAAACAATACTTGAGGCACCAGTAGTACCTGTCCAGTTAAAAGTCGAATTCAGGTTGGTTAAGGGGTTAGTGGCAAAATCATAGCCTGGATTTAATGCCGGATCAGGCATTACAAAATAATCCAATACACCACCTACCGTAACTGAATCGGTTGCTTCGGCAGGAGTAGGATTGCCCGAAGAGTTATTCCCGTGTGCCTGCATACCGGCAGGCCATGTCTGGGCATTAACTGCTAAAGCAGCGGCCAGTCCAAATAATACAAGAAAAAGATGTTTTATTTTCATAATAGGTTTTGTTTGTGTATTCGTTTTCATGGTTATTATTGATTTGGGTTTCTGTAAATCGAATCAGTTTGTGGCGCAGGATATACTGTTACATCTGTTTGTTCGGTATCCTGGCAACCGTTGGAATCGGTAATGGTAAGCACATACGTGCCATTCATGGATTGCAGTGCATTGTTTGACACAACAGGATTCGGGAGAGATGAGGTAAACCCGTCTGGTCCGGTCCACGAATAGACCGTCATTCCCGCTGGGCCTCCAGTCAAGCTGAGCGTCTGCCCTTCACAAACAGGGCCATTATTACCAGCAGAGGCAACAGGATTATCATGCACAGTGAAAGTAAATGAATTGCTAAGAGTACTACAACCTTCGGCGCTGCTGACAAGCACATCCACCTGCTGTCCATTAAGTAATCCACTTGTTGTAAATGTTGAGGATGCTCCAATTTGAACTGAACTTCCGTCAATTCTAAAATCATATGTATAATAACCGCCAGTTGCTGCAAAGTTCACTTCAGTACCTGAACAGATGACCTGGTCGGGGTCATCCGAAAGTAAAGTGACAACAGGATTTGGATATACTGTATTGACAATGGCATTTGTAACCACACTACATCCCTGAGAACTGGTAACCAGGGCTTCAACTGACTGACCATCAGTAAGAGCGGCAGTAGTGAATATATTAGAAGCTCCGGATTGCTGTACATTTCCGTCCACTCTAAACTCATAACCGGCATAGCCTGCCGTTGCCGTAAAGGTTACATTAGTACCGTAACAGAAAGCATTATCAAGATCATCTGATGATAAAAATACAACAGGTAGAGTATTAACCGTAACGTTGACTGTACGGTCCTCGCTGGTTCCGCAAGCATTTGTTGCAGTGACAGAGAGAACGCCACTTGTGGCACTTAATCCGAAATCAAGAGAAACTGAATTACCTGAACCATTTATGGTCACATCCGATCCTGAATAGGTCCAATTATAGGTTACTCCAGGCTCATTCGGAACAGTGTAAACCTGATTAACAGCGCCCTGACATACAGGATTAGGGGCTGCGATAAAAGGAAGAGGTTTTGAAGGTGCCACCGGAAAACCTATCACCACGTCATCGGACGACTGGCAACCTCCGTTGGATATGGTCCAGCGCAGGATGTAAGTATTTCCGGCTATTCCTGTAAATGCACTGTTATACTGGCTGGGGGTTACTACATTTCCGCCACTTCCACTAATAATTGTCCACAATCCGGAATAAGGAGAAGGGTCATTCCCGTTGAGAGTAGTTCCCGATGCTCCGCACAATGACTGATCCGGGCCGGCATTAGCAGCAGGAGGCAAAGCATATACTGTAACAGGAGTTGCATTGACCAGCCCATTCTGCGTACCATTGTTGTACCGAAATGCCGTAAGGACATAAACCCCGGCTACCGTTGCCGGTAAGGTGTACGGCAGTGAGTTTATCTGAACGGTTGGTTGCGGAACTCCATCAATTGTATATTCAAGTTCGTAATAAAAATTGATTGGATTGTAAGAAGTAATTCGTATTGGTATTCCGGTACCAACACATACTGCACCTGCCGGATTCAGTGCTGCAATTGGTTTAGTGGAAGAAACCGTAGCAGTGGTAAAATTTTTACCTGATACCGGCACTGCAACTGATGCTGATGTTTCAACAGTACCGTTTAGAGAAGTACCTGAGGTAACTGAAATAATTCCCTCCCACTGACTTGATGAGGTATTGTATTCAGCCACGCGCATATCACTGAGTCCATTTTGTGTCATCATTGGATTTAAATCACTGGATGCATCCCAGCCAATTTTGATCTTTGCCTGGTAATTTCCGGTAGACTTGACGGTCCATACTTCAGTTGGATTCGACTCTACCAGAGGAGCAGCAACAGAATTCGCAGTTGAATTGGGTGTAAAAAATTCAGCTGTCCAACCAAGTGTAGTAGCCTCGCCCGAAGTAACAGTAAAAGGATGCCCATATACTCCGTCTTTTCCTAACGGA
>CAZJQN010000001.1:0-1387 GCA_964548125.1 uncultured Bacteroidales bacterium | reverse complement strand
GTAAGCTTCCGGTTATTTACAGTATTATCGAGCAACGGACCGTTGATTACCAAACGATGGCATATTGTAAGGTTTTTATTTGGTAATATTCGACTTCCAGAACCGGTAAAGAACAAATTAGGGAACGAACTAAAGTTACCGGTAACTATCGTATAGTTTGATGTACCACCAAATTCCAAGGTTCCGTTACCGCTGCAATCAAAAAAGGTATTAAAATTACCGGCAGGAAGATTGGAAGATTCCAAATAAAGGGTTCCGTTTCCTTCAACAATACCGAAATTATGACCAAAGGTAACAGAACCAATACTTAACTTGCCATTGATGAAAGTCCGGTAAGCATAGCAATAATTGGTACTGGCAGTAACATTGCTGTCAACAACAACAATAAATCCATTCGGTCCTCCCGGAGGACAGGGAGGGAAAGGTCCTACCGGTTCCCATACCGTTTCGTCGTTCCAGTTTCCTGTTTTTATGGAATGATAGACCGGTACATCGTCCGGAATGGCATCCGGAGTTCCGGCTGTATAATCGCCTGTAACATCATTATTTCCACTTGAATAATAAAATGTTACCGTATGCAGGGTTTCATCCACATTGTCAGTTGAAGCTCCGGGACTTGCTTTGCTCCAGAAATTGGTGGATGGGAAAAGCCGCGCTGCTATATACTCACTCTCGTTTCCGGCTACATCAGAAAGATTGTACGAAAGCACCACACTCCCGCGAAAATCATTAATACCGGAACTTTCCATATTCCAGTAATACTGCAATACACTATCGGGCTTCAGAATGGCAGGATGCCGCGAATTAACCGGCTTTACCGTAACAAACCCTGTGGCTGAATTATTGTCGATGGAAAATATGGCAGGACTGTACTTACTGGCAACACCAAATGGGAAAGTAAAAGTACTTGATGAGCTAATGACAGGGAATAATTTTTTAATACCCCCGCTGCTCAGAACACCATCGCAACGTATCATCCGGGTTGAGCTGAATGACCCGACAATATCACTTGTAGTTCCGAGGGTTAGTTGCCAGGATGCAATATCCAGAATACCATTGGTAAGAATAAGACTACCCTGCATGTTGATATTGCTCAATAAACGTGCTCCGGAACCATTATTTAATTCAACTCTTCCAAACTGTCCGTTGCCTTCAATCTGCTGTTGCGATGTTCCCTGCAGAAGAACTCCTCCGCTGACATTATCATCGGTAAAAGACCCTTCAACAGAAAGATTACCGAGCAGGGTTACCCTTTTATTCCCCAGAACGAGGCTGCCGCTTTCAATAGTGAGGTTCCGGTTAACGGTAAAACTGTTGTTTACAGTAAGGCTGGAAGTGGGCGATACGGTTAAATCATAAAAGTTGGTTACCGATGTACCAGTGATGG